>NZ_JAHVIJ010000004.1:0-503478 GCF_019801785.1 Phaeobacter italicus | reverse complement strand
ACCTAGAAAAATCCTCAATACAATTCCAAAAACAACAAACACCGCGGGATGGAGCAGCCAGGTAGCTCGTCAGGCTCATAACCTGAAGGTCGTAGGTTCAAATCCTACTCCCGCAACCAATATACCACAAAATATCAATGCCCATAACCTCGCTTCCGCGGGGCACTCTGCGTTCCACCAAGGGCAAGCACCAAAAACGGCAGCACAGCACGGCACTCGGGCGCGGTTCAGACAGACGCGACCTACACAGCCGCGACCCGATCGACCAAGGCACGTGACACCGCATCGCCCCGGAGCGTTCCGAAAACGCCCGACCAGCGGCTGCCAAGTCGCGAGCTGCAAAAGCCATCTGACACAAAGCTCGGCGCATGGCGGATCAACAGGGAGGCCTGCCACAGAACCGCCATCTGTTCGCTGAGGTGCCGGGCGGATGCAGGGTCTGCCACCATGGATGGCAGATCATTTTGCAGCCGCGAAAGCGCCTGGTCGAAATCGCGGTTGCCGCCACGGGCTGCGGAGAGCTCCTCCAGAAAGACCTCGCCGGTTTCTGGATCCTTGTGCAGAGCGCGCAGAACATCGAGGCAGATCACGTTGCCGGAGCCTTCCCAGATCGAATTAACCGGTGCCTCGCGATAGAGGCGGGGCATCGGGCTTTCTTCGATGTAGCCGGGGCCGCCATGGCATTCCATTGTTTCAGCCGCATGTTGGATTGCCCGCTTGCAGATCCAGAACTTGGCAATGGCAGTGCCGATCCGGGCCAGTTTGCCGGCACGTGCATCGCCTGCTTCGGCTTCGTCAATGGCCCGGCCCAGGCGCAAGGACAGGGTGAGGGCGGCTTCGGTTTCCAATGCAAGATCAGCCAGAACATTCTGCATCAGCGGCTGGTCGATCAGGCGGCGCTGAAAGGCGGCGCGGTGGCGCGTGTGATGCACCGCCTGCAGCAGGCCTTGTCTCATCAATGCGGCAGAGCCAAAGGCGCAGTAAAACCTTGTGCCCTGAACCATGTCGATGATGGTGCGCACGCCGCGCCCCTCTGGCCCCACGAGGATCCCCCATGTGTCCTGCAGCTCCATCTCGCTTGAGGCGTTGGACCGGTTGCCGAGCTTGTCCTTGAGGCGTTGCAGATAAAATCTGTTGCGCGCGCCATCCGGGGTAAACCGGGGCACGAGGAAACAGGACAGACCGCCGGGCGCATAGGCCAGGGTCAAGAAGGCATCGGACATCGGGGCCGAGCAGAAGAACTTGTGCCCTGTCAGCCGGTATCCTGCGCCATCCGGGACGGCCTGAGTGCTGTTCGCGCGAACGTCCGATCCCCCCTGTTTTTCGGTCATGAACATCCCCATTTGCAGGCCGGTTTTTTCGGATGTAGGGATATCGCGTTGGTCATAGCGCTGGGACAAAAGCCCGCGAACCCAGTCCTCGGCGACATCGGGGGTGGTGCGCAGGGCCGGGACAGCCGCGTAGCTCATGGCGAGCGGACACATGACGCCGCCTTCCATCTGGTTCAGCATGTAGTTGAGCGCCGCGTGGGTCACATGGGCGCCCGGGCCAGGGTTGCGCCAGGCATGGTTTGACAGGCCGTTGCTGACGGCCAGGTCCTGTAGCGCGTGATAAGAAGGGTGAAACCGCACCTCGTTGATGCGCATACCGTATCGGTCGAACGCCCGCAGTTCGGGGGCATGGCGATTGGCCTCATCCGCCTGTTCCATCACCTCGGCGCGGCCTGCATCCTTGCCAAATTGGGCGAGTTTCGCGACAGATCCGGCCGCCCCTTCGCGCAGAACCCCTTCCTGCAACACGATGTCCTGCGACCAGAGATCCTGATCCCCAAGATGGGGCGGCGTATTGGCGACCTCATGGGTGGGCAACTGGGCTATGGGGCGTCTTGGCGGCATGTTCATGCTCCTGTCTCGGGGCGGATTGGGGCAGGGTGTCGACAGGCTGCGGGCCTGGGGCCCTTGCTGACAAGTCTGACGCGAGGGAGCAGGAAACAGAACCCTACGTCACGACAGAAAAACCCCCCGGCAATTGCTGCGGGGGGGCATGTCTGTGGGGCTGAATAAGGCCGCCGGCGCAGGGTGCAGGAAAACCGGTCTGCAGCGTCTTGGCGACAGCGGTGGCTTTATCCGCTCAGCGGGAGATGGCCAAGGTGGTCTTCGCCGCGCTCGCGGGCCAGGCGCATCTGCTTCTGCCGTTCGCGGAAACGCGCCTTGTCTGCTTCAGAGGTCTCATCGATGCACTGATGGCAGGACACACCGGCCTCATAGGCGGGATGGGCTTTGTCCTCGGGCAGGATCGGGCGGCGGCAGCCATTGCACAGCTCATGCGGCCCTTCCTTCAGGCCGTGGCCGACAGACACCCGGTTGTCAAAGACGAAACACTCACCCTGCCAGGTGCTGTTTTCTTCGGGCATTTCTTCGAGGTAGCGCAGGATGCCGCCCTTCAGGTGATAGACGTCCTCGACGCCCTGACCCATCAGGAAATTGGTGGATTTCTCACAGCGGATCCCGCCGGTGCAGAACATGGCGACCCGTTTGTTGTGAAAGCGGTCCTTGTTTTCTTCCCACCAGGCGGGAAATTCCCGAAAGCTGGCAGTCTGTGGGTCGATTGCCCCCTCGAATGTGCCAATCGCCACTTCATAGTCGTTGCGGGTATCGATCACCACGACATCGTCCTGACGGATCAGGTCATTCCATTCTTCAGGTTCGACATAGTTGCCAACACTGGCGCGCGGATCGACGTCCGGCTGGCCCATGGTGACGATTTCCTTTTTCAGACGGACCTTCATCCGACCAAAGGGGGGATGGTCGCTCTCGGCTTCCTTCCATTCCAGACCAGCGCAGCCGGGCAAGGCCCGGATATGGGCGAGCACCGCGTCGATCCCTGCGCGGGGGCCTGCAATGGTGCCATTGATCCCTTCCTGCGCCAGCAACAGCGAGCCCTTGACGGCATTTGCCTCGCACAGCTCCAAAAGGGCCGGCTTCAGCGCAGCGGGGTCTTCGAAACGGGTGAAATGATAGAGTGCAGCGATCGTATACATGCCTTGGCCTTACACAACGGCTCTGTTTCCTGCAAGCGCCAGAGCAGGCGAGAATTGACGCACGCCACCCCTCCGCGTACCCCTAGAGGTCTGACCTTCATGACGTCCAAGCGGAGAGCGATATGACCAAGGCCCTGATCGTGATTGATGTGCAGAATGATTTCTGCCCGGGCGGTGCGCTGGCTGTTCCGGACGGGGACGCGGTGGTCGCCCCGATCAACGCCTTGATGGCAGGGCATGATGCCGTGATCTACACCCAGGACTGGCACCCGGCCGCTCACAGCTCTTTTGCCTCCAGCCATCCGGGCAAAGCCGCCTATGAGATGATCGACATGCCATATGGTCCGCAGGTCCTGTGGCCCGATCATTGCGTGATCGACAGCCCCGGCGCTGCGTTCCATCCTGATCTGGGTCTGTCCGGGGATCTCATCATTCGCAAGGGATATCGCCGTCAGATCGACAGCTATTCTGCGTTCTTTGAAAACGATCAAAGCACGCCAACCGGCTTGCACGGCTACCTGCAAGAGCGGGGCATAGGCGCGCTTACACTGGCAGGGCTCGCAACCGATTTCTGCGTTGCATTTTCTGCGCTGGATGCGGCCCGTCTGGGTTATGACGTGACGGTGGATCTGGCGGCATGTCGGGCGATCGATCTTGATGGCTCGCTTCAAGCGGCCATTGATAAAATGAAAAATGCGGGGGTTGCGTTAATCTAGAGTATGCAGCGATAAGTTGTTAACTCTTTCTTGATATTGGGTATTGGTATTGCCACTAGGGATTTGACAATTGGTGCAGCGGTCCGCCCAGAATACTGATGGGCCTTTGGAAACCTATCACCGTCGCTACAGCCGTCGCGGTTTGATGAACCGCTACGCCAATGGGCGTGTGCGGTATTACCTCTTCCGTCAAAGCACCTTTGTCCTTCTCGCGACGCTCATCGGGATTTTGTTGTCACCCAGCATCGGCCTGATCTGTTTCCTGGTGGCCGTGGTCGGTGACACGATCGATACGATGTACCTGCGCCGCATTTCACCGGTCGAACGGCCGACACCGGTGCGCCCTTTGCTGCGTCTGTCCACTGTCACAGCCCTCATTCAGGCAGCATCCGTTGCATTTGTTGCCTGCGCGCCGGGGCTGTTCATGGATCCGGGGCCTGCTGATCTGCATGAAACCCATGCCGCAACCCTGTTCTCTCTTGGTATCCTGATTGGGGCCGCGATCAATGCCACGGTCAGCCTGCCGCATCATCCGATGGCGGGCATTGTGCGCCTTCTGGTTTTTGCTGCAGCAGCCCTTCTCAGCGTCGTCTGGAGCGCGATTGGCGAGCCGGAGTTCGAGGCCTTTCATGCCTTTCAGCTGGCTGGTCTTCTGATCCTCTATCTGAGCGTCATTTTCTTTGTGAACTTCATCACCAACAGGTTTCACCGCAGTCGCAAGAACACTTTGGCGGTGGCCCTGCAAAACAAACAGCTGGAGCAGATCAACGCCAAGTTGCAGGCCCAGCAGCTGCAGTCTGAACGGTTGGCGGTCGTGGCCGAAAACGCCAATGACAGCGTTTTCCTGATGGATTCTGATGGGCGCATCACCTGGGTGAACGAAGCCTTTAGCCGCATCACCGGTTACCAATACGACGAAGCCATAGGGAAACTGCCGGGGGAGCTTCTGAACGGCGAAGATACGGATCAGGCGGTCATTGACGCACTCGAAGCCGGCCGCGCGACTGGCAAACCCTTCCGTCTGGAAATCCGCAACCGCCGCAAGGACGGTCAGCTGATCTGGCTCGAAACCAATCAGGTTCCGATGCTGCGTGAAGATGGGTCGGTTGAAACCGTCATCGCGGTTGAACGGGACATGACCGCAGCCAAGCAATATGAACAGCAGCTCAATGATGCCCGTATCGCAGCCGAAGAAGGGGCGCGCGTCAAATCCGAATTTCTCGCCACGATGAGCCATGAAATTCGCACCCCCATGAACGGGGTGATCGGCATGGCGCAGATGCTGGAACGAACAGAGCTGGACGAGGAACAGCGCCTTTACGCGGACACCATTCTGGGTTCTGCCCGGACGCTGCTGTCGCTGATAAATGATGTCCTTGACCTGTCCAAGATGGACGCCGGAGAGGTTACGCTGAGCGAGGTTGATTTCGATCCGCGCGCTTGTTTCCAGCAAACGCTCAAGCTGTTCGAACCGCAGGCCCAGGAAAAGGGCATCCAGCTTCATCTCGATATTGCCGAGGATGTGCCGCAGCTTCTCAACGGTGATGACCGCCGACTGCGGCAGGTGATCCTCAACCTTGTTGGCAATGCGGTGAAATTCACCGACGACGGCGCGGTAGTTGTCTCTGTGAACGCTGACCACACCCGTGATCACGTGACCCTGCGCTTTTCGGTAAAAGACAGCGGCATCGGGATCGCACCGGAACAACAAAGCCGGATATTCGAGCGTTTTTCCCAGGCAGATGCTGCCATCACCCGCCGGTTTGGCGGCACGGGGCTGGGCCTGACCATCTCGCGGCTTCTGTGCGAGGCGATGGGCGGGGATATCACCGTGCGCTCTGAACTGGGTCAGGGCGCGACGTTCTCGGCCTATCTGCGGATGAACCCGGCCACTGGCGATGCGGTCGTCGAAAATGCGCAGATCAGCGATTATCAGGACAACGCGTTGGATGGGCTGCGGATTCTGGTGGCGGAAGACAATCGCATCAACCGTCTCCTGATCGAGAAATATCTGCAGGACGAACCGGTAGAGCTGGCATTTGCCATGGACGGCTCCGAAGCGGTGGAGCAGGCCGTGGATTTCCGCCCAGACGTTATTCTCATGGATATGTCGATGCCGGTCATGACCGGCCTTGAGGCGACAGAAGCAATTCGCGAGATGGAAATCGCACAGCCCATTATCACCGCCCTGACCGCCAATGCCTTTGACTCCGACAGAGAGGCCTGCTTGCGCGCCGGAATGGATGATTTTCTCAGCAAGCCGATCAACCGTTCAGATCTGATTGCGGTTCTGCGCAAGCATTGCCAGCAGGTCGCCAGCCGCGCTGCGGGTTGATTTCCTTTGCCCCTGCGGCAGCGCTGTTTTATCAACCAGTGTAACACGATGGATGAGGCCCGCCTGTGGACATTGCAACCCGCGTTTATAACCACAAGTGGAAGATCGACCCGATCGTGCGGTCGCTGATCGACACGGATTTCTACAAGCTGTTGATGTGTCAGTCGGTCTATCGCAACAGACGCGATACCAATGTCCGCTTCTCTCTCATCAACCGGTCCAAACATATTCCGCTGGCCAAGCTGATTGACGAAGGGGAGCTACGCGAACAGCTCGACCATATCCGATCGCTGTCGCTGTCCCGCGGTGAAAGCACCTGGCTGCGCGGCAATACCTTCTATGGCAAACGCCAGATGTTCCGCCCCGACTTTATGGAGTGGTTCGAAGGGCTGCGCCTGCCGCCATACGAGCTGGAGCGCAAAGGCGACCAGTACGAGCTGACATTCGAGGGCAAGTGGCCTGAGGTCATGCTCTGGGAAATTCCCGCACTTGCGGTGCTGATGGAACTGCGCAGTCGCGCGGTGATCAACAGCATGGGGCGGTTTGAATTGCAGGTGCTTTATGCCCGCGCGATGACCCGCGTCTGGGAAAAGATCGAACAGCTGCGCGAGATTGACGGCCTCAGCATTGCTGATTTCGGCACCCGCCGACGGCACGGATTCCTTTGGCAGGATTGGTGTGTGCAGGCAATGCAGGAAGGGCTGGGCGACAAATTCACCGGCACCTCCAACTGCCTGATCGCCATGCGCCGCGAGGTGGAAGCCATCGGCACCAACGCCCATGAACTCCCCATGGTTTATTCGGCGCTGGCAGAGAATGATGCAGCCCTTGCGCAGGCGCCCTATGACGTGCTGTCCGACTGGCACGAGGAACACGAGGGCAATCTGCGCATCATTCTGCCCGACACCTATGGCACCAAGGGTTTCCTTGATCGCGCGCCTGACTGGTTGGCGGGCTGGACCGGGATCCGCATCGACAGCGGAGACCCGGCCGGTGGCGCGGAAACGGCGATCCGCTGGTGGCAGGAGCGCGGCGAGGACCCGCAAGACAAGCGGGTGATCTTCTCTGATGGTCTGGATGTGGCCAAGATCAAGGAACTGCACGCGCAGTTCTCTGACCGGACCAAAGTGTCCTTTGGCTGGGGCACCCTGCTCACCAATGATTTTCGTGGGCTGGTGCCGGATGATGCGCTGGCGCCCTTCTCGCTGGTGTGCAAGGCGGTTTCAGCCAATGGGCGCCCGACTGTCAAACTCTCTGACAATCCTGAAAAGGCGATGGGCCCGGCGGATGAAATCCAGCGCTACAAACGGGTCTTTGGCGTTGGCGAACAGGACAGCCAGGCGGTAATCGTCTAGCAATACTTCGCCCATTTGGGGGTGAATATCGCGGAGTTCCCAACAAGTTGCGGCAATAGATCTGCCCCAATGTTTCGCACGCGAAACAATCGGGCAGACCCTATGACCTAAATACCAATGTCGGTTTAGCCGTGATAGGCCGCGACGGTCTTCAGCTGCGAAAACCCATAAAGCGCCTCAAAGCCCTTTTCGCGGCCGTGCCCCGATTTGCCGACCCCGCCAAAAGGCAGCTCAACCCCGCCCCCGGCACCGTAGTTGTTCAGAAACACCTGACCGGCCCGCAGATGTTTGGCCAGCCGCATCTGCCGCGCACCATCGCGGGTCCAGATGCCTGCAACCAGACCGTAATCGGTGCTGTTGGCAATCCTGACCGCCTCGGCCTCATCCTCAAACGGGATCAGCACCTGCACCGGGCCAAAGATCTCCTCCTGTGCCAGCGGATGATCCGCCGCGACATCGGCAAACAACGTGGGCCGCACATAGGCGCCCCTGTCGCTGGCCGCGTCACTCAGGACACCCTGGGCCGCGATCGTCAGATCGGTACCCTTTGCCAGATAGCCCTCTACGATCTCTTTCTGGCGGGTGGAAATCAGCGGGCCCAAACGCAGATCGGACAAGGCCGGCCCGACGGTCAGCTTGCTGTAGGCCTCGGCCATCGCGGCGCGCACCTGATCGTAGACACCCCGCTGCACCAGAATGCGCGAGGCGGCGGAACAGGTCTGGCCTGCGTTCTGGATCCCTGCATTCACCAGAAACGGCAGGGCGGCGTCCAGATCGGCATCGTCAAACACCAGCTGCGGGGACTTCCCGCCCAGCTCCAATGTGACCGGCACAACATTGGCCCCTGCCGCCTGCTGCACCAGCGCGCCGGTGCTGACCGACCCGGTAAAGGAGATATGATCAACCCCCGGATGCCCCGCCAGCGCCGCGCCTGCCTCGGCACCTATGCCCGGAACCACGTTCAGCGCACCAGCGGGCAACCCCGCCTCTACCGCGATCTGGGCAAAGGCAAGCGCGGTCAGGCAGGCCTCCTCAGCGGGTTTCAGAACGCAGGCATTGCCCATCGCCAGCGCGGCCCCGACAGAACGCCCGATGATCTGCATCGGATAGTTCCAGGGTACGATATGCCCGGTGACGCCATGCGGTTCGCGCAGCGTGTAGACGGTGTAACCGGCCTGATAGGGGATGGTATCCCCATGCAGCTTGTCTGCCGCGCCGCCGTAGAATTCCAGATACCGCGCCAGCGCCACGGCATCGGCGCGCGCCTGCGTCAGTGGCTTGCCGACGTCCATCGCCTCCAGCTGGGCGAGCGTCTCACAGCGCTCCAGCACCATCTGGCCCATCCGGCCGAGGATACGCCCGCGATCGGTTGCGGTCATCTCTCCCCAATCCCCTTCCAGGGCGGCGCGGGCTGCGGCAACGGCGGCGTCGATATCGCGCGCGTCACCGCGGGCGATCTGGCACAGAGGGCTGCCATCCGACGGGTTGGTCAGCGGCAGGGTCTCGCCCGCGGCAGGCGCCTGCCAGCGGCCATCAATCAGGCAGAGTGCGGGATCAAACCAAAGCGGCGCTGCGTCAGTCATTCTGGGCTCCTGCGATGTGAAAACTGTAACTCTTGATCTGATGTTCGGTAAATGGCGCGCCGTCGCGCAGTTGCTCGACGCCCTTGATCGCGCTGAGACAGGTGCCCCAGAACGCCACCGCATTGGGGGATCCGGCCGAGATGCCCATCCGCCAGTAGCCGGGGAATTCAGCAAAAATCAGGCTGGCTGCTGCATGGCCATAGCCCAACCTGCGATAGGCCGGATCAATCGCAAACTCCGATAGTTCTCGGCGGTCATCGGGCAGGTTCAGCACGATGGCAAAGCCGATGCGATCCTCCTCCTGACGGATCCAGAACGCGGTGACATCCTTGCGGTGCAGCATCTGGCCCGCGCGTTCGCTAGGGTCGATCCGCAGATCCGGGGCGATCTCGGAGTAATAGCGGGTCAGCGCCGCTGCAAGCCGCGCGCGTTCGCGTGGCAGGATCAAGGTCAGTCGAAAGCTCATGCCGCCCCCGTTGCCAGATCGGGCAGCACCGGGGCAGCCGCGATCAGGGATTTCGTGTATGGATGTTGTGGCGCGGAAAAGAGATCTTCGGTCTGGCCGTGTTCCACGATCTTACCTTTTTGCATGACCAGACAGCGGTCGGTCATGCTGCGCACCACATGCAGATCGTGGCTGATGAAAAGGTAACTCAGCCCATAGGCGCTGCACAGTTCGGCCAGCAGGTCGAGGATCTGCGCCCGCACGGAAACATCCAGCGCAGACACGGCTTCGTCAAACAGGATCAGCTCTGGCCGCGTGATGAGTGCGCGCGCAATGGCAATGCGTTGACGCTGGCCGCCAGAGAACTGATGGATGTAGCGATCTGCATCCTCGGGATTGAGTCCCACCGCGATCAGTGCTTCGGCCACGCGGTTGTCACGGTCCTGTCCGGTAGGGGCATCCGACACCCCGTGAAAGGGTTCGGTGATCAGCCTCGCCACCTTGTGGCGGGGGTTGAAGCTGCCAAAGGGATCTTGGAACACCACCTGCATCTTGCGCCGCTGCTCTGCCGTCAGCCCCTTGCCCGACAGGGGGGAGCCATCCAGCAGGATCTCGCCCCCTTGGAGCGGTTCCAGCCCCAGGATGGCGCGGGTCAGGGTGGATTTTCCGCAGCCGGATTCACCGACCAGCCCCAGCCTCTCGCCACGATGCAGGGCGAAACTGACGTGGTCCACCGCGCGCATGTGCTCTGCTGGTGCAAACAGGCGTTTGCGGGGCAGGGGATAGTCGCGCACCGCGTTGCGTACCTCGAGCAGCGGAACGCTCTGCGGGTCCGTCGTGACCGGCGGCGGCAGATCGGCCTGGTGGTTCGATGCGGCAAAGAGCTTTTGCGTATAGGGGTGCCGCCGGGTGGCAAGCAGCTGCTTGGTGCTCCCTGTTTCCACCACCTCTCCCTTGCGCATGACCACGATGTGATCCGCCATGTCCGCCACAACGGCCAGATCATGGGTGATGATGATCATCCCCATGCCGTAGTCGCGCACCAGATCGCGCAGCAGATCAAGGATCTGCGCCTGCGTGGTCACATCCAGTGCAGTTGTCGGTTCATCCGCGATCAGCAGCGCGGGGCGCATGGCGATGGCCATCGCGATGACCACCCGCTGACGTTGCCCACCGGACAGTTCGTGGGGATAACGGCTGAGCGGGAAGCGTTCGGCAGGCAGGCCAACCCGGTCCAGCAGGCTGCGGGCCTCGGCTTCGGCTTCGGTTCTGGTTGCACTGCTATGCAAGAGGATGGTTTCCATCACCTGATCGCCGATGCTCTGCACCGGGTTGAGCGCGGTCATCGGTTCCTGAAACACCATGCCGATCTTGCGGCCGCGCAGGTCGCACATCTGCTCTTCGCTCAGCGCCAACAGGTCCTGTCCCTCAAGGCTGAGATGCCCAGACAGGCGGGTGCAGTTGGGCAGCAGGCGCAGGATGGTGAGCGCCGTCAGCGATTTGCCCGATCCGCTTTCGCCGGTGATGGCAAGGATCTCGCCGGGGTCGACCGACAAAGAGACATCGCGCAAGATCGGAAACGCCCCGATGGAAAGCGACAGGTTGGTCACATCAAGCAGCGTCATGCCCGTCCCCCCTGCAATTTCGGGTCCAGCCAGTCGCGCAGCCCGTCCCCCATCAGGTTCAGGCCCAGAACGGTGAGGATGATCGCACAGCCCGGCACCAGCGCCATATGCGGGGCGAGGCTGACCATAGTCTGCGCATCGGCCAGCATCCGGCCCCAGCTGGGCACCGGCGGCTGGGCGCCAAGGCCCACATAGCTGAGACCTGCTTCGGCCAGAATGCCGAGCGAGAACTGGATGGTGCCCTGTACGATCAGCAGGTTGGCAACATTGGGCAGAATATGTTCGGCTGAAATCCGCGCCGCCCCCTTGCCAGCGACACGGGCGGCGAGGATGAATTCTCGCTGCCAAAGCGACAGCGCCGCGCCACGGGTCACGCGGGCAAAGACTGGGATGTTGAAAATGCCGATGGCGATGATCGCATTGATCGCACCGGCGCCAAGGATCGCGGTGATCAGGATGGCGATGACCAGCGACGGGAAGGCAAAAACCAGATCATTGGCCCGCATGATGCCTTCGTCCAGCCAGGACCCCCGCTTGGCCGCAGCGGCCAGTCCCAAAGGCACGCCAAGCCCCATGCCGATCCCCACCGCCACCAGCGCCACCGCAATAGAGGTGCGCGCGCCGACCATGATCATCGACAGGATATCGCGGCCAAAGTGATCTGTGCCAAGCCAATGCTCCGCGTTTGGCGCCTGCAATTTGGCGGGGATGTTCAGGGCGGTGTGGTCGTAGGGTGTCCAGATGAAGGACAGCAATGCTGCCAGCAGGACCAGTGCGGAGAGGATACCACCAAGAAAGAGACTACGGGTCATCGGGGGCCTCGCGTTGATACGGCTCGTCCGGCCGACAGGTCGGACAGCGCCCGACCCTCCCCCCGGGAGGGCGCTTTGCACCCACCCAGGTTCGGGTGCCGTCCTGTCAGGAGGGTCGTTTGGTATGTCATCCGCGCCCCCGCAGTCTCGGGTCAACCAGCGCGTAGGTCAGATCGACCAGGAAATTCACCATGATCACGGCAAAAACCAAGAGCATCACGACGCTCTCCACCACGATCAGATCGCGGGCGGAAATGGCCTGAAACACCAGCCGCCCCAGACCGGGGAGGTAGAACACCTGTTCAATGATGATCGCGCCTGCCAGCAGAAAGGAAAACTGCAACCCGATGATGGTCAGAACCGGGATCAGCGCGTTGCGCAGCCCGTGCCGCCAGAGCGCCTGCCGCTGGCTCAGACCTTTGGCGCGGGCGGTTCGGATGAAATCTTCGCCCAGAATGTCGAGAAGCGCCGAGCGCATGACACGGGCCAGGATGGCCGCCTGTGGCAGGGCGAGCGCGATGGCGGGCAGGGTAAGGGAATGCAGCGCAGCGAGCGGCCCTGCCTCCCAGCCGACAAATCCCCCGGCGCTGAACCAGCGCAGATTGATGGCAAAGACCAGCACCAGCATCATCGCAAACCAGAAGTTCGGCACCGCAACCCCCAGCTGGGTTGCCCCCATCACCGCGATATCGCCTGATTTGCCCCGGCGCGCGGCGGCATAGATGCCGGCGGGCAGGGCAATCAGCGTAGAGAGGGTCAGCGCATAGATCGCCAGCGGCAGCGACACCCAGAGCCGGTCTGCAACCATCTGCGCAACCGGTGTGCGATAGGTGTAGGAGGTGCCGAAATCGCCCTGCAACATGCCGGTGAACCAGTTGATGTAGCGGGTGACTTTCCCCTCGTCCAAGCCCAGTTCACTGCGCAGGGCGGCGATCGTGTCGGGTTGGGCGTTGATCCCCAGCATAAAGGACGCAGGATCACCGGGTGCAATTTCGATCACGAAAAAGATCACCCAAGAGGCAACCACAAGGCTGACGATCAGCGACAGCAGGCGTTTGGCAAAGTAGCGTCCCATCAGCGGCAGGTTAGGGGGGCGTCGGGCGCGGGTCCAGAGGGGGCGCCACCGATCCCTTGCAAAAGCAGAAAAATTTCCAATTTCCAACTGTATAGGGGGCATGTTGCGGTGGCATTCGTGCGTCTATCGCGCAGGTGCCTTGTCTGTTTTCGATCTTGGCTTGGGCGGCCTGGGTCTTTGGGTTTGGCGCGGGGGCGTTCCGGGCTATCTCTGGGCTCATGACTGAGATTTCGCTGGATGACCTGAACCTCGCCCCCGACCCAATGTCCGAGAGCGTCGCTGATGAGGCGCTGGATGTGATTGCCGTTTCCGAAACGGACGCCCCGCTGTTCATCGGCTCCGAGATCTATCGCGGCTCCAGCTATGGGCGGATGCATCCGCTGCGGGTGCCGCGTGTGTCCACGGTGATGGACCTGACGCGGTCGATGGGCTGGTTGCCGCTGAGCCAGTACCGCGCCTCTCCGCGTGCCAAGCCTGCGGCGCTGCACAGCTGGCACAGCCCCGACTACATTGCCGCGCTGCAGGCGGCTGAGGTCGCGCAAGAGGTCAGCGAAGAGGTCAAGGCGCGGTTCAACATCGGGACAATTTCGAACCCCGTCTTTCCAGAGATCTTTCGCAGGCCAGCCACGGCGGCTGGCGGTTCTATCCTGGCGGGAGAGCTGCTGCGGGACGGTGGCGTGGTCTACAACCCGGCGGGCGGGACACATCACGGCATGCCGGATCGGGCCAATGGGTTCTGCTATCTCAATGATCCGGTGCTGGCGATGCTGTCCCTGCGCCATCACGGGGCGCAGCGGATTGCCTATGTGGACATCGATGCCCATCACGCGGATGGGGTCGAGCACGGTTTTGCCGGCGATCCGGACGTGCTGATGATCTCGACGCACGAGGAAAATCTCTGGCCCAAGACTGGTCAGCTGGCCGATGATGCGGGGGGCAGCGCGCTGAACCTGCCAGTGCCTCGTGGGTTCAATGACAGTGAGATGGCCTATATCCGTGAGGAGCTGATCCTGCCTGCGGTGGCGGATTTTGCGCCGGATGCGGTGGTCCTGCAATGCGGGGCGGATGCGGTCACCGAGGATCCGCTGGCGCATCTGGACCTGTCCAACAATGCCCATTGGTCGGTGGTCGCGGCGCTGCGGTCGCTTGCGCCGCGCTATCTGGTGTTGGGCGGTGGCGGGTATAACCCCTGGTCCGTCGGTCGACTGTGGACCGGGGTGTGGGCAACCCTGAACGGGCATGAGATCCCCGACCGTCTGCCACCAGCGGCTGAGGAGGTCCTGCGCGGGCTGGAGTTCAAGGGCCACCGTCTGGGGCGCAATCCGCCAGAGCATTGGTTCACCACGTTGCGCGATGATCCGCGCCCCGGCCCCGTGCGCGACCAGATCCGCGAGTCGGTTGCCATGCTGCGCCGGCGGCGGGGGCTGGGTTGAGCGGCTGAAACAGAAAACAGCGCCCGCTTGGGGCGCTGCTGTTGTGGCTCTGATCCTGGGGTTTTGGGGCTTATTTTGCCCAGCTCACCGCCGTCAGATCGGTGGCTTGTGTCGGGGCATTGGCCCAGAGCCCCTGCAGATCGGCCTTGGCGACGCTCAATGATGCCAGCTGGAACAGGAAGCCGTTCACATAGTCATTGGCAATGATCTCCTGCGCCTGTTGCAGCATCTTGGTGCGGGCGTCGGGATCGGTGGTGCCGGTCAGCTCTGCCATCAGGTCCTGAAAGGCTGCGTTGTCATACTGGAAGTAGTAATCGGGCCGGGCATAGATGCCGATATCCATCGGTTCGGTGTGGCTGACGATCGACAGACCGAAATTCTTGCCCCGGAACACGGTTTCCAGCCACTGCGCCCATTCCACATTGATGATCTCGGCGGTGATGCCGACCTCGGCCAGTTGCGCGGCGATGATCTCTCCTCCCCGGCGGGCGTAGGACGGCGGCGGCAGGTGCAGCGTGGTGGTGAAGCCATCGGCCAGACCCGCCTCTGCCAGCAGTGCGCGGGCTTTCTCCGGGTCATGGGCGCTGGTGCCGGTCAGATCGACATAGGCCGGGTTGTGGGGCGCGAAATGGGTGCCGATCGGGGTGCCGTAGCCAAACATCGCGCCATCAATGATCGCCTGTCGGTCGATCGCATGGGCCACGGCGGCGCGGACCTTGGGATTGTCGAAGGGCGCCTGTTTGTTGTTGATCGACAGAATCGTCTCACCCTCGGTGGAGCCAACAAGAACCTGGAACCTTGGGTCGGCCTCGAATTGGGGCAGGTTCTCTGGTGCGGGGAAGCCGGAGAACGCATCCACATCCTCAGCCATCATCGCGGCAAAGGCGGCGGTCGGGTCAGAGATGAATTTAAAGGTCGCCGCACTCAGCGCCGGGGCCTCGCCCCAGTAATCCGGGTTGCGGGCAAGGTCGATGCGATCACCCTGCACCCAGTTGGTGAAGGTGAAGGCACCGGTGCCAACGGGGGCGGTCTTGATCGTGTCGATGCTCTCTGGTGCGACGATGACGGCATCGCCCCATGCGAGGTTGAACAGCAGATTGCCGTTGGGCTGTGACAGGGTGATCTGGACAGTCAGCGGGTCAACGGCATCCACACTGGCAATATCGGCAAACAGCGCTTTTTGCGCGTTTGTGCTATCCTCGGCGCGGGCGCGGTCGAGGCTGAATTTCACATCCTCTGCGTCCATCGAGGTGCCATCATGGAAGGTCACGCCATCCTGCAGGCGGAAGGTATAGGTAAGCCCATCCTCTGAGATCTCCCAGCTCTCGGCAAGGCCCGGCACAACCGAGCCGTCGCCCATGAAGCGGGTGAGCCCCTCGAAGACGTTGGAATAAAGCACCTGATCAATGGCGCCCGCAGCGGCGCTGGTGGGGTCAAGATGCGGCGGTTCCAGCTGAAGGGCCACGGTGACGGTGTCGCGCGCGGATGCGGCCCCCGCCAGAATGGCCAGTGCGGAACTGGCGGCAAACAGGAATGGCAGTCGTGTCATCGGTGGTGTCTCCCTCTGGTGGTGGCCGTATTTTGTGACCTTTAGGAAAACTGTTCCGCATTTTCCGTCAGGTAATCAAGGTTGACGGGACATTTCGCCCCCTAGAAGCGCGCAGCGTAAATTGCTAGCGGTGCGCAATGCGAACGGAGAGGACAGCATCATGAGTGCAACGGCCCGCAAAATGGCACCCAACGCCGAGGATATTCGCGCCCGCAAAGGCGGCACCCCGCTGGTGAGCCTGACCGCCTATACCACACCCATGGCGCAGTTCATGGACGGTCATTGCGATTTTGTGCTGGTCGGCGACAGCGTCGGCATGGTGCTGCATGGGCTGACGTCGACGCTGGGGGTCACCATGGAGATGATGATCCTGCACGGGCAGGCCGTCGCGCGTGGGCTGAGCCAGTCGATGATGGTGATCGACATGCCGTTCGCCAGCTATGAAGAAGGCCCCGCGCAGGCGTTTCGCAATGCTGCCCGCCTGATGGCGGAGACCGGCGCGGGCGCGGTAAAGCTGGAGGGTGGCGTGGAGATGGCGGAAACCATCCGCTTTCTCGTGAAACGTGGCATCCCGGTGATGGCACATATTGGCCTGACGCCGCAGTCGATCAACACGCTTGGTGGCTACAAGGTGCAGGGCCGCGATGCGCAGGCCGATGCCGTGCTGGCAGATGCCCATGCGGTGGCGGAGGCTGGCGCATTTTCCGTGGTGCTGGAAAAGGTGCCGCAGGGACTTGCGGATCGGATCACCGCAGAGGTTGTCATTCCCACCATTGGCATTGGTGCCAGTGCAGGCTGTGACGGTCAGATTCTGGTGGTTGATGACATGCTGGGCTTTTTCACCGCCTTCAAGCCCAAGTTCGTGAAACGCTATGCCGATCTCGGCCCCTTGGCAGAGGCCGCCATTTCCGAGTATGCAGCCGACGTGCGCGCGCGCCGTTTCCCCGCGCCCGCGCATGTGTTTGCAGACCAGGCCCCGATGGCTGCCAAGGCGGCAGCGTCCAAGGCCCCGCAAAAGGACTGATCCCATCATGACTGCCCCGATCCTGCGCCGCCTGAGCGATCTGCGCGCGTTGCATTCCGAATGGCGCCGCGAGGGTGCCCGCATTGGTCTGGTGCCCACCATGGGTGCGCTGCACGAGGGGCATCTGTCGCTGGTTGCTGCGGCCAAGGCGGCCTGCGACCGGGTGATTGTCACGATTTTTGTGAACCCCAAGCAGTTCAACAATGCCGAGGATCTGGCGAAATATCCACGCACTGAACTGGCGGACGCAGAGAAGCTGGCCCCTTATGGTGTGGATGCGATCTATGTGCCGGATCCCGATCAGATCTATCCCGAAGGCTATGCCACAACCGTCTCTGTTACGGGGCTGACCGATGTGATGGAGGGCGAATTCCGGCCTGGCCATTTTGACGGTGTGGCGACTGTGGTGGCCAAACTGTTCCTGCAAAGCGGTGCGGATGAGGCATTTTTCGGGGAAAAGGACTATCAGCAGCTGATGGTCGTGACCCGGATGGCCCGCGATCTGGATATTCCCATCACCGTGCATGGATGCGCCACCGTGCGCGAAGCCTCGGGGCTGGCGATGTCTTCGCGCAACATGCGCCTGTCACCAGAGGCGCTGGGCAAGGCCGGGCAGCTGTATCCGGTGTTGCGGGAGCTGGCAGATCAGCTGCAGGCGGGGGCGCGGTTTGACGATATTTTGCCAGCCGCCAAGGCCCGTCTGAGCGAGGAGGGCTTTGGGGAGCTGGAGTATCTCGACTTGCGCTGCGGTGAAACTCTGGCCCCTCTGGAGCGCGCGGACCGGCCCGCGCGTCTGCTGGTTGCGGTCTGGCTTGATGGGATCCGGCTGATCGACAATATCGCTGTTGATCCGGTCTGAGGCGGATTGGACAAACTAATCGATTAGTAGGGGCTGGTAGCGGTACCGCTTTTGCGTCTAATCTCTGCTCCGACACGACCCAGGGAGGGGCAGAGATGACATTTATTCTGGCGATCGATCAGGGCACGACCTCGACCCGCGCCATCCTGTTTGACGAAAAGATGCAGGCAGTGGGCTCTGCCCAGCAGGAATTCACCCAACATTTCCCGCAGGCCGGGTGGGTGGAACACGATCCAGAAGACCTGTGGCGCACGACGTTGGATGTCTGCCGCAAGGTGATGGCAGAGCAGGGCGTCAAGGCTGGCGATATCGCAGGTATCGGCATCACCAACCAGCGCGAGACCACAGTGGTCTGGGATCGCCACACCGGCGCGCCCATCCACAACGCAATCGTCTGGCAGGATCGCCGCACCAGCGCAATCTGCGAAGAGCTGCGCAGCGCGGGCCATGAGGACAGTGTGCGGCAGAAGACCGGCCTGCTGCTGGATCCTTATTTCTCCGGCACCAAACTGAAGTGGATTTTGGACACCGTGCCGGATGCGCGGGCGCGGGCCGAGGCCGGTGATCTGCTGTTTGGCACTGTCGACAGCTTTCTGATCTGGCGCCTTACTGGCGGTGCGTCGCATGTGACCGACGCGACAAATGCGGCCCGCACGCTGATGTATGACATCCGCAAGGGACGCTGGAGCAGCGAGATCTGTGGCTTCCTCGGCGTGCCGCGCGATATGTTGCC
This sequence comes from Phaeobacter italicus, assembly GCF_019801785.1. Taxonomy (NCBI): domain Bacteria; kingdom Pseudomonadati; phylum Pseudomonadota; class Alphaproteobacteria; order Rhodobacterales; family Roseobacteraceae; genus Phaeobacter; species Phaeobacter italicus. The sequence goes on along the minus strand of NZ_JAHVIJ010000004.1, from coordinate 484,894 downwards.
GGAGGTCAGGGACTGTGCCGCCGATTTCGGCACCACCAAGGAAGAGTTTCTGGGCGGAGAGATCGCCATTCTGGGGGTGGCTGGCGATCAGCAGGCAGCCACCATCGGGCAGGCCTGTTTCCAGCCGGGGATGATGAAATCAACCTATGGCACCGGCTGTTTTGCGTTGCTGAACACCGGCGACACGCCTGTTGTGTCGCAGAACCGGATGCTGACCACTATCGCCTATCAGCTGGATGGTGCACCGACCTACGCGCTGGAGGGCTCCATCTTTATTGCGGGGGCCGCTGTGCAGTGGCTGCGTGACGGTCTGGGGATCATTGCCAATGCATCAGAGACTGGCGATCTGGCGATGCAGGCTGATCCCGGTCAGGACGTGATCCTTGTCCCAGCCTTCACCGGGCTGGGTGCGCCATATTGGAAGCCGGACTGTCGCGGCGGCATGTTTGGTCTTACCCGTGGTTCGGGCCCCGCGGAATTTGCCCGCGCAGCGCTGCAATCGGTGGCCTATCAGACCTGCGATCTGTGGGAAGCGATGCGGGCGGATTGGGATGGTGATACCCAGGTCACGCTGCGCGTCGATGGCGGGATGAGCGCAAGCGATTGGACGATGCAGAGCCTCTCTGACCTTCTGGGGGCCGCTGTGGACCGTCCGGTGATGCAGGAAACCACGGCGCTTGGGGCGGCGTGGCTGGCTGGGATGCGTGCTGGGGTCTATCCGGATCAGGCGGGCTTTGCCGAGACCTGGGCGCTGGACCGTCAGTTCACACCGCAGATGGAGGCTGACGTGCGGGATGCGGCCTATGCGCGCTGGAAACGCGCGGTTGAGGCGGTCATCGGCGTGTAACACTTTGCTGCAGGCGGCAGGATCTCCCGCCTGTTTGCGCCCTTTCAGGGAAAGGCCCCCACAGTTGGGCGTGACGCCGCGCATTGCGCGGCGTTTTTCGTCGCACCTGGCCGGTGTCAGCCGATCCTTGCACCGGACGGCAGTGTTGCCGGGCGGGCATTCAGCTCTTCGATGGAGAAGCCCGCGATGGATTTGTATTTGGCGGCATGGGCGGCCAGGTCTTCGTGCGGGATCACGGTGTTGATGTCGGTGAAATCACCACCGCAGAGGTCTTCGACCTGTTGCAGCACGCCATCCGGCCCGCCGCCTGCGCGATTGGCGGTGGCCACTGCGGTGGTCACCGGGCGCACGGCTGTTTCATAGGCGGCGAGCGCGTGCTGTGTGACACCCAGCGCAAGCATCTGTGCGCCAATGATCCGGGCATCGACAATCGCCTGGCTCGCCCCATTGGAGCCAACGGGGTAGGTGGGGTGCGCGGCATCCCCCATCAGGGTGACCGGACCGTCCTGCCAGGTGGGCAGAGGATCGCGATCAACCATCGGGTATTCATACACGATCTCGGCCCCCCGGATCAGAGCCGGGATGTCGATCCAGTCGAATTGCCAATCGGCAAAATCCGGGAGAAAATCGGCGATATCTGCCGCGCGGTTCCAGCTTTCACGGTTCCAGGCCGCGGCGGGGTCGAATTGCTTTTCTGCGATCCAGTTGATCGTGGCGATTCCTGCATCGTCCGGCTGGCTGATCGGGTAGGCAACAATACGCAGGTGATCGTGGCCGATCATCGCCATCGCGGCGCCGCCATGAAAGGAAAGGGCACGGGTTGTCGCGCGCCACAGGATGCGGCCATTCCAAATCGGTGCGCCCTCGTTGGGGTACATCTGGGCACGGATGGCAGAGTGGATGCCGTCGGCTGCAATCAGCATGGTGCCCTCTGCGCTGCGACCGCCCTCGATGTGAAGACGAACGCCCGCGCTGGTGCGGTCATACCCCGTCGCACGCGCGCCCGTGGTGATGACATCGTGGCCTGCCCGCTCTACCAGCGCGTGGTAGAGCATCATCTGAAGTTCCCCGCGGTGGACGGAGTACTGCGGCCAGTTGTAGCCGGCGGCCTGCCCGCGGGGTTCTTCCCAGATGGTCTTGCCGAGTTTGGAATAAAACCCGAGCTGGGCGGTGCGAACTCCGATGGCAGAGAGGGCGTCCTCCAGCCCGAGATCGATCAGCTCGCGCACTGCGTTGGGTTGAAGGTTGATGCCCACGCCCATGGGTTTCAGCGTTTGGGTGGCTTCGTAGATATGAAAAGGCACACCCAGGTCGTGCAGGGTGAGGCCAAGGGTCAGCCCGGCAATTCCTGCGCCTGAAATCAATACGGTCATCTTGTCCATCCCCCGGTTGGCCGCGCAGTTGGCGGCAGCAGCCTGCCTGTGTTGCTTGTGGCGCAACATGGCAGGAGCCGGGTTCAGATGGCAACAGGGCAAAGGCGGGAGAGGTTGCGCCATTTCGCCCTTGTTAGAGCCTGAGTTCAGCTGTCCTCGGCGCTGCCAAGGCTGAGGTCGGGGCCAAAGATCACGTCTGAGTAGCTGTTGAGATAGATCTTGAGCCAGGGCGTAAAGCGATCCGGATGGCGCTGCACTTCGGCGAGAAGGTCGTGATAATCCACCCAGCGGGTTTCCATGACCTCTTCGGGGTTTGGGGCCAGTTTGACGGGCCGGTGGGCATGGGCGAGAAAGACATCGACAACCTCGTGTTCGATGAGCCCGTTGCCGACATCCGCCCGGTATTCGAGGTGGTGGCGGAATTCGGGATATAGTCCGGTGATGCCCAGCTCTTCTTTCATGCGACGCACGGCACACGCAGAGGAGGGTTCATCCCATTGCGGATGGGTGCAGCAGGTGTTCGCCCACAGGCCTGGCGTATGGTATTTGCCAAGCGCGCGGCGCTGCATCAGGATTTCACCACCTTTGACCACAAAGACAGAGACGGCCTTGTGCTTTAGCCCTTTTTGATGGGCGGCCAGTTTTTCCACCGGGGTGAGCGTGCCATCAACCCAGGCCGGGATCATATGCGACATCAGTGGCCCTCTCGCAGGTGAGACGTTGGGCCGTGCGGCAGGGAGCGTGCAAAAAGGCAGGTCATCAGCAGAAAATCGTGTCCCATCATGTCCCGATGCAGGTGTGACGAAAGTGAGCAGGTTGAGCGTGAAAGGCAGGTGCGCAGTGGCTCTGCGCCGATCCTGACTGGCTGATAAACCAGCATTTGCGATATGGCAATTGTGCGAAAAGCCGCGGCCAGGGGCGCGCGGCTTTTGCAGATGGATGACAGCCGGGATCAGTTGGTGGCTGCGTCTTCGCTGGCGGTCTCTGCCTCAGCCGGGCCGTGCTGCGCGAGGAAGGCATAGATGTCTTCGGCACCTTTTTTCAGGCGGAAGGACATTTTGGATTTCGCTTTGGAATCGTCCAGGTATTCACGCAGGAACCCCTTGGGGTCTGCGGTGTAGGCGGCAAAGCTTTCAGCGTCCCAAGCCAGGCCCTGTTCGCCCGCGGCAACGATGTCATCACCGTAGTTGAAGCCCTCAACCGAGCCAGCGGTGCGACCAACGACACCCCACAGGTTCGGGCCAGTCTTGCCACCCTTGATGATCACATCGCCTGCATCAGAGACGACCATGTGGCAGGATTTGCATTTGTTGAAGCCTTTTTCGCCCTTGTCCGGGTCACCTTCGGCGAAGGCAGGGGCGGCCAGCAGGCCGAGAGCCGCAACAGCAGTCATAAGTTTCATTTCGCTTGCTCCAAAATTGAGTTGGCTTGGTCAATACGCGCCCGGCGGCGGGAAGAGTCAAACGGACGTGTTGACGCATTCCCGCGTGGTACCGGTTGGTCCCACCAATTGGCCCGCAAAGGACATAGGTCAAGCCACGGAAGCCCAGGCAGAGGCGCGTTGGCGGGATTGTGACCATGAAACGCGGGTTTAGCGGAGATCGTTCCAGGCAGGGAGCAGATCCCCCGGTTCGGCGCGCGCCTCGGCGGCGGCCCGTGCAATGGCCCGACTGAGGCACAGCGCGGCGGCGTGGCAGATGTCGCCCAGATCTGCCTCAAGCTCTCCGCCGGGGGTGGCTGTGCTGGCATCACCGGTGCTGAGCGCAAACACCAGATCCCCGTCCCCCGGCGAATGAGCAGGCACGATGGCCCGTGCGATCCCGTCATGGGCGGCGATGGCGAGGCGTTGGCATTGTGATTTGCTGAGCGGGGCATCCGTTGCGACGATGGCGATTGTGGTGTTGCTGCCTTCGCTCGGGAGCTCTGCCGCGGCGGCCAGTTCCAGCATGGACGCGACCTTGAGGCTGGGGTCCGGGCTTGCAAACCCGCCGCGTGGATCGGCACCAACCCCGCCGAATTCATTGCCAATCTCGAAGGGCGCGGCCCAGAAATGGCGATCGCCCGGTGTTGTAACGGAGCCAAGGGGATTGGCGGCCACCAGTGCGCCGACAGTCACCCCGCCCGGCAGCACAAAAGATGCAGACCCAAGCCCGCCTTTGACGCGCGAAGCCAGCGCGCCGGCGCCCGCGCCCACGCTGCCCAGATCAAATTCGACCGCAGCCGCGTCATAGGCGGCGCGCCCAAGAGCGGCATAGGGGTTGTGCTGCCAAGATTTGTCACCGCCGTTCAGCAGATCAAAAAGTATGGCCCCCGGCACAATCGGCACGCGCGCAGGACCAACGGCAAAGCCGCGCCCGTCATCGCGCAGACCCGCGACCACGCCGGAGCAGGCATCAAGGCCAAAGGCGGACCCGCCAGAGAGCACCAGCGCATCGACCTGCGCGACGGATTTGTCGGGCGCCAGCAGATCGGTTTCCCGTGTCCCCGGCGCGCCGCCCATGACGTGCACCCCGGCGGTGAAGGGCTGATTGGCGGTCAGTACCGTGGTGCCGGATTTCAGCGTCCGGTCCTGGGCATTGCCAACCTTCAGGCCGGGGACATCGGTGATCAGGTTCAGGGGACCGGGTTTCATGCCTTCATCCTTTGTGATGTGCCGAAGGGTGGGATGCCTCCGGCGGGAGTATTTGGGGAAAGATGACGGACGGGGCTGCGTCTGGCTGCGGGGTCAGATGCAGCGGCCGCCGTCGACTTCCAACGCGACGCCTGTGACCATGCTGGCCTCGTCCGAGCACAGGTAGCAGGCGGCATTGCCCATGTCTTCGGGGGTGGAAAACCGGCCGATAGGAATGGTGGAGAGGAATTTGGCGCGGATTTCGGGTGTGTCCTCTCCCATGAAGGTTTTCAGCAAGGGGGTTTCGCCCGCAACCGGGTTGATCGCATTGACGCGGACGCCAGAGGGGGCAAGCTCTACCGCCATGGTGCGGGTCGCGGTGATCATCCAGCCCTTGGATGCGTTGTACCAGTTGAGATTGGGACGCGGTGACACCCCCGCAGTCGAGGCGACATTGAGGATTGCCCCGGATTGACGGGATTTCATATGCGGCACCAGGGCCCGGGCCGTGAGGTAGACCGACTTCATGTTGACGGCAAAGACGCGGTCAAAGTCGTCTTCGCTGACCTCTTCCAGTGGGGTTGGCAGGTGGCTGACACCTGCGTTGTTGACGAGGATATCCACCTGGCCGAAGACCCGGAGCGCGGTTTCGGCCATCGCGTCAACCGAGGCCCTGGCGGAGACATCAACTGCCTGGGCAATGGCGCGATCGGCGCCGTATGTGGCGCAGGCTGTTTCAGCCGCTGATTGGGCGGCATCGGCGTTAATATCGGCAATCATCACCTGCGCGCCTTCTTGCAGGAATTTGTCGACGATTCCCGCCCCGAATCCAGATGCGCCGCCTGTCACGATGGCACGTTTCCCGTTCAGCCGCATGGTGTTGTCCTCCCCGAGTTGACTTTGCGGCAGCTTGGCCGGGAACGCGGGGCAGTGCAATCGCCGGGTTAGTCGAGGTCGATTTTACCCCGCGTCGCCTTGATGTCGCTGCGTTGGCGTTTTGCATCCAGACGGCGGCGCACAGATCCGCGGGTGGGTTTGGTGGCGATCCGGCGTTTGGGGGCGACGAGGGCCTTGCGCACCAGTTCGGCCAGCCGTTCGCGCACGAGATCGCGGTTGCGCTGCTGCGAGCGGGTTTCGTCGCATTGCAGGATGATCGCGCCCTCCTTGGTCCAGCGCCGGCCTGCCAGCCGTTTGAGCCGGGACTTGACCGCAGCGGTGAGCGCGGGGGAGCGGGCGGCCTCGAAGCGGAGTTCGACCGCAGTGGCGACCTTGTTCACATTCTGCCCGCCGGGCCCCGAGGCCCGTACGAAGCTTTCGGTCATTTCCCAGTCCTGAAGGGAGATTTCATCGGTGATCCGCAACATGGGGCGATCTTACCTTCTCGCTGGCCGGGCTCCAAGTGGCTGCGGCGCAGGACAGTGTTCTGGGACATGGCAGGCGTCCATGAAAAAAGGGCCGCGCCGAAGATCGGGCGGCCCTTTCATGAAGTTGTAAGAGCAAAGGCAGGTTAGGGCATCTTGCCCAGCCGGATGGCTGCTGCCAGAGAGGGCTGCCTCAGAGGCGGGCCGCTCCGGTTGTTGCTGCGCATTGCTCCAATACCTTCTTAGACACTGGATCACCTCCTTTTCTCACTGTTTCGGTTGAGACAGAGGGTGGCACGCTCTGGCGTTTTGTCAAAACAAAAATCGCCAGAGCGCCATTCCAGGTCAGCCGGCTGTTGCTTCCTTGCGCAGCAGGCGGCCAACGATCAGGCGGAACGGGACCAGCGCCAGAAGAGCGAGGCCGATCTTGACGCCCCAGTCAGCAACGGCCAGCGATACCCACAGCGGGGCGACCGGACCAGAGCCCAGAATTGGCAGCATTTCACCGGCCCAGGACACATCATTGCCCGGCTCGATCCAGGTCAGCGTGGCGGAGAAGGCGATGGAGAAGAACAGCGCAGTGTCCACAGATGCACCGATCAGGGTTGAGGCCAGAGGCGCACGCCACCAGGCGCCATTGCGCAGCGCGGCAAAGATCGACACATCGAGGAGCTGGGCGGTCAGGAAGGCAAGGCCGGAGCCGATTGCGATACGCAGGGTGACCAACGGGCCGAATTCACCCACGATCTGGGTGCCGATCAGCGAACAGATGACGCCGACGATAAAGCCTGCAAAGACCACTTTGCGCGCGGGGCCGGTGCCGTAGACGCGGTTGGTGATATCGGTGACGAGAAAAGCGATCGGGTAGGTAAAGGCGCCCCAGGTCAGCCATTGACCGAACAGGAACTGCACCAGAATGTTGGAGGCCACGACGACGGCGGCCATGGCGAAAACGCCAGGAAGATAGGAACGTGTCATTTTGTAGTCCGTTTTTTAGACAAGGTCGCGGAGACTTGTTTCGCGCTGCGAAAGATCAGGCCGTTTAGCGGAGATGGGGGCATTGTGGCAAGGGGTTTGTCCTGACGGGGGCGCCAGGTCAGGTGCGTGCAGTGGCACAGAAGCGGCTGCTCACTCTGGCAGGCGGTATTCGACCAGCTCCGTTCGCTGGAGCGACTGGAAATTGTCGTCGGACACCATAGTGGCCCGCAATGCGCCGCTGCTGTCGCGCCAGACAGAGATTCCTTCGAGGTTGTCATGAAGGCCCAGACCGGTTTGCAGAAGCGTCACCTCGCCGCTGATACCGGTGTCATCCACATCAAAGCGGCGTAGGCGACTGCGAAAGCCAATGAAACCAAAGTCCCGCTCCAGCAGGTAGAGCCTGCCATCGGGGCCAAAGTCAGCCCCGACCGGCAGGAATGCCCCGCGGCTTGGCAGGTCAAAGGGGCGCTCCCAGCGGCGGCCATTCCAACGCCAGACCGGGATCGTGCCGGCCTTGGTCAGGGCCCGTTCAGGAAGGGTATAGAGGCGGCCCTTGTCGTCGATTGCGAGGGCCTCCAGTGCCTTGTTCAGTGGCAGGCGGCGAAATGCCTTGGGGCGGGGAAGCACTTCGGCACGGCTGTCGCCGCGGGTGTGGCGAACGACACGGGAAACCCCCTCAAACGAGATGAACAGCGTGCCGTCCTTGCCAATGGCGAGCCCTTCGGAATCGACAATGCGTCCCCGCAGCAGTTTTCCGTTTGAGGCGCGCAGCTTGTGGGTTTCTACCGGGGTGATGCCGGTGATGGGTTCCAGCGCGTCATCCGACCGCGCAATATTTGCGGTGACGATGGTGGCGCGGTCGCTGATCACTGTCATCTGACGGCCATCCTTTGACAGCGCCAGAGCGGAAAAACCGCCAAACCACTTGGCCGGGTGTGTCCAGCGGTAGCTTGCGACCAGCTGCGCAGCACCTGGCTGCGCGGCCGAGGCCACCGGGCGATAGACCTGCGCCCCAAAGAGGGACAGGCCCGTCGCGGCAGCCAGGCCAAGACCTAGTTTGATTGCAGTACGGCGGCGCATTGTTGTGGCAGATCCGATAGAGTGTGTTCGCGCCGTGGCGTGGGCTTGGGGGCGTTGGGGTCGCGGGGTTTGGGCGGTGGTGGGTTCAGGATGTTGCTGACCCATTCGCGGGCATCATCGCAGCCATCACCGCGAGGCGGTGGATCCTGATTGACGCAGCCCTGCGCACCGGGCGGGCATTTCAGGCGCACATGAAAGTGGTAGTGATGGCCAAACCAGGGGCGGATTTTTCGCAGCCAGTCCCGGTTGCCCTTTTCATCGTTGCACATCTGCACCTTGGCGCCCGGAAACACAAAGATCCGCGCGACACGGTCATCCTTGGCGGCGGCGCGCAGGATGGCGTGATGCTGAGAGGTCCAGTTGGAGTTGGTATAGGCGCCCTTGGCGCGGCGCAGGGAGATGGAGGAGATCTTCTCGCGTTCGGCCACAGAGAGATCGAGACGATCGGCAGGCAGCATCCAGATATCCGCGTCCAGACCCATCTGATGGCTGCGATGGCCCGACAGCATGGGCCCCCCACGCGGCTGGCTGATGTCACCGACATACAGCCCGTTCCAGCCGTTCTGGCTGGCGGCGACGCGGCTCAGATCCTTGATGAAGTCGATGGTTTCAGGATGTCCCCAGTTGCGATTGCGCGACAGGCGCATGGCCTGCCAGGTGGGGCCGGTTTGGGGCAGTTGTTCCGCCCCGGCAACGCAGCCTTTGGCGTAAGAGCCGTGTGGTGCGGGATTCTGGGCGGAGCCGCTGCGCTTGGCCCCGAAAAGCTGTTTGGCGGGTACGCCCGAGTCGGCAGAGCGACTGACCACCGGGTTTACAGTGGGTGAGCGGCTGTCTGCGGCGGGCCCGCAGGCGGCCAACAGGAGGGCGGTGAGGGTGATGTATCGACTGAACTTCAACTCTGGTCTCCTTCCGCGTTGACCCAGCGCAGCACGAACAGCCCCGCAAGGAAGAGCAAGATGATCGGCGTGATGCCCAGGCGGGGGCTGCCGGTCATGGTGGTGGCAATGCCGATCAGGGCCGGTGCCAGAAAGGCCGTGGCGCGACCCGAAAGACCATAAAGGCCGAAGGCCTCGGTCGCGGTTTCGGGCGTCGTGTGACGCACCATGAGACTGCGGCTTGCAGCCTGAAGGATACCGCCAAACCCGCCGATCAGGACGCCACATGCAAAGAAGACGATATCCGGTAGCTTGGATCCTTCGGCAAGGGGAATGCCAAGGATCTGTTCCCGTGACATGCTGACCACGATCAGGCAGACGACGGTCAGCACGAGGATTGAGGTGCGGATAACGGGCTTGGGGCCGTACCTGCGATCTGCGAACCCGCCGACCCAGCAGAAAAACGCGGCGGAAATGGCTGAGACAATGCCAAAAATCCCGATCAAGGTGATCTGCCAGTCCAGCACCAGCCGTGCGTAGATCCCCCCGAAGGTGTAGAGCCCGTTCAACGCATCCCGATAAAGCATGGAGGAACCCAGATAGCTCGCCAGGCTGAGGCGGTTGCGCAGGCTTTTCACGGACCGCAAAACAGAGCCCACAGCCTCTTGCATCGTGGCGCGATTGCCGGTCGCAGAACCGTCGCGGACCCAGAGGAAATAGGGGATGATGAAGACGGCGAACCACAGAGCCGTGATTGGGCCAACGATACGGGTGTCTTCGCGCGGGGCAGGGTCAAGCCCGAAGGCGGGGGTCAGCCCGATGAGTGTTCGGCCGTTGGCGCTTTCGACAAAAAGGGCGAGCATGATCACCAAGGCAACAACACCACCGAGGTAGCCGATGGCAAAGCCGAACCCTGACAGGGTGCCGACATCTTCGCGCAGGCCAAGGGAGGGCAGCTGCGCGTTCACGAAAATCAGCGCAAACTCTGCCCCCAGGAACCCAATCCCAAAGACAAACAGCATCAGATAGAGGTTGGAGCCTGCAGGATCCGTAAACCAGAGCCCGGCAGCTCCGATGACATACATCAAGGAAAACAACACAACCCAAGGTCGCCGCCGTCCGGAGATATCGGCAAAGGCGCCCAGAAACGGTGCACAGATCCCGATGGTCAGCCCAGCGATGGTCAGGCACAGGGACCAGGTGGATTGCGCCTGAGCCTTTGCGGCCTCTTCTGCCAGCCCTTGCGCCATGAATGCATCTGTTGCGACAGCGGCAAAGAAGGGGCCGAATATGAACGTGATCAGCAGCGTGTGATAGGGCTGGCTTGCCCAGTCAAAAGCCCACCATCCCCAGATGCGTTTGCGCATGGAAATCTGCGTCATGCTCTGCCTGCCCTTACCCTGCCTGCTACCGATACTCACCACCCCAAGACCGCAGCCGGGCGGGGGATGTGGTCATTTGTGACCTTTACCTATCGGTATGACAGGGCAGAGCAGGGTTAGGCAAGCGCGAGCTGCAGGAACGGCAGCGCCCTGCCGAGCATCAGGGCTTGGCGGTCTGGTCCTGCATCGGGGGCCAGGGGCGCCCTGCGTCGGCTGCGCACCAGCCCCTGATCCAGTCGGGCATTTCCGGGCTGGATTGGTCGGTGCGGCCAAGGGCGGCGAGCACCTCTGTTGGGGCAACGATCCCGCGCGAGTCGGTCACGGCGGTGCGCAGCATGACGTGGCTGGCGCAGTCGCCATTCGATTTCCACATGGATTGTTCCAGATAGATGAAACGATCATCCCAGGCGACCGTACGGGTGCGCATCTCGAACCGTTCAAAACCGCGGATCCGGCGGCGGAACCGCACGGTGGTGCCTGCAACAGTCAGCCCCCAGCGGCGTTTGCGCAGGGTTGTGATCAACCCGACCCGCTGCGCCAGCATGGTGCGCCCCAGATCATAGAGCGTCATGGCGCGGCCATTGTTCAGTTCCAGCCAGATATCAAGATCCCAGGGCCAACAGATATGGCGCGAGACATGCGTCTCTGTGAGGTCCAGAGGCGGCATCCGACGGGCAACCAGAACGTCTTTGATCAGGCGAAAAATGGGAAACATGAATCCGAAACTCCTGCGGCAATGGTCGCAGGGTGTTGCCTTGTGTTTACAGCGCGTCAACCGCAACCTCGCGGCAGCCTTGCGATTTTGCGCGGGCGGGCTTACCTGTGGACAAGCTCCAAAAAGGGAAAGATGAGATGCTGTCGCTGTTTCAAATTCTGATGCTGATCCTGGACATCGTCTGGTTCTTCATCATCGCTCATGTGATCATGAGCTGGCTGATCAACTTCCAGGTTCTGAACCTCAATCAGCAGTTTGTGGCGCAGATCTGGTATGGCCTGAACCGCCTGTTAGAGCCGCTATACGGCCCGGTCCGTCGCATTCTGCCAAATATGCAGGGGCTTGATCTGGCGCCGCTGGTGGTGCTGATCGCGGTTTATGCGCTGCGTATCATCCTGACCAACAACATTGCGATGTTCTACTGACGGCCAGCGTGTCGCCAGTGACGTGATTGCCAGCCGCCGGGGAGAGATCCTCGGCGGTTTTGCGTTTTCAGGGTGCGAAGTGTTGCCGCGTGGCTCTTGCCGCCCGATTCCTCCTGTGGGATTGTGCCTGCCAAGACGAGCAGACCAGCAAAACGAGGCCCCAAGCCCCCATGTCCGCACTCCAGCCGGAAATGACCGCACCCGTCGGTGCGACAGCCCATGGCGCAACGCCGTTGTTGCGCGAAATTTTCGGGTTTGATGCATTCCGGCCCGGACAGGGAGAGATCGTCGATGCCGTCACCGCCGGGGAAAACGTGCTGGCGATCATGCCGACCGGTGGGGGCAAGTCGCTGTGCTATCAGCTGCCCGCGCTGATGCGTGATGGGATTACGGTGGTGATTTCGCCGCTGATTGCCCTGATGCGCGATCAGGTCCGTGCCCTGCAGGAGGTTGGGGTGGCGGCGGGCGCGCTCACCTCTGGCAATACCGACGAAGAAACAGAGGCGGTCTGGCAGGCGATTGAAGACGGGCGGCTAAAGCTGCTTTACATGGCACCGGAACGATTGGCCTCTGGGGCTGCGATGGGCATGCTGCGCCGGATCGGCGTTAACCTGATTGCTGTGGACGAGGCCCATTGCGTCAGCCAGTGGGGCCATGATTTCCGTCCCGATTACCTGCGGATCGGAGAGCTGCGTCGCGCGCTGGATGTTCCTTTGGCCGCGTTTACCGCAACAGCGGACCAGGAAACCCGCGAGGAAATCGTTGAAAAGCTGTTCGATGGCGATGCGCCGCGCAGCTTTCTTCGGGGGTTTGACCGCCCCAATATTCATCTGGCGTTTGGCATCAAGGATAGCCCGCGCCGCCAGATCCTGGAATTTGCGGCGGCCCGAAAAGGACAGTCTGGCATCGTCTATTGCGGGACCCGAGCCAAGACAGAGGCGCTTGCGGCGGGGTTGCGGGACGCAGGTCATGTGGCCTGCCACTATCATGGTGGCATGGAGGCCGAGGACCGTCGCGTGGTAGAGACCCGTTTTGCCCGCGAAGATGGTTTGATCGTCGTGGCCACGGTGGCCTTTGGCATGGGGATCGACAAGCCGGATATTCGTTGGGTTGCCCATGCAGATCTGCCGAAGTCGATTGAAGCCTATTATCAGGAAATCGGCCGGGCGGGGCGGGATGGCGCACCTGCCGAGACGCTGACGCTGTTTGGCCCCGAAGACATCCGCCTGCGCCGCAGCCAGATTGATGAAGGGCTTGCGCCACCGGAACGTCGGGGTGCGGATCATGCCCGGCTCAATGCGCTTTTGGGACTGGCTGAGGCGTTGAAATGTCGCCGCCAGAGCCTGCTTGCCTATTTCGGTGAAGAGGCCGAGCCTTGCGGCAACTGCGATCTGTGCGATCAGCCCGTTGACGTGTTCGATGGCACCACCGCCGTGCGCAAGGCTCTGTCGGCAATATTGCGCACAAATGAAACCTATGGGTCGGGCCATCTGATCGACATCCTCGTCGGCAATGAAACCGACCGGGTAAAGGAAAAACGCCACGACGAGCTGTCGGTTTTTGCCTGTGGCAAGGAATACGGCAAACGCCAGTGGCAGGCGGTTTTTCGTCAGATGATGGGACATGATCTGGTGCGTCCGGATCCCGAACGCCATGGTGCGCTGCGTATGACCGAAGCGGCGCTGCCGGTTCTGAAAGGCGAGCAGGAGGTTGCGCTGCGGCGCGATACGATCACGTCGGCCAAACGCAGCCCGGCGGTAAAGGCGCTGGTTTCGGACGAGGATGCGCCGCTGCTGTCGGCGCTGAAAGCCAAACGTCGTGCCCTGGCAGAGGCGCAGAAGGTACCGGCCTATGTGATCTTCAACGACCGAACCCTGATCGAGATGGCCGAAACCCGCCCTGACACGCTCGACCAGCTGGCGCGCATTGGCGGTGTCGGCGCGAAGAAACTGGAACGGTATGGCGATGCGTTCCTGTCCGTCATCACCGGTGAGGCAGCGCAGCTGCATCCGATGCGGCGCAAGCTGGCCGGGCGGGATGCCGGATCGGTTTATGACCAATTGCTGGAGGTTCAGGCCCAGCTGGGGCGGGGCGACTGCGGCACGCAAAAGCCGCTCAGCTGCTCTGCGGCTCAGCTGGCCAAGCTCGCGCAGATGCGCCCGCAGGATGAAGCGGCCATCACAAGGCTGTTAGGAGAGCGCCGCGCGGAACGTTTTGCCGGGGCGTTTCTGGACGTCTTGCGCGGCGCGACCTAAGTATCACCCAGAACCAAACGGGGGCAGAACATGCTGGTAGTGACTTCTCCGGCGAAAAAGCTGGATTGGAGCGCGCGGGAGGTCGATATGACCTGGCCCGCAATGCACGATGCTGCGCAAGAGCTGGTGGGCCATGCGCGGGATCTGTCGGTTGGCGATTTGATGAAGCTGATGCACATCAGCGAGGATCTGGCGAAGCTGAACCACGAGCGGTTTCAGAGCTTTGCCGCGGATCCGGGCCCGGATGATATCCGCCCGGCGGCGCTGGCCTTTGCCGGGGATACCTATCAGGGGCTGGAAGCTGGCTCGCTTGATGCGGATGAAATGACCTGGGCACAGGATCATTTTCGTATCCTGTCCGGTCTTTACGGTCTGCTGCGCCCGCTGGATGCAATGCAGGCCTATCGCCTGGAGATGGGCTCGCGCCTGAAGACCGAGAAGGGCAAGAACCTGTATGAGTTCTGGGGCAGCCGGATTTCGGAGGCGCTGAATGCGCAGGCCGAAGCGATGGGCAGTGACCTGCTGGTGAACTGCGCCAGCCAAGAATATTTCGGCGCTGTTGATTTGAGGGCGTTGAAACCTCGGGTGATTACTCCGGTCTTTATGGAAGACAAGAACGGCACACCAAAGGTGGTCAGTTTCTATGCCAAACGCGCCCGTGGTGCGATGGCCCGCTATATCATTCAGAACCGTCTGACAGAGGCGGCGTCCCTTTTGGAATTTGATGCTGGCGGCTATCGGCACATGCCCGACCTGTCAAAGCCGGATCAGCCCGTGTTTCTGCGGGCCGGGTGAGAACAGGATCAGCCGTTTCCTGGGCAGATGAAACGCAAACAGGCCGGGCTATTGCCTGGCTTTTTTCGTGTGATCAGGGGCGAGGGGGCTGCGTTGGCATTCAGGCTGCGCCTGACTGGGTATCTGCAGCGTCTGCAAGCGGCGCCGCTTCTGCCGGGAGGTAGGCATGGATACGCTCGTGGATCAGAGCCTTGCGCAGGGGTTTGGTAAGATAGTGATCGAGCCCCGCGGCCAATATGCCTTCGGCGTCCCCGGTCATGGCGTGGGCCGTCAAGGCGACCACTGGCGTATAACTGCCTGATCCGTATTCCAATTCGCGGATTTTCTGGGTGGCCTCCTTGCCGTCCATGACGGGCATCGAGATATCCATGAAAATCAGGTCAGGCTGGAAGGATTGATAGCCTTCAACGGCCTCTACGCCATTGTTGGCAAACTGCAGCTCTATGTTCAGCTCCTTGACCATCTTGCGGAAGACAAGCTGGTTGGTGCGGTTGTCTTCGGCGGCGAGGATCCGCATGCGCCGGGCGCCGGTCGCCCCAACCGGAGTGAGCGGCACCGGATCGGTGTTGGCTGGCTGTGTCGCAGGCTGTTGCGGGGAAGCGGCCTGATCTGAAATCGCCTGCAGCTTTGGCTGCTCCTGCTGTTGCGGGCGCACGTTGGCCGTTGGCTCCGGAGCGGGTGCGGGTGGCAGGCTGGCAATCGCCGCCGCGTCGCCGTGCAGGGCGGACAGGCGGATGTACAGTTCTTCCCGCTGCAGAGGTTTGAGCAGAATGCTGTCTGCAGCGGCCAGAACCTCTGGGTTGCTGGGCGCTGTTGGATCGCCACTGATCATGAGGATCGGGACAGAGGCATAGGGGCCAGCGCGGACCTTGCGGCAGAAGTCCACCGCTTCTTCATCTGCCAGAAGTTCGTCGCAGACGATCAGGTCGATACTGGGGTCAAGATAGGCCAGCGCAGAGGCGCCATTGTCCATCAGCACAACCTCAAGCCCCAGAAGGGCCAGTTGCTTGTTCAGGATGTCGCGCATCACGGAGGGCGCATCGACAACCATCACCTTGCGCAGCGAAGCCGGCATTGTCGGGATGGCGGCCGTGCTCTCGGCGGCGAGGGGCAGTTTGATACGGAAGCCAAAGCAAGATCCCTTGCCGACTTCGCTATCGACCCAGATTTCGCCTCCCATCAGTTCGATCAGGCGCTTGGTGATTGCAAGACCAAGGCCAGTGCCCTCGAACTGGCGGTTTTGTTCGTCATCGACCTGATTGAATTCCCCGAAAATGTGCTGAACCTTTTCCGCGGGGATGCCGATACCGGTGTCTTCGATGGCGACGTGGATGGAGCAGAATTCATCCTCCGGACTTGAGATCCCGGTGATCTGCAGATTGACATGGCCTTCGGTTGTGAATTTGACGGCGTTTCCGACAAGGTTTGTCAGAACCTGGCGGATGCGACCCGGATCCCCGACAAAGCTGGTGGGGAGGAACAGGTCGTAGTCCAGAATGAGGTTCAGCCCCTTTTCGCGCGCAGTTGGCTGCAACAACATCAAAACCTCATGCACGCTGCGTTCCAGATCAAATGGTTCCGGATGCAGGATGAGTTTCTGGGCCTCGATTTTGGAATAATCGAGCACGTCGTTGATGATGACCAACAGTGCCTCGCCAGAGTTTTTGATCGTATTGGCGTAAAGGCGCTGTTCCTCGCTGAGGTTTGTGTCGCTCAGCAATTCTGCCATCCCCACCACCCCGTTCATGGGAGTGCGGATTTCATGGCTCATGTTGGCAAGGAAGGCCGATTTGGCGCGGTTGGCCGCCTCTGCGCGTTCGCGGGCGGCTTCCAGCTCTTCCTCATATTGGACAGAGGCAGTGATATCGAGGGCCATACTGACCATATCGCCGGAGTTGCCCCGTTGATCGACGAGACGCAGATAGCGATCATCCCACATGCGCACCACAACCGGTTCGGGGGTGGGATGCAGCCAACGTTCGGTCATCTCCGCGCGCCAGTCATCCGGGTCGCGCTCGCCTGTGTTGATGAGACCTTCGTCGGTAAGAATTTGCAGCAGCCGGACATAGGAAACACCCGGCTCCACCTCTTCAAGGCCGTCAAACAGCTCAAGATAGGCGGCGTTTGCGCTGATCAGTTTGCCGTCAGAATCAAAAAAGGCGAATCCATCCTGAATCGCCTGAATCGAATCCCACAGTCGCTGTTCGGCGCGCTCCACCTTTTCATTGGCGGTGGACAGGTCAAGTTTGACCTTGGCATTTTCGTCCTTGGTTTTTTCGACTTCGGCTTTCGTTGCGCCAATTTCTCTAGTCAAAGCAAGAGCATGGCGGCCCAGCTTGCGGTTGGCTGCAGAAAGTTCGGCCTGCTTCAGCTCAAGCAGGCGCTCCGCCGCGAGGCGGGCACGTCTTTCTTCTTTCAATCTGTCGGCAAGGCTCATCCCTGCAAACTCCACATTGCAACCAGCGCATCAGCCCGATTCAAAATGAGGCTGAGATATTAAATTGAGATTAGCGTTGGTGTTACGGCGGGAGGTCTTGCTATGGCGTTAACCGCGTGCCAGCCTCTGAACAGTTTCGGAGGGTTTTCCAGTGCGCATGTTTTTGACTTATCTTCTTCTTTTCTTCAGCTTTGTTTCTGCGTCGTCCGCGGTTTTGGCCGACTCACCCTTGCCCGAGGGGCGGTTTGTTCTGCAGCGCGACACCGATCATTTCGGCGCTGATCTGGGGCCTTTATTTGATACGGATATGGCCAGCTGTGCCCGCGCCTGCAGTGGACAGCAGGCCTGTGTCGGGTTTGTTTTCAACAGTCGCTCGGATGCTTGTTTTCCCAAATCCTCGATGACCGAATCTGCGCCCTTCGAAGGGGCGTTTTCGGCGCAGCTGATCCGGGCGGGCAAGGCCGAACAGCGGCAGGCCGAACAGCGCGCAGCGCAGCTGACCGGTCTGGATCCTGCTGATTTCACGGCGGCGCGTCAGCAGGCGGCTGGGCTGGGGCTGCGGTTCCCGGCCGGGGGCGCAACAGTAGAGGATCTGGCGGCAGCAGCGGCAGAGGCCTCGCCTGCGGTTGCCCTGCGCTGGATTGCAGAGGCGGTAGCCATCAGTGACCGGGGTGATCTGTGGGAGGCCTATGCCCGCAGTCTTATGCGCCAAGAGGGCAAAGGGACTGCTTTGCGCCGCACCAGAGAGGCCGCGCTTTCGGCGGCTTTGAACAGTTATTTCCGCGCTCAGGGCAATGGCGCACAGGCGCAGGCGCTGATGGTGGCAGCCCGCGCCTTGGAACAGCTGGAGAGGGGGCGCGCGGCAGTGTCGGTGTTGCGTGTTGCCAACGACCTGGCCCCCAGCCCGCGGCTGGCAGAGCGCCTGGACAAGGCGATTGCGGCTTATGGTTTTCGGGTCACGGACAGTTCGGTTGAAAGTGACAGCGCAGCGCCAAGGATCTGCGTGACCTTCTCAGAAGAGCTGCGAAAACTGGGCGTGAACTATGATGACTATGTGAAACTGCCGGATCCCCGCCTGGTCGCGGATGCCGATGGTCGCCAGCTTTGCATTGACGGCGTGGTACATGGCACGCGCTATCAACTGACTTTGCGTCGTGGTCTGCCCGCGGCAACGGGGGAGGTGCTGAACAAGGACGTCACGCTGACCCACTACGTGCGCGACCGCAGTCCAGCAGTGCGTTTCTCCGGGCGGTCCTATGTCTTGCCGAAGGGCGATCAGGTGGCGCTGCCGGTTGAAACGGTCAATGCCACCCAGCTTGACCTGCGCCTGCGCAGGGTGAGTGACCGCAATCTATTGCGGACCCTGCAAGAGGACTATTTCGCCCGCCCCCTGTCGCAGTGGCAGGAAGAGCAATTCACGGCGGATATTGCAGAGGAAATCTGGACCGGCACGGCCGATGTTGGCCAAGATCTTAATCAGGCAGTCACAACGCGGTTGCCACTGGGAGAGGCGCTGGATGGGCAGCCGGTTGGCATCTACGCCCTGAGTGCACAATTGCCGGGGGCCGACCCCTATGACACGCCCGCGGCGACTCAGTGGTTTGTGCTGACGGATCTGGGGCTCAGCAGCATGATGGGACGTGATGGGTTGCATGTGCAGGTGCAAAGCCTGTCTGACGCCACACCACGGGCTGGCGTGTCTGTGCAGCTTGTCTCGAACGCGAATGCGATCCTGGGCAGAACAGTGACCGATGAGCAGGGCTATGCGCGGTTTGCTCCCGGTTTGATCCGTGGGACCGGCGCGGCGGCGCCAGCTGTGGTGATGGCCGAGGTCGGACCAGAGGTTGATACAGCAGGAGGCGTTGCGGATTTCGCGTTCCTTTCGCTACGGGATGCCGCCTTTGATCTGTCTGACCGAGGTGTCGATGGGCGGGCCGCACCCGGCCCGGTCGATGTGTTCCTGTTTACAGATCGGGGCGCCTATCGGGCGGGAGAGGTCATTCACGCCACGGCGTTGGCACGCGATCCACGTGCACAGGCCCTGCCAGAGGTGCCGTTGATTGCTGTGCTGCGTCGTCCGGACGGTGTGGAATATTCGCGGCAGATCTCTGAGCGGGGGCAAATCGGGGGGCATGTCTTTTCCCTGCCAGTCGCGGCAACTGCGCCGCGTGGCACCTGGCGGTTGTCAATTTTGGCTGATCCAGACGGCAAGCCCCTTGCCAGTCAGCAGGTGCTGGTTGAGGATTTCCTGCCGGAGCGGATCGATTTCACCCAGGAGGTTGCGGACGCAGGGCAGCTGCGGCCCGGAGGTGTTCTTCAGCTTTCGATCAACGCCCGGTATCTGTTTGGTGCACCTGGAAGCGATCTTTCAATCGAGGGAGAGGTCCGGCTGCGCGCTGCGGAGGGTCTGGCTGGGTGGCCGGGTTACCGGTTTGGCCGTCACGATGACCGCCTGCCCCCACAAAGCCGGTTTTTCAGTGGACAGACGACAGACGGGGCCGGGCTGGCAGAGATTGAACTGAGCCTGCCGCAGCTTGAGACACTGGGCCAGCCCCTGTTGGCTGAGGTTATCACACGCCTGTCGGATGGCAGCGCCCGTCCGGTTGAACGGCGCCTGGAGTTGCCGGTGCCTGCATCAGAGCCCTTGATTGGGATCAAGCCGCTGTTTGAAGATGTGGTGCCAGACGGGCAGGACGCGCGCTTTCAGCTGATTGCGATCCCCGGGCCGGAAGAGGCTGCGCCCCTGAAGGCGACATGGACACTCAATCGGATTGAAACCCGGTATCAGTGGTATCAGCTTTACGGGAACTGGAACTGGGAACCAACCACCCGACGGACGCGGATTGCGACGGGTGAGATCACGCTGGGCCGTGATCCTGTCGAGTTGGCGCAACCGGTCGAGTGGGGCGAATACGAGCTGGTGGTCGAGCACGAAGGCCAAAGCTATGTGGCGTCCTCTTCCTTGTTCCACGCGGGTTGGTATGTGCCCGCTGATGGCGCGGATACGCCTGATCGACTGGACGTGTCACTGGATCGGGAAAGCTATCAGCCAGGTGATGCCGCCCGCCTGCGCCTGAATGCCCGCAACGGCGGAATGGCGATGATATCCGTGGTGTCAGATCGGCTTATCAGCCGTCAGCTGATTGAGGTATCTGCGGGTGAGACACTGATACCGCTCACCGTGACAGAGGAGTGGGGCAGCGGTGCCTATGTCACGGCTGCCTTGGTGCAACCTTTGCAGGGCAAGGCAGATCAGACCCCGGTGCGGGCGCTGGGCGTGGTTCATGCCGTTGTTGAGCGACCGGGACAAAAGCTGGCCGTGTCGATCAACGTCCCCGACGTTGCGCGCCCGCGGACAACGCAATTGACCCGTGTCACTGTTGAGGGTGCCCAGGCAGGTGAAGACGTCTGGCTGACTGTTGCAGCTGTCGACCTTGGGATCCTGAACCTGACCGGTTTCCGTAGCCCTGACCCTGTGGGGTATTTCTATGGCCAAAGGCGTCTGGGGGTGGAGTTGCGCGATTTGTATGGGCGGCTGATTGAAACTGGAAACGGGGCGTTGGGAGTGGTGCGTTCCGGTGGGGATGCCGGATCAGGCATGCAGATGCAGTCTCCGCCCCCGACCCAAGATCTGATGGCTGTGTTCTCCGGGCCACTCAAGGTCGCGGCTGACGGAACGGTTGATGTGCCGATTGACCTGCCGCCTTTCAATGGCACGGTCCGGCTGATGGCTGTGGCGTGGACACAGTCCGCGGTCGGGCAGGTAGAACAGGATATGCTGGTTCGCGACCCAATCGTTGTGAGCGCCTCTGCGCCGCGCTTTTTGGCACCCGGCGATCAGAGCCGTATCCTGATTGACCTCACTCATGCCGACGGCCCCTCTGGTGAGGTGTCTGTTGCGGCACGGGTTCTGGGTGACGGGCTTGCCTTGGGCAACTTGCCCAGCCGCGTGGTGCTTGCAGAACAGGGCAGCCAGAGCCTGATCCTGCCCGTTGCGGCAAGCGCGGTTGGTAATCCGGAGATCGAGCTGGCGCTGACCGGCCCCGATGGGGCCACGGTGGTTCAGCGCCTGCG
Organism: Phaeobacter italicus; assembly: GCF_019801785.1. Classification (NCBI taxonomy): domain Bacteria; kingdom Pseudomonadati; phylum Pseudomonadota; class Alphaproteobacteria; order Rhodobacterales; family Roseobacteraceae; genus Phaeobacter; species Phaeobacter italicus. Next base: position 463,686 of record NZ_JAHVIJ010000004.1, on the reverse strand, counting down.
CATGCCGGTGCGGGCAAATGATCCCGAGGTCGCGATGACCAGGCGGTTTGTGCTGGCGGGCGGGGATAGTTTCGACTTCTCCTCCGATGTGTTTTCCGGTCTGCGTCCGGGCACTGCACGGGCCATGTTGTCGAGTGGTCCGCTGGCGCGCTTTGATGTGCCGGGGGTGCTGAACTCTTTGGACCGTTACCCATATGGCTGCACTGAACAGGTTACATCCCGCGCGCTGCCGTTGTTGTATCTGTCTTCTGTGGCTCAGGCCGCCGGAGTGGCGCAGGGTGACAGCGTTGCGACCCAAATCGATCAGGCCATCGAAGAGGTGCTGACCCGCCAGGCCAGCAATGGTGGTTTTGGGTTGTGGCGCGCCGAAAGCGGAGATTTCTGGCTTGATGCCTATGTGACCGACTTTCTTAGTCGGGCGCGAAGCACGGGCCACGCCGTGCCTGAAAAACGGATGCAGCAGGCATTGGACAACCTGCGCAACCGGGTGAATTATGCCGCTGATTTCGACAGCGGAGGCGAGGCCCTGGCCTATGGGTTGCTGGTCCTGGCACGCGAAGGCGAGGCGGCGATGGGCGATCTGCGCTATTACGCCGACGTCAAGGCCGAGGCTTTTGCCACCCCGTTGGCCGTTGCCCAGCTGGGTACAGCGCTTGCCGCTTACGGTGATCAGCGCCGTGCGGACAGGTTGTTCCGGCAGGCCGGTGATATGCTGCGGACACAGACACCGGATGTCACCCTGTGGCGTGCCGATTATGGCAGTGCCTTGCGTGATCGGGCCGGTGTTCTGGCGCTGGTGACTGAGGCACGATCGGACGTTCTGTCGACGGATCGCCTGGCCCAGAGCCTTGCACCGGATGGACGGTCGCTCTCGACCCAGGAAAGCGCGTGGACATTGATGGCGGCGCAGGCGCTGGTGAACCGCGCAGAAGACAGCGGGCTTCTGGTCAATGGTCAGCCCGTTGACGGCCCCTTTGTCGAGGTCCGCGACGGGGGAAATGCGGCGTTGCCCCTGTCGTTGAGTGCAGCCAGTGGCAGGCAGATCGACATCACGCTCACCACGATTGGCGTGCCAGAAGTCCCCGCCCCGGTAGGCGGAACAGGCTACAGCATCGAGCGCAGCTATTACACGCTGGATGGCGTGCCGATTGAGTACGCAGAGCACGCTGTCGGAGATCGGTTTGTGACCGTGTTGCGCATTGTGCCATTCGAGCCGGTGGGTGCGCGATTGATGATCAATGATCCGCTTGCGGCCGGAGTCGAGATCGACAACCCAAGTCTGCTGCGATCAGGAGATCTGAGCGGATTGGATTGGCTGGAGCTGTCGACTGCGCAACATACAGAGTTTCGATCAGATCGGTTCCTTGCAGCGGTGGATCTGCGCCGCGGAGATCGGGGCGATAAGGCAGGCATCATTACGCTTGCCTATGTCGCCCGTGCCGTCACACCGGGGATGTTCCACCATCCTGCGGCTTCGGTCGAGGATATGTACAGGCCAGAGTTCCGGGCCCGCACCGCGACCGGACGGTTGCTGATCCGGTGAACCGACGCGGCGCCATTTGCTGGGCTCTGTTCGGTATGGGCCTTGCGGTCTGGATCGCGGCCCTCGGGCTGCAGGGCTGGGTCAGCCGGACTGTTCTGCCGCCGGTGTTGGCGGAAACCGCGCGAGAGGTACGGGACCGCAACGGTGCGCTGTTGCGGGCCTATCCGGTAGCGGATGGCATTTGGCGTCTGGATGTGGCGTCTGATCAGGTCGATCCGACCTATCTTGCCATGCTGCTACGCTATGAAGACAAGCGGTTCTACAGCCATAGCGGAGTGGATCTGCGGGCCATGCTCCGCGCTGGAATGCAGGCGGTCTGGCGCGGCGAGGTTGTATCTGGCGGCTCTACTTTGACCATGCAGGTGGCGCGTCTGCTTGAGAATGGCGGGACGGGGCGATGGGCCGGGAAGCTGCGCCAGATCCGTGTTGCGTTGGCTTTGGAACAGCGGTTGAGCAAGGCGCAGATCTTGCAGCTCTATCTGCTTCACGCCCCCTTTGGCGGCAATATCGAGGGCGTGCGCGCAGCGAGCTATGCGTGGTTTGGCAAGGCCCCCCGGAGGCTGACTCCGTCGCAGGCGGCGCTGCTTGTCGCCTTGCCGCAGTCTCCTGAAACGCGTCGGCCTGATCGGGCGCCGGGTGTTGCGCTGGCCGCGCGCAACCGGGTGATCAACCGCATGGCCGCTGCAGAGGTGATTACGGCGGAGCAGGCAAAAACCGCCTTGTTAGAGCCGATTCCAGATGAAATTTACCCCTTCCCGCTGGAGGCGCCGCATCTCGCTGATCTGGCGCTGGCAGAGCGACCAGATCAGCGCCAACTTGATCTTACCATTGATGGGGGCATGCAACGGCGGCTGGCAGGTTTGTTGCGGGAAACGGTGGAGCGTCACGGGGCAAACCTGTCTGCGGCGCTTGTTCTGGCCGATCATCAAAGCGGTGAGATCCTCGCCTCTGTCGGCTCGCCCGGTTACCACAACGGGGGAAGGCGTGGCTATGTCGACATGACCCGCGCGGCGCGCTCGCCCGGCTCGACCCTGAAGCCTTTGGTCTACGGGTTGGCCTTTGATCAGGGCATGGCACATCCCGAGACCATGATCCACGACGGCCCGATTGATATCGATGGCTATGCACCGCAGAATTTTGACGGCCGCTTTCGTGGGGATCTGCGGGTGCGTCAGGCGCTTCAGCTGTCGCTGAATACCCCGGTTGTCAGCCTGCTGCAGGACCTGGGCCCCGCGCGGTTGATGACAGCAATGCGCAGGAGCGGCGCAAGACCTGTGCTGCCCGGTGGCCAGCCGGGGCTGGCGGTCGCGCTTGGCGGTGTTGGTGTCAGCTTGCGTGACCTCGTGCAGATCTATGCGCTGATCGCCGCTGGGGGGCAGGGTATTGTGTTGCATCACCAGCAGGACCAGCCGCCCGAGCGGAGTGCACGGATTTTGTCAGAGGTGGCAGCCTGGCAGCTGGGTGATATCCTGCGGGATCTGCCGCCACCCCCGGGCGCGCCGGCCAGAATGCTGGCCTATAAGACCGGGACATCATACGGGCATCGCGATACTTGGGCGATTGGCTGGGATGGGCGATACGTCATCGGCGTCTGGCTGGGGCGCGCTGACGGCACGCCCGTACCGGGTGCCTTTGGAGCAGAGCTGGCGGCGCCGTTGCTGTTTGAAGCCTTTGGCCGAATGGGCGTCAGCTTTACACCGTTGCCAGCCGCGCCGCCGCAGACATTGGTGGCGGCAACGGCTGAGCTTCCGCTTCCGCTTCGCCGGTTCAGCGCAGCGGGAGAGAGCAAGGGAGCCATCGGGCGGATTGAACCGCTTCAGGTGGTGTTTCCCCCGGATGGCGCAGAGTTGGTTTCGTCCGCTGACGCCTTGACCCTAAAGCTGCGGGGAGGTGAGGCGCCGTTTGTCATCATGGCCAATGACAGGCCTGTCCGAACGGGTGTGCGCCGCCGCGTTCTGGAGGTTCCTTCACCGGGGGAAGGGTATTCGACATTTGTCGTGGTGGATCGCAATGGGCAGTCAGACCGGGTGCGGGTCAGGATCATGCCGGTTCAACCTCTGGGCACGCGAGGCTAGATCACGCGCCAGACCGGTGTCCCTAGCGGCGTCCTTCTCGCAGCCATCCAGCGAGGATCATGGCCGAGGCAAGCAGCAGCACAAGCCAGGCCGGCAAAAGGGGCGTTTGGTTGACCGAAACGGTGCGGTAGGCATCGCGTGGCGTGAGGCCGATCCACCCCCGGCCCGCTGCGGTTCTGCCTTCCCTGACATTGCGTAGGATCGGTATACCATCCGAAATGTTGCGAATGCCACCGCGGGTCTGGCTGACGACCTCGGCCAGCACGTCGGCTGTTGCGATGGTCTGCTCGAACTCGCGTGGTGCGGCTGGGCCAAGGCCGATCACTGTGCTTTGCGCGCCTTCTTCCAACCGGTAGAGGCCTGGCTCTTTTCCTTCATAGCGACCTTCCCAACGGCCCGGCCCGATCTCGCGCAGCTTGACGATGGCGGTAGAGCCATCTGGCGCAGTCACTGTGACGTCGCCGACATCGTCCTGCAGGCTGCGGCGTTCGATGCGCATGCGCTGGCCCGTTGCGTCTGCGGTCAGGACGTTTTCTTCCAGCTCAGGTTCTTTCATCATCCAATGAGCCAGACGGCGCAGCAGCTCAAGCTGAGGGCCTCCGCCTTCGTAGCCGCGGCTCCAGAGCCAGGCGTGATCGGATGCAAGCAGCGCCACGCGCCCGTCCCCTACGCGGTTCAGCACCAGCAAGGGACGGTCGTCCAGTCCGCTCATCAGGACATCCCCTTCGGGGACATTCACATCCACTTGACGCAACCATCGTCCCCAGCTCTCGGCGTCGGTCATGTCGGCGGTGACGGGATGGCGTTGACCCAAATCCGTGACAGTCGGGCGATAGGGGCGTTCGATGACCCGTGCCGATGGGCTGGCGGGCAGAATGCTGGACAGGGGGGAGCGGTAAATGCTGTCTGCGCTGGCGAAATCCGGTCCAGCTGCGACCAGAACCGCTCCGCCGCGCTGGACGTAATCTGCAACATTGTCGAGATAGATTGCAGGCAGGATGCCGCGCCGTTTGTAGCGATCGAAGATGATCAGGTCGAAGTCATTGATCTTTTCCAGAAACAACTCGCGGGTGGGAAAGGCAATCAACGAAAGTTCGTCGACAGGCACCCCATCCTGCTTTTCCGGTGGCCGCAGAATGGTGAAATGTACCAGATCCACCGCGCTGTCCGATTTCAGAAGGTTGCGCCAGGTGCGTCCACCTGGATGGGGTTCGCCCGATACCAAGAGCACGCGCAACCGATCCCGGACACCGTTGATTTGCACCAGCGCTGCATTGTTGCGGTCAGTAAGCTCACCCTCGGCCATCGGGACCGAAAACTGGATCACATTTCGACCGCCATGCGGAAGAGTGAGAGGTAGATCGAAATCTACCCCAACCGGCAAGTTAAAGCGTTGCGGTTCTGCCCCGCCTATGGAAATCGCCAGTTCCGCAAGGCCCCCAGGCGATGGTGCCGCCCCCTGATCTTCGATCCGCAGGGTTAGCGTGACGGGCTCCCCGATGATGGCAAAGCTTGGGGCGTTGCGCACGATAAGGCGGCGGTCCCAGTCATCGGGCTGTCCACTGAGAAGAACATGAAACGGCGCCGGCAAAGCGGGGCTTTGGTCGATGTCATGGACCTGACCGTCGCTGATTGCGATCATTCCGGCTATGCGCCCGCGCGGCAAATTGGCAAGGGCTTCGGCCAGGTGGCCCATCAATGTGGTTCCGCTGTTGTCGGTTGCACCTTCGCGCGGTTCGACCCCGTCGACGGTGACCCAATGGATGTCCGTATTGGGGCGTGCTGCAAGGGCCGCTTCCAGCGTGGCGCGGGTCGCGGTGGTCTGTTCTGGGCGATTGGACAGCTGCTGGCTCGCTGTCTGATCTTCCAGCACGACAACAATATCCTTGAGGGGCGCACGGTCTTCGGTCTGGTAAACCGGTCCGCATAGCGCGGCCAGCAGGACAAACGCGGCAGCGCCACGCAGAGCCCAGCCCGAGAGCCGTTTCCAGAGTGCCAGCGCCACAGCAGCAAGTGACAGGGCAGATAGCACCCAGATCACAGTCCAGGGCAGCAAGGGATCAAAGAGGATCGTCTGTGTCATTGCGGCCCCCTATTGCCCCAACCGATCAAGCAGTGCAGGCACATGGACCTGATCGGATTTGTAGTTGCCGGTGAGAACATGCATCACAAGATTGACCCCGAAACGGTGCGCCAGTTCGCGCTGTCGTTCGCCTGCAAAACCCCGCCCGACGGGCAGCAGAGGGCGACCATTTGCATCTACGGCCCACGCCGCAGCCCAATCGTTGCCACCAATCACAACCGGGGTTACCCCGTCGTTGAGGTTGCGAAAGGGGATACCTTCGATCTGCTCTGCGTCCGCTGGTGCGGCTTCGACCCAGACGGCTCCACGGGTGTGACGACCGGGAAAGTCCTGGAGCAGGTAGAAGGCACGGGTCAGGACATGATCGTTTGGCACGGGCTCCAGTGGAGGAACGTCCAACCGCAAAGCCAGCTGTTGCAGCCTGCGGCCCGCAGGGCTGCTGGCACCGGATCGCGTGATGTCGGCGTCGCGGGTGTCAAACAGGATCATGCCGCCGGTGCGCAGATAGGCGTTCAGCTTGTCATAGGCGTTGCCCGAGGGCATGGGCTGGTCAGCGGTGACCGGCCAGTAAAGCAGGGGAAACAACGACAGCTCGTCCTGCTCCAGATCAACCGAGGCAGGGGGCGCGGGTTCGACCGAGGTGCGAAAGCGCAGTGTGTCCGACAGGCCCCTCAACCCATCCAGTGCAACGGCGTCGACCTGCCGGTCGCCAGTCAGAACATGCGCCAAAGTCAGCTCTGACGCGTGTAGGGGCGCGATGTCATCAGGCTGGGTATCAATCGGGACGGCGTTCCCCTGTGCCCATGCGCCGGATACCTGCACAACAGCAAGGGCCGCGCCCGTCGTAGCCACCAGAAGGAACGAGGACAGCCTGCGCGACACGCCTGATTTGAGCAGCAAACCAGAGAGCGCGAGTGCAGCCACCACGTCAATACACATCAACAGCAGCGCGAGGCTGATCAGAAGACCGCCAAGAGGGCGCTCAGGCGCAGTGGCGTAGCGGCTGATCGCGACGGAGGCCGGCCATTCCGCAGGTGTCAGCAGCTCGTCGGCGCGCAAGACGTTGCGGGCAATGCTGCGCTCTCCGCTTTGATAAAGGCCGGGGCGCAGGTCGGGGCCAACAGGTTTTTCCACCAGGTCTGGCCCTGACACCCCTGGCAGAGCAGCGGCATCCGCCAGCGTGCCAAACCCGTCGAGCACTTGCAGCGGGGCCCATGTGGTGCCTTCCAGATCGCCGGCAGCGGGCGGTTTGGCCCCTGACGAGATTGCCAGTCGCTCCATCATCTGCACGAACAGGCCGGACAGCGGCAGGCTGCTCCATTCGGCGTTGGCAGTGACATGGAAGAGAATGATCTGCCCATCACCGAGGGATTTCCGGGTGACCAGCGGCGTGCCATCCGACAGCTCAGCAATGACGCGGCTGGCCAGTTGCGGATCCGGTTGGGCAACAACCTGAGAGCTGACTGTGACATCCGCGGGGATGGTCAGACCAAAAAATGGCGAGGTTTCCGAAAAGGGAGCCAGGGTCTTTGGCTCTCCCCAACTCATTGCGCCACCGATGCTGCGCCCCCCAATCCGCAGGCGGACAGGCAATAGGGGTTCTTCCTCTGTGCGGGCTGTATCGCTTGCGGCAAGGCGTGGACCGGCAAAGCGCAGAAGCAGGCCGCCCTCTTCCACCCAACCGATCACGGCGCTTTCCTGATCCGGGGGCAGACGGGCTGTGTCGGCCAGAACGATGACATCCGGATTGGCGGGGATCAGATCGCTCAATGCGCCGTCCAAAAGGTCTGCTGTCGGCTCAAGCGCTTTGCGCAGATAGTGCAGCGGCGACAAAAGCGCGAGCCCTTCATTGCCGCTTTGTGAGGAGATGAGCGCCACTTCACGTCGACGCAGACTGTCATCTGACAGGGCAACCGCGCCCGCGCCTCTCTGGCCTTGAATTTCGAAGTGCCGGATGCGGGCGCGCAGCTCAGATGGCAGGGCCAGACGGGCGGTGGCGGTCGCGCCGTTATCTTGAAGCGTCGCGGTGTCGTCGAAATCGACAGTGACAGAGCCCAATGTGCGCATTGTCCCACCCGGATCCGGGCCACGGGCCAGAACAGTCACGACCTGATTGGGGACGGCCTGGCTGCTTGTCACAGAGATTTCCATCATACCATCGACATGGCCAACAGGGCGCAGGGCGGTTGTGGCCTGCGGGTGTTCATAGGCGATCAAAGTGCCACGTTGGGCAAGTTGCGAAATCAACGCTTCGCGTTCGGCATAGTCGAGCCCGTCGCTAAACCAGACGGTGTCAAAATCGGTTTCGATCGCATCGATCTGTGCCTGCGCAGTGGCAAGTTGTTCTGTTGTCGGCTGCCAAGGCAAAGGTGCCTCGCCCGCGAGTTTTCGTCGCCAGCTTGCGGCACTTTGGAAGACGGGGGCCTCGGGCGCTGTCAGCCGCATGAGAGCGACAGCGCGATCAGCACGTCCAGCCTCTGCCAAGAGGCGATCCATTTCATCGCGGGTTCGCTCCCAGTTGGGTGCGCCCGCCCAGCTACCATCAAGCACGACCAGCAGGGGGCCACGCCCAGACGGTTCTGTTGTCGGGTTCAGAACCGGGCCGGCCAGCCCGACAATGGCAGCCGCAACAGCAAGCATCCGCAACAACAACAGCCACCAGGGGGTGCGATCCGACAGGCTGTCGTCATCGCGCAACCCAAGGAGCAGGGTCACTGCAGGAAACAGCCGCTTGCGGGGGGCAGGTGGCACGGCCCGCAGCAACAGCCACAGCAACGGCAGCGCCAGCAGCGCCAGCAACAGCCAGGGCGATGCAAAACCGATGCCCGCAATCGTGGTCATGCGTTGTTCCTCTCCATCGCGTGATAGAGCCACATCAGAGCCGTCTGCGCGCTGTCTCCGGTGTGGTGCTGGCCAAGCCGCCAACCTGCCGTGCGGCAGAGATGATCAAGGGCGTCACGCCGTTCCGCCAGCCGGTCGAGATAGCGTTGCCGCAACGCGCCTGCTTTCAGTGTTTCATGGCTGAGCCCGCCAGCGACGCTGTGAAAGATCGTGCGCCCGTGAAACGGGAACTCCTCTTCTGCCGGGTCCAGCACCTGCAAGAGTACCCCCTGCACACCGCGATCGGCGGCTTTGGCGAGCGCGTGCTGTATGGGGTCAAATGGACCGAGAAAATCAGAGATGAACAGGACGCGCGCATGGGGCATCATGGCGCGATCTTCGGGTGGGGTGTAATCGGTGGCCTGATCCTGGCTCAGGTGTTCGGCCAGGCGCATCACCTGTGCGTTGCCCCGCCTGGGTGGCAGCATCCCACCGGTCAGCCCGACCCGTTCGCCACCGCGCAGCATGAGGATGGAGGTTGCAAGCCCAAGCAGGCGGGCCCTGTCAATCTTGCGTGGCAGCGCCTTGTCCGACGCGTAACGCATGGAAGCCCCCTGATCGACCCAGAGGTGGACCGTCTGGGCGATTTGCCATTCCCGTTCGCGGACAAACTGCTGATCGCCCTTGGCGGACCTGCGATGATCGATCATGCGGCGGCTATCGCCCAGTTGGACGGGGCGATATTGCCAGAAATCATCCCCCATTCCCGCGCGCCTGCGCCCGTGTTCGCCCAACAGAACAGATCCCGCCAGATGCTGCGCCTCTACCAGAAGGGGCGGCAGGTGGCTTGCTGCGACCTCGGATTGGTGGCGCAGTTCACCTGCCGTCAGCGGGCTGGCGCCTTGTGGATCCGTGACCCGAGAGGCGGGGGGGCTGCTCACGCGGCGGCTCCGCTACGGGACAGGGACTGCGCAGTCGTTGCAATCAGATCTGCCAGGCTCTCGCCACGGGCGCGGGCGGCAAAGTTGAGCGCCATCCGATGGCTCAGGACAGGCTGGGCCATATCCAGAACATCATCTGCATTCGGTGCAAGGCGCCCCTGCAGCAGCGCCCGGGCCCGAACCGCAAGCATCAACGCCTGTGCCGCCCGTGGACCTGGGCCCCAGGCCACTGTCTGGCGGACCTGCTCGGAGGCGTCTGGCTCTTGTGGACGGAAGGCGCGCACAAGATCGAGGATCATCTCTACAACCGCGTCGCCAACCGGCATCCGCCGCAAGAGGGTTTGTGCTGCGATCAGGTCTTCAGCCGTAAAGACCTGATGGGCAGCGCCTTCTTCCACGCCGGTTGTTGCCAGCAGGATATCACGTTCAGTCTGGCGTGTGGGATAGGGCACATCGATCTGGAACAGGAAACGATCCAGCTGCGCCTCTGGCAGCGGATAGGTGCCTTCCTGTTCGATCGGGTTTTGCGTTGCCAGCACATGGAACGGGGTGCCCAAGGGGCGATCTGCCCCGGCAACCGTAACCATGCGTTCCTGCATGGCCTGCAGCAGCGCCGACTGCGTGCGCGGGCTGGCGCGGTTGATTTCATCTGCCATCAGCAGCTGGCAAAACACCGGCCCGGGCATAAAGCGGAAGCCGCGACTGCCATCCGATGCTGTTTCCAGTACCTCAGAGCCAAGGATATCAGCAGGCATCAGATCCGGTGTGAACTGAACCCGGTTGCCGGACAGCCCCATGACTGTGGACAGCGTTTCAACGAGACGGGTTTTGCCCAGTCCCGGAAGGCCGATCAGCAGGCCATGCCCACCACAGAGCAAGGTGCTGAGCGTCAGATCAACCACCCGTTCCTGCCCGATAAAACGCCGGGTAATCGAGGCGCGGGCCTGGGTCAGTTTGTCTTCGAGGGCTTCAATTTCGGCCAGTAGATCGTCGGGTTCGGACATGACTTTCCCTTTACGGCGAATATATGATGGTAGTGTATCGCGTTGACGGAAAATGGCAAAAGCAATGAGCGGACAAAATCCCGTGACATCCGAGAAGACAGCCGAAGCATCGGCCCAGACAAATGGTGCAAATGGTGCATCTCCAACACCAAATGCCGAGGGGCTTGCCGCTGCTGCCAAAAAGGCGGGCAAGGGCGGCAAACCGCCGGTGCATCTGTGGAACCCACCATTTTGTGGCGATCTGGATATGCGTATCGCGCGGGACGGGACGTGGTTCTACCTCGGTACACCGATTGGGCGCTTTGAACTGGTCAAGCTGTTTTCATCCATCCTGAAGCTTGAGGACGGAAAGTATTTTCTGGTTACACCGGTGGAAAAGGTTGGCATCACTGTCGATGACGCCCCCTTTGTTGCTGTGGATTTTGAGCCAAGCGGCCAGGGTCGCGAGCAGGTTCTGCGGTTTGTCACCCATGTCGAGGACGAGGTTGATGCCGGACCAGATCATCCGATCCGCGTTATGCGGGATCCCCAATCCGGAGAGCCATCCCCCTACATCATGGTGCGGGACGGGTTGGAGGCGCTTATCGACCGCAAGAGCTTTTATCGGCTTGTCGATCTGGGCGAACACCATGACGGCTGGTTTGGCCTGTGGTCGGGCGGCAGCTTCTTTGCTGTGATCCCCTCCGAAGAGCTGCTGTCCGAGGAGGGCTGAATTGATCTGCGCCAATCGTGTGAACTGATTGTGTTTGTTCACAGAATCGGCGTAGGCTTGCCTGAGATGACTGGGTTGGGCGGGTTGTTGCCGCCTTGCCGCAATGTTTCATCAATTTATCAAAAATTCTTCCGAAAACTTGCTCAAAAACCTGCGGGATCTGGGGCAGATTGGGCCTACGCGCTGGGGGGCGCAGGACGACTGGTCCGGTGAAACCGGATGATGGAGCAACTGCATCCGAATCTCCTCATGTGACGTTTTTGCCGTTCTTGTGGACGGCACCAAAGGAGGTCTGACATGCCCAAGTTTGCAGCCAATATTTCGCTGCTGTTTGCTGAATTGCCCTATCTCGAACGCTTTGCCGCCGCTGCTGCAGCGGGGTTTGATGCGGTTGAGATCCTGTTTCCCTATGAACTTGCCGCGAAAGAGACCCAGCGTGCGCTTCTGGCGAATGGCCAGCAATTGTTGCTGATCAATGCGCCCCCTCCCAATTATACGGGTGGCATGCCCGGTTATGCGGCGTTGCCAATGGGCACGGATCGGTTCCAGCGCGATATCCGGCGCGTGCTGCGCTATGCAGATGTGCTGCGGCCGCGGATGATCCACATCATGTCCGGCTACGCCAAGGGCGAGGTCGCCAAACAGACCCTGATCGACAATCTGAAATGGGCTGCAGACTATGCGCCGGGGCAGCAGTTCACCATTGAACCGCTGAACAGCGGCGACCAGCCGGGGTATTTTCTGGATGACTACAATCTGGCCGTTGAAGTGTTGGAGGCGGTCGACCGGCAGAACGTTGGCCTGCAGTATGACGCCTATCACGCGCAGATGATCCACGGTGATGCGGCCAAGGTCTGGGATGCCTTTGGTGAGCGGGCGGTGCATGTGCAGATCGGTGCGGCGCCTGGACGCTGCGAACCCGGAACCGGGCCGGTGGATTTCGAGCAACTTTTTGCGGCCATTGACGAAAGCGGCTACACCGGCTGGGTGAGCGCGGAGTATACGCCGTCGACCAAACGCACTGAGGACAGTCTGGGCTGGATGCGCTGAGTGGTCACAGGGTGACAACACATTCGTGAATTGATATGTGACGCCGGTAGGCGCATAACAGGGGCGACCTCAGATGTTCCGGAGTGTGCCCGATGCTGCCTGCCCGCCTCGCCCCTGTATTGTTTGGCCTGATCCTGTCGGGGATCATGTCCTGCGTCGTTACCTGTGTTGCAACGCTCAAAGCCGTGGGGTTCAGCCCGGAAGCGCCGGGGCTGTGGATGGGCGCCTGGAGTTTTAGTTGGCCGGTGGCCTTTGTCGTCGTGCTGGTGGTGGCACCTGCGGTGCGGCGGTTTGTGGCGATGCTGGTGAAAGCCCCCGCCAACTGATCCAGACATTTCCAGCCAAATAAAAACGCCCCATCCGTTCGGCTGGGGCGTTTCGTTTGTTGTATCAGGGGAGGCCGATCAATGCGCCTCTGCCCAGTTTTTGCCCTGGCCTGCGTCGGCGACCAGTTTGACGTCCAGGTGCACGGCAGGATCAGCTGCGCTTTCCATTACCTTGCGGGCTGCTTCAATGGTGTCTTCGGCAGCGGATTCCGGAACCTCGAACAAGAGTTCATCGTGTACCTGCAAGAGCATGCGTGCAGGCAGATGGGCAATCGCCTCAGGCATCCGGATCATCGCGCGACGAATGACATCAGCGGCGGTTCCCTGAATCGGGGCGTTAATGGCCGCGCGCTTGGCAAAGCCCGCCCGGGGGCCCTTGGCTGCGATTTCCGGGGTGTGGATCTTGCGACCAAACAGGGTCTGCACATAGCCATGCTCTTTGGCAAAGGCGACAGTGTCATCCATGTAGCGCCGAATACCGGGGAAGCGCTCGAAATAGCGGTCGATGAAGCCTTGTGCCTCAGCGCGGGGGATCCGCAGATTGCGCGCCAGACCAAATCCTGAAATGCCGTAGATCACGCCAAAGTTGATTGCCTTGGCCTGTCGGCGGATGTCCGGCGTCATTTCAGACAGCGGCACGTTGAACATTTCGGAGGCCGTGAGTGCGTGGATGTCCTGACCTTCGGCAAAGGCCTGTTTCAGTGTGTCGATCCCAGCGACATGGGCCAGAATGCGCAGTTCGATCTGGCTGTAGTCCAGCGCGAGCAGAACATTGCCTTCTTCGGCAACGAAGGCCTCACGGATGCGGCGACCTTCTTCGGAACGGATCGGGATGTTCTGCAGGTTCGGGTCGGTTGAGGCTAGGCGCCCGGTATTTGCACCGGTCTGGACATAGGAGGTGTGCACCCGGCCGGTCTCCGGGTGAATGTGGTCCTGCAGGGCGTCGGTGTAGGTCGACTTCAGCTTGCTCAGCTGCCGCCAATCCAGAACGCGGGCTGGCAGATCGTGTTCGGTCGCCAGATCTTCAAGGATATCGGCCCCGGTCGCATAGGCGCCGGTCTTGCCCTTTTTGCCACCTTCCAGCCCCATCTTGTCAAAGAGGATTTCACCCAGCTGTTTGGGAGAGCCGACATTGAACGTCTCTCCTGCCAGTTCGTGAATCTCGGCTTCGAGGGCGGCCATCTTCTGGGCAAAGGCGTTCGACATGCGCGACAGCGTGTCCCGGTCGACCTTGACCCCCTCCATTTCCATCTTGGCCAGAACCGGCGAGAGAGGGCGTTCAAGGGTTTCGTACACGGTGGTGACGCGTTGCTGGTGCAGCTGCGGTTTGAAGAGCTTCCACAGACGCAATGTGATGTCGGCATCTTCAGCAGCATAGGCCACGGCATCCGCGATCGGGACACGGTCAAAGGTGATGGCGGATTTACCGGTGCCCAGCAGGCTCTTGATTGGGATCGGGCTGTGGCTCAGGTAGCGTTCAGAAAGCGTGTCCATGCCGTGACCATGCTGCCCTGCAAACAGAGCATAAGACAGCAGCATGGTGTCATCATAAGGCGCGACGGTGATGCCATCCTCGAACCCGGCGCCATGCTGCCGACGGAAGATCTTGGCGTCATACTTCATGTTCTGCCCGATCTTGAGGATTGCAGGATCCTCAAGCACCGGTTTCAGCATGGACAGAGCGGTCGCAAAATCCATCTGTCCTTCGGCCAGTGTGTCGGACCCAAACAGGTCATCGCTGCCTGCTTCTGCCTTGTGGGCGAGGGGGATATAGCAGGCCGCGCCGGGCTCAACTGCGAGAGAGATGCCGACCAGATCGGCCTTCATTTCGTCCAGTCCGGTGGTTTCGGTGTCCACCGCAACCCAACCGCGTTCGCGGATCTGGTTGATCCACACCTGCAGTGCCTCTGCATCGCGGACACATTCATAGGCGCTGGCATCAAACGGCAGGTCCGTAACCGACGGTGCATCAGCTGGGGCCGCACCTCCGGAAGGGGCGGCAGCGGGGGCGTCTGCGATGACCGGCGCCTCCTTGCCCAGCTGTTCTGCGACACGCTTTGACAGGGTGCGGAACTCCATTTCCGCGAGGAAGGACAGCAGCGTGTCTGGGTCTGGATCGCGCACACCCAGATCATCAAGGCTAAAGCCAAGTTCCATGTTGCTGTCGAGCTGTACCAGCTTTTTCGAGAGCTCAATCTGCTCGCGCTTTTCGATCAATGTCTGACGGCGCTTGGGTTGCTTGATCTCCTCGGCGCGGTCTAACAGCTCTTCCAGCGAACCGTATTCATTGATGAGCAGCGCTGCGGTCTTGATGCCGATACCGGGGGCGCCGGGGACGTTGTCAACAGAATCGCCAGCCAGCGCCTGCACGTCGACCACCCGGTCAGGGCCAACGCCAAATTTCTCGAACACGCCGTCACTGTCGATGCGTTTGTTTTTCATCGCATCCAGCATTTCGACGCCACCACCGACGAGCTGCATCAGATCCTTGTCAGAGGAAATGATAGTGACCCGCCCACCTGCGTCGCGGGCCTGGCAGGCAAGGGTGGCGATAATATCGTCCGCCTCAAAGCCTTCCTGCTCCTTGCAGGCAATGTTGAAGGCTTCGGTCGCAGTGCGGGTCAACGGGATTTGCGGGCGCAGATCCTCAGGCATGGCTTCGCGGTTGGCCTTGTATTGATCGTAGAGATCATTGCGGAAGGTGTGCGAGCCCTTGTCAAAGATCACGGCCACATGGGTCGGTGCATCCGGTCCTGTGTTTCCTTCGACGTAGCGGTGCAGCATGTTGCAGAACCCTGCAACCGCCCCGATAGGCAGCCCGTCGGATTTGCGGGTGAGGGGCGGCAGCGCATGGTAGGCGCGGAAGATGAAGGCCGATCCGTCGATCAGGTGCAGATGGCAGCCCTTGCCAAAAGGTGTCGTGGTCATTGCCGATGCTCCGGGTGTTGCGCGTTGGCCCCCGTTATCGGTGATCAGCGGGGAGAGGGCAATTGCCCTTTCGCCCGGTTGCGTCGGGGCGCTAGGCGATTTTTGCCTGTTCGCTGGCCTCTACAATCCGGCGCATTTCGTCGCGGGTCATTGGCTTGCCAAAATAAAACCCCTGCACCGATGCACATTTTTCGCTGCGCAAGAATTGCAGCTCGTCCTCGACCTCGACGCCCTCGGCCAGGACCGGGATATTGAGTGCAGCCCCAAGAAGCAGGGTAGAGCGCACGATGGCCGCCCGTTGATCGTTTTTGTGCACGTCCTGCACGAAACTGCGGTCGATTTTGATCTTGTCGAAGGGGAAGGTCTGCAGCATCGCGAGCGAGGAATAGCCGGTGCCAAAGTCGTCCATGGCGATCCTCAATCCCATGTTCTTGAGCTGCTGCATGACCTTCAGCGTGTGTACCTGATCGTCGATGATACTGGCCTCGGTGATTTCCAATTCCAGCCGTTCTGCCGCCAGGCCGGTTTCAAACAGGATATCCGATACATGTTCGACAAAGGACGGCTGCATGAGCTGCTGCGGCGCGACGTTGACAGCGACACTGTGATTGGTCGGCCAGTCAGCGGCTTCTGCGCAGGCGGTGCGCAGCACCCATAGGCCGATTTCACGGATCAGCCCTGTTTCCTCAGCAATCGGGATAAAGATATCGGGGCGGATGCGACCTTTGGTCGGGTGGTCCCAACGCAGCAGCACTTCAAAGCCTACAGGGGCAAGTGAGCTGAGATCGTTCTGTAACTGATAAACCAACTCGAACTGGTCCCCGGCGATACAGGCCTGGCGCAGATCATTGACCAGTTGCAGCCGCTCGCGACTGTGTTCCTCCATCGTGGCGTTGAACAGACAGACGTGGCGTTCTGCGTCCGCCTTGGCGCGATACATGGCGACGTCGGATTTATGGATGAGGCTCTCAATGTCGCGCCCCTCATTGATGCTGGTGGCAACCCCGATCGCCACGCCAACGATGGCTGAGGTGTTTTCAAAATCGACCGGCTCCACCACCAGAGCCTGCAGACGTTCAGCAAAGGCAATGGCCTGTTCGACCCGGCGAAAGCCCTGCTTGAAGGCGATAAACTCATCGCCGCCCGTGCGCGCGATATACTCACCTTCTTCCATTGCATCTGACAACCGATGCGCCACCGTGCGCAAGACCGCGTCACCCGCAGCGTGGCCGTACAGATCGTTGATTTCCTTGAACAGGTTGAGGTCGAGGGTCAGCACTGCAACCTTTTCGGTGCGGTTGTGTTTCAGCAGGCGCGTCAGGGCCTCGGCCTTGCGTGTCAGTGACATCCTGTTGGGCATGCCAGTCAGCGGATCGTGCAGTGCGGCGTGTTCCAGGCGGTCCTGGGCCTCGCTCTCCAGCTTGGTTTCGATGCTGAGTGCGGCAAAGCCGATCATCAGGATGATCGCCATGACCCCCAGGATCAAAAGACCCAGCGTGGTGTCCGAAATCACCTCGGCAGGGACCGAATAAAGCGGGCTGAGCTTGACCGAAATGGCGGCCATTCCGGTGAAATGCATGGTGCAGATGGCAAGTGTCATCAATCCGGCCGATGCGATCCATGCGTGCCGATTTGTCCGTGACGCGATATGCAGATAGGCTCCGGCCCCTATCGTTGCGCCAAGAACAATCGATGCGGCCAGATGGCCGAGCTTCCAGTCGACTACGCCGGGCAGCAGAAAGCCGACCATGCCAAGGTAATGCATCGAAGAGACACTGAGCCCGAACAGGCCACCCGCCGCGGCTATGCCGATCATGTTGTTTTTGGACAGTGCGAAGATGGTGTTGGCACCGCCCATCCCAAGAACCGCAAGGCAGAGTGACAGGCCAGTGATAACCGGATCATAGCCATGCTCATAACCGGGGTCATAGGCAAGCATCGCAATGAAATGCGTGGTCCAGACCGTGCCCCCAACAATCAGGCTGGTCAGGGCAATCTGTACCGCCATCCGCGACCTGCTGGTTTGTCGCAGTCGGCCCGCCATGAGGGCGGACAAAGATGAGCCGACGACGCAGACGAGGGCAGCAAGGGCAACCAGCCCAAGACTATGGTCCTGGGTCAGGCATTGGATAACGGTGTACATGAAAGCTCCGGAGGTAAAATCACCTCCATTGTAACGGTGTCAGCGTTAACAAGCCGCTAGGTCAGAGCAGATGGCATGGGTTTTGTTTGATCAAATTGATCAGATCACCCCAGAGAAATAAGGGGTCTTCCAGATACACCTTTTCAGCGCTTTGCCCGAAAACACAAAACGCTGCCCGTGGGACAGCGTTTTTATGAACTTGGTGTCTGCGTGGAATCAGCTCTGCGCTTCAGCCGCATCTTTGTGGATGTACTTGCAATCGCAGTAGGGGCATTCGACAAAACCCTCAGCTTCGGGGATTTGCAGGTAGACCCGTGGATGCCCCAACGCACCTTCGCTGCCGTCGCAGGCGACGCGGTAGCTGTCCACGATCTTGGTTTCCGGCGCTTCGATGGTCATCTCTGGCGGTCCTCTTGGTTATCAGTTAGGGGCTTTTATGAGCCAAGGTAAAACCGGGGGCAAGAGCCGCGATGACTGAGGACGCAATCCGTATCGAGGGTTTGCAGAAAACCTACAAGGCCCGGAAGGGCCAACCACCAAAAGAGGCACTTAAGGGCGTGGATCTGACGATTCCGCGTGGATCGGTGTTTGGCCTACTGGGCCCGAATGGTGCCGGCAAATCCACCATGATCAACATTCTGGCCGGTCTGGTGCTGAAAACCGCCGGAAAGGTGACGATCTGGGGATTCGATCAGGATGAAAACCCTCGCCAGTCACGCGCATCGATCGGTGTGATGCCGCAGGAGCTGAACCTTGATCCGTTCTTCAGCCCGCGGGGCGCATTGGAGGTTCAGGCGGGCCTGTATGGTGTGCCCAAATCGGAACGGCGCAGTGACGAGATCCTGAAGATGATCGGGTTGGAGGACAAGGCCTATGCCTATGCCCGCACCCTGTCTGGTGGGATGCAGCGCCGCCTGTTGCTGGGAAAGGCACTGGTGCATCATCCAAATATTCTGGTGTTGGATGAGCCGACTGCCGGGGTCGATATCGAACTGCGCCAGATGCTGTGGGAAAACATCCGCAAACTGAATGCTCAGGGGATGACCATCATTCTGACCACGCATTACCTCGAAGAGGCCGAGGAGATGTGTGATGAGATCGCAATCATCAATCAGGGCGAGTTGGTTGCCCGTGATACCACCTCCAATCTTCTTGGACGTCTGGATGCCAAGGCTATGGTGGTGCATCCGGCGGCACCTGTAACCGTCCTGCCCCAAGGCGCGGGGATCAGTTCGGAACTGCGCGGTGACGGGGCCGTGGTGCTGCGCTATCACGGCAATGCGACCAGCGCAGAACAGGTTCTTTCGGCGGTTCATGAGGCCGGAATTTCGATCCGTGACGTCAAGACAGAGGAAGCGGACCTTGAGGACGTGTTCCTTTCCCTGACCAAGTCGCGGTCTTGAAGCAGCCCCATCTGGTCAGGTTAGAGCCTGTTTTCCCGCTACTGTGTTTCCACGCAGTGGCGGCGGAATGCACGTTTCAGCATGTCGAGTTCTGCCCGCAGAAGCTCGACTTCAACCCTTAGGTCATCGCCCGAGATCTCACCGCAGATGAGGGTGAAATCGCCTAGCTTCTCACCTGTCGCGCTGTCAAAGATCACAAAGTTCTGCACCCCGTCAGCGACGGCTTCGTTGGGCACCGGGATCGAAAGAGCCCATTCGCCTGGCGTTTCGCTTTCGGTGAGGGTGACACCTTCAACCGGGCGATCCAGATAGCGAACATCGATCGCCGGGGGCTGACCCGAGCCGGTTTCACCACTGATACGGCCCTCCCACAGGGCGTTGTGAAAGCGGATCTTGCTCAGGGTCAGTTTGCTCATCGGGGTGGTTTTCCTGTGGGCTCGGGGCTCAGATGCCTGCGCGGCGACTGCGGGAAAGGGTCAGATCACGTACGGTGACCTGGTTCATGTCTGGCGATTCAAAAATCAGTTCAAACCACATGCGTTCCACCCTTTTTTCGTTCAACTCCGCATAGGCCAGATCGTATTCCACATGGGTGGAAACAACCTGCCCGGCTGGCTGAGGCGGTATTTCCCGCACCATCTGTTCTGTGTTCGGACCGTGTTTGATATTGAGCCGGGCGTATATCTCAATCGGAGTTTCCGTTTCAAAGCTACAGTCCACCCGCATCAGGTGGTCCCGGCTCAACCCCTCGGTCGCGTGTTGGGGCAGTTCAACCACCAATGACAGAAATGACCCCTCGAATCGAAAGACATCCATCCGGATCCCAAAAGGTGAGAGATCGCTGTCGCGCGTATTGCGAATTTGGCGCAGGGTGAGTTCGCTTAGCGGGCAATCATGAAAAAGCTGAATTTCATCGCCAAGTTTTGTCTTGCTCTCCACGCCTGCAATTCCATGAACCGGGAGCGGGCCACGCCACAGATCCGGTCGCCAGCCCCAGTCGGTGCCATGCGGCCGCGGGAAGGTGTTTGATCCAATCTGAGGCAAAGAGAGCCGGGTGTCAGCAACATGCAACAGGCGGTCGATATGAACCCGCAGTTGCCGCGCCTTGCTGCGTTGCTCGCGCAATGTGCTGAGCTTGGCTCGAGGGGCCTGATGCGCTGCCCGTCGCCACCGGCGCAGTACACGGTTGAACAGCAAATTCTGAACGATCCTGCCCATCAATGGCCTATCTTGTTGACCCGGTCTTCTGACGCGGGCGTGCGGTTGTTCTTGTCTTGCGTGCCTTTGCAGAAAGCCTAGCCAAAGCAGCGCCTTGTGACAAACCCACGATGGGCGGATTTGGCGGGGTTTTACTGGCTCTCGTCGGTATCGAGATCCGCAGTTACAGAAGCTTCGAGCGTTTTGGCCGTCAGTTCATCCAGCAGGCGCGCGCCCCTGTTGCCAAGGTTTGCGCTGCCTTCGGGGGCGTATAGGGCAACGGCAACCAACTGTTCGTTCAGCACAAAAGCGCCGCGCCAGTGGACCGGGCTTGCCCCGCGGGCGCGATGGTCCGGCATGTCCAGTTTGACCAGGGGCAGCATCAGGTCATTGCGCCCTGCCACCAGTTTGGCGCCGGGTGCGTTTTCCAGGATTTCCGCGCCGCTAAGCGTGCTGTCTGCTGGCCCTGCTGGTCCGACCGCGACGGTGATCATCGCGCGATTGCGACTGGTGAAGTTCAGGCTGGGGCGCAAGCTGGCACAGGGGACCAGCAGTGCAAAGCCCCCCTCGGCCCGGTGGCCTGTCATTTTCGGATCAATGCAGAAACCGTCAGGGGCAACCAAATGGATCGTTTCGGACGCAAAGCTCATGCGGGTCACGTCACCTGGCTGCGGCTGATAGGCCTGTGTGTTGCAGGCGCTTACCAAGGCGAGGCAACCCAGCAGCGCGCCTTGCTGTGCGGTCTTGCATGGCCGCTGTGCAAAAAGCCGTGAGAGACCATGCGCGATCTGCGCACGGAACCCTGCCCGATGCCCGTTATTCGGGTGCACTTCTGTGGGAAGGGGATCAGAAATTGTGTATTTATTTCTGCCTGTTACGGTCGTCACGGTTTGCCCCGTCGTTTCCTTGCGCTCTTGCGAAGGGGATAGTTCGATGCGCAGCGGGGGGCAAGCACCTCGCGGAAAAGTAAAGCGTGTGTTGCCTTGTAATGTCAGGAGCCAATGCTTAGCCTCTGGTTCCTGCACCGTTCGCGTGCAGATCTTTGATCATTTTCCGACAGACAAGAAGGAGCAGGGGATGCAATCCACCCTGTTTTCATTCATCTGGACCTATTCACGGCGCCAGCAGATAGGCCTATTGGCGCTGACCCTCGTGACATTTCCGTTTCTTTACGCCGCGCTGGAATTGCCCAAGCGCATCATCAACGATGCGATCGGCTCGCCAACGGAAATCGTGACGGTATTCGGCCACGAGGTCGGACAGATCGAATATCTCCTGATTCTGTGTTTCGGGTTTCTGGGAGCGGTTTTGGTCAGCGGCCTGCTGAAGATGCGACTCAACACGATGAAAGGGGTGGTAGCCGAGCGGCTGCTCCGACGTTTGCGGTATACTCTCATCAATCGGATGATGCGGTTTCCCACGCCCTATTTCCGGACGACCAGCCAGGGAGAGCTGGTTTCGATGATCACGTCAGAGTCAGAGCCGATGGGCGGACTGATGGGCGACGCGGTGGCGCAGCCTGTGTTTCAGGCAGGACAGATGCTCACCATCGTCTTTTTTCTGTTCATGCAGAGCGTTTGGTTCGGGCTGGCCTCTATTGCGCTGATCCCTTTGCAGGCCTGGCTGATCCCGATGTTGCAACGCCAGATCAACCAGTTGAACAAAAGGCGCATCCACGAGGTACGGGCCCTGTCAGCCGAGATCGGTGAAACGGCGGCCGGCATCAGCGATCTGCGCATGAATGGCGGGCGTCGGTATCGTCTGGCACAGATTTCTGCACGGCTGGGACAGCTGTTCGACATTCGCCGCCGGATCTACAACAAGAAATACTTCATGAAGTTCCTCAACAACATGATCGGCCATCTGACGCCGTTTGTGTTTTATTCTGCGGGTGGAGTTCTGGCGATCCGGGGCGACATCACAGTGGGCGCCCTTGTTGCCGCCCTTGCGGCCTACAAGGATCTGTCGGCCCCCTGGAAGGAACTGTTGACCTATTACAATCAGGTGCAGGACATGAGCCTGCGCTGGTCAATCATGACCGAACGCTTTGCGCCAAAGGGGATGATCGCCGAAGAACTGATCGACGGCACGCCAGCTGAAATCCCGCACCTACGCGGCGACATCGAACTGCGCGACGTGTCGGTCAAGGATGCAGATGGCAATATGGTGCTGGAAGATGTCTCTCTGACCATTCCGGCAGGCAGCCGGGTCGCAATCGAAAGCGCAAACGAAGCAGAGCGAGCGGCCTTTGCCGCCCTGTTGACCCGAGAGGTCATGCCATTTCGCGGATCGGTCAAAATTGCAGGGCGCCGATTGGATCAACTCCATCAAGGGGTGATTTCTGCCCGTATCGGATATGCCTATTCGCGCCCTTACCTGTTCAACGGCTCACTTGGCGACAACGTTTTGATGCCGCTGCGCGATCACCCTCACCTGCCGCCGGGGGCCGAGACCCGCGGACCCGGAAAAGCAATGGTCGAGGCCTGCAGAGCGGGCAACAGCCCTGACACGTTGGCGGCGGACTGGATCAACCCTGCCTTGGCGGGGCTCGGCTCTGAAGGGGAGCTGCGGGACTGGTGGTTCCAGCTGGTCGAAGCCATGGGCATTGATGAACAGCTGTTTCGACGCACGCTGCACACGCGGTTTCAGATCGGGCCGCACCTTGGGTTGGTTCAGCAGGTGATCGCCCTGCGTCCACTGGTTGCAGAGCGGCTGCATCAGGCCGGCCTGTCAGATGTTGTGCACCGGTTCGACCCCAACACGTTCAACCCCTCGGTGCCATTGGGGGGCAACATGTTGTTTGCAGCGCCAACGCGAGCGATTGCACCCGAAGAGCTGATCGCCCCGGATGGCCCCATCGTCACGGCGCTTCGTGACAATGGGCTCCGTGACGAGGTCATCGCCTTCGGCATCGGGGTGATGGAAACCCTGCAACAGACTTTTGGGCGGGCCAACACAGATCACCCCCTGTTCAAACGTCTCGGCCTTGATGAAGCACTGTATCAGCGCATCGCAGAAGTGGCGGACCGGCAGATGACCCTTGGCGTTTCCGGCCTGCGTGAAGAGGAGCGTGTCTTGCTCGCTTCAGTACCATTCCTGATGTCAGAGGATCAGATTGGCACCCCATTCCCAGAGCGTTTCAAACGTCGCATTCTGGCCATGCGGCGCGAAACCGGCCCCGCGCTTCAGGCGCAATTGGGTGATTTGTTCATTCCGATCACCGAAGACGCCTACTTTCCACGGTTGACGGTTATGGAAAACGTCCTGTTCGGGCGTTTGTCCCTGATGGCAGGAGCCAAGGCAAAACAGGTTGAGGATCTTGTGGCTGACGTTCTGGAGGAACACGGGCTGCGCAAACGGCTCGCACTGATCCTTTATGATCTACCTGCGGGTATTGGTGGCGCCTCGCTGGAGCCGGTTTTTCAGGAACGCGCGGCCTTTACGCGCGCGGCAATCAAACGGCCGGATGTCCTGATTCTGGATCACGCGCTGGCAAGCCACGACAGCGAAAGCCGTCTTCAGGCACGTGAACGTCTGGCGGGTCTATTGCCGAACGCGACAATGCTCTTCCTTGAGCAGCACTTCAACTATCCGGAACGCTATGATCTCTACGTGAAGATCCAGAATGGCAGGATCGACGGGGTTGCGGGCGGCCAACCCGAGCCAGAGGAAAAGATCGGCAGCAGCGATCTCAACAAGCGGCTTGATGTCATCAAGAGCACGGACCTGTTCCGCAAGCTGGATGCACGCAACCAGCGGCTTCTTGCGTTTTCGGCCCGTTGGCATCCAGTAGGCAAGGGGGATTATGTCTTTCGCAAGGGGGACAGCGGTGACGCAGTGTTCCTGTGCCTCAAGGGGCGGGCAGAGCTGCATTGGCATGATGCCGAACCCGACGCAGAGCCGGTCTCTGTTATTGAACCTGGGCGTCTGATCGGTGATCTTGCCGTGATCCTGCGGGAAGAGCGGCAATTGGACCTCATTGCCGCTGAAGACTGCCGTTTCCTGCGCATTGGCGCAGAGGAATACCGCGCTGTCATCGAAACCGATGCAGGTGTCGCGACGCAGCTCTTGGAAACCGTGGCCGGCCATCTGGTGCGCGTGGCTGGCGTGGTTCGGGCCGCAGACCAGAACACCGCCGCGCCAAGCATGGCCGCCGCCAGCCGACCGGTCGAGGAGCAGACGGAAAATGTTCACTGAGCGTGACTATGCAGCCCAACGCCCGCTGATCGAGCGGGCCCGCGAGAAAGCCCAGCTCTGGCGTCTGTGCCTTGGGCTGTTGGTTGTTGCAATGACCAGCTATTTGCTTACGGCCACAGCATTGCCGATCTTGGGTGGGCTTTTTCCAGGGCAATGGCTGTGGGATCTGCCAACAGGCGCAACGCCGACTGCGATGTTCGTCCTGTTGGGCAGTTTTCTATTCATCACCCTGGGTGTGGCGCTGGCCTTGCGGTTGTTGCACCAAAGGCAGCTGGTGGAGATCCTTGGGCCACTTTCCCTGGCATTCTGGCAGTTTCTGCGGGTGTCCGGCGCGCTCATTCTGCTGGGGCTGGCTCTGCTTGCAGTGTTTGTGTTGTTTCCTGTCGATCTCAGTGGCGGGCGAGCGGAGCCGCTGGTTCAGAACATGCCAATCCGCCTGTGGCTGGTTCTCTTGCTGCCGGCTCTGGCGGCGGTTCTGATTCAGATCAGCGCTGAAGAAATTCTGTTCCGGGGGTATGTCCAGCAAACCCTGGCCGCGCGATTTCGCAGCCCTCTGGTCTGGCTAATCCTGCCAAGCGCGCTGTTTGCGATTGGACATTACGTGCCTGCTGACGCTGGTGACAACGCTGCGCTGATCGCGCTGTGGGCGGGGCTTTTCGGTGTGCTGATGGCGGATCTGACGGCAAGGGCGGGCAGTCTTGGCCCTGCCTGCGCCGTGCATTTTTTCAACAACATTCTGGCAATGCTGATTTTTGGCTCACCCACGAACCTTTCCGGGCTCGCGCTTTATCTCTTGCCGTATGAGCTGTCAGACACGGTTGCTGTCCGCCAGATGCTGTGGCTGGACGGGGCTATCATCTTGCTTGGTTGGCTTGCGGCACGGCTGGCTATTCGCCGCTGATTGCAATTACTGACGTAGGGTCTTATTTGGGATGTCAAACCGCCCCTACAAAGGCATGGCTAATGAACTGGATTACCAACTACGTCCGGCCGCGGATCAACTCGATCTTCTCGCGCCGCGAAGTTCCTGAGAACCTTTGGCGCAAGTGCGATGAATGCGGCACGATGCTGTTTCACCGCGAGCTGAGTGACAATCTGAACGTCTGCAACAACTGCGGGCACCACATGCATATCTCGCCGCGTGACCGTTTCACCGCGCTGTTTGACGGTGGCGTGTTCACAGAGGTTGCCGTGCCCGAGCCACTGGCCGACCCGCTGAAATTCAAGGACCAGAAGAAATATCCGGACCGGATGAAAGCGGCGCAGAAAAAAGCCGGTGAGAAAGAGGCCATGCTGGTGGCCGCAGGTGAAATCGGTCGTACCCCGATCGTGGCTGCTGCACAGGACTTTTCCTTCATGGGCGGGTCGATGGGCATGTATGTCGGCAACGCCATCATCGCCGCAGCCGAGGAGGCCGTGAAGCTTGGCCGCCCCCTGATCCTGTTTTCCGCCGCCGGTGGTGCGCGCATGCAGGAAGGCATCCTGTCACTGATGCAGATGCCGCGGACCACGGTGGCAGTTCAGATGCTGAAAGAGGCAGGTCTGCCCTATATCGTCGTTCTGACACACCCGACCACGGGTGGTGTGACCGCATCCTATGCAATGCTGGGCGATGTTCATATCTCTGAACCCAACGCGCTGATCTGCTTTGCCGGTCCTCGCGTTATTGAACAGACCATCCGTGAAAAACTGCCCGAGGGTTTCCAGCGGGCCGAGTACCTGCTGGATCACGGCATGCTGGATCGGGTGACGCCGCGCACCGAGATGCGCAACGAGTTGATCACCATCACCCGTATGCTGATGGGCCTGCCACCGCAGATCGTTGGCGATCTGCCCGCTCCCGATGGTGAGGCGGACGCCGCGAACGGCGGCAATGATGCCGCCCCGGCGCCCTCGGCAAAAGGCTGATCCTGCTACACAGAACCTGAGTGGCCCGTCCGTTCCGGGCGGGCCGTTTTCATTTGATCCGGACGATCCGTCCTCTTCCCTGTTGCTGCCAGAGACCCCCTATCCATGACACAGACATCTGACGCGATCCTTGCCCGCATGATGGCGCTGCACCCCAAGATCATCGATCTGACCCTGGATCGCGTCTGGCGGCTGCTCGGGGCGCTGGACAACCCGCAGGAGAAACTGCCTCCGGTGATCCATGTTGCCGGCACAAATGGTAAAGGGTCGACCCAATCCATGATCCGTGCAGGGCTCGAAGGCATGGGGAAGGCTGTTCACGCCTATACCTCGCCACATCTGGCACGCTTTCACGAGCGTATCCGCCTGGCTGGCTCGCTGATTTCAGAGGATCACCTGACCGACATTCTTGACGAATGCTACCGCGCCAATGGCGGTGAAGATATCACCTATTTCGAAATTACCACGGTTGCGGGCCTGCTGGCCTTTTCGCGCACCCCGGCAGACTACACCCTGCTCGAGGTCGGTTTGGGTGGCCGTCTGGATGCAACCAACGTCATCACGCCAGAACTGTCGATCATCACACCTGTATCGATCGATCATGAACAGTTCCTTGGCAATACGATTGCCAAGATCGCAGCGGAGAAGGCGGGCATCATCAAGCGTGGCGTTCCCGTTGTGGTCGGCCCTCAGCACGAGGACGCGCTGGAGGTGATCGAAGCGACCGCCGCCCGTCTGGGTGCGCCGGTTCTGGCCTATGGCCAGCACTGGCATGTGCAGGAAGAGTGTGGTCGCCTGGTATTTCAGGATGAAAACGGCCTTCTGGATCTGCCTCTACCTGCGCTTCTGGGCGCCCATCAGATCCAGAACGCGGGGGCTGCATTGGCTGCTTTGCGCCACCTCGGTGCGGATGAAGCCGCCTGCGAGGCCGCGATGACCAACGCCGAATGGCCCGCGCGGATGCAGCGGCTGAAGACCGGCCCCCTGGTCGAGGCTGCAGGTGATGCGGAACTGTGGCTGGATGGTGGGCATAATGCGGCTGCCGGGATTGCCTTGGCTGACGTGCTGGCCGACCTGCCGAAACGTCCGACGCATCTGATCTGCGGGATGCTGAACACCAAGGACGTCAAGGGCTACATGGCCCCTCTGGCCGCACAGGCTGCAAGCCTCACCGCGATTTCGATCCCCGATGAGATCAACACCCTCAGCGCAGAGGAAACCGAAGCTGCGGCGAAATCCGTGGGACTTGAGGCAGCAACCGCAGCCAATACCATGGCGGCACTCCAGGCGATCCTGGCAAAGGATCCAACCGCCCGTGTGCTGATCTGCGGCTCGCTTTATCTCGCAGGTCACATTCTGCGCGAAAACGGCTGACGGACGTTGATCTGACGGCAACAGGACCAGAATAGGGGGCGGGAGCGCCCCCATTTTGTTTTTGCCGCGACGGCGCAAAGCGGTGGCATGTTGGGCGGTTCAGGCCAGCGCGGCGTTTGTCACCTTTCCCCAAATACTCCGGGGGTGAGACAGCGCAGCTGTCGAGGGGGCAGCGCCCCCATCTTGCGGGGCTTCAGTCCGCCTTGCCCCAGTCCTGATCCTGCATTTCCCGCAACCGCGAAGCGGTACGTTCAAACTCAAAGGTGCCTTCGCCCTCAACATAGAGCATTTCGGGCTGGGCTGCGGCGGAGCAGATCAATCTGACCTTTGCCTCATATAGCGCATCAATCAGCGTCACGAAGCGTTTTGCCTCGTTGAAGTTGTTGCGCGACAGGCGCGGGATATCTTCAAGGATGAGAACCTTCACCTCTTCAGCGATGGCAAGATAGTCACCGGGCCCCAGCATCTTGCCGCATAGATCGTAAAAGGTGGCGCGGGCGACACCATTGCGAAAGGCTGGCAAGGTGACTTCGCGGCCTTTGACTTCCAGGGTGAGCGGTTGCGCCGGTCCGCCTGACAGATCTTCCCAGACAGCCCGGATCTTGGCCCGAGAGTTTGCGTCAACGGGCGCGAAATAGACCTGTTCACCGGTCAGCCGATCCTGCCGATAATCCACAGGGCTCACCATTTCGTGGACCTCCATCTGCTCTTTGATGAGGGCGATGAAGGGCAAGAACAGCTGCCGGTTCAATCCGTTCTTATAAAGATCATCCGGCACACGATTGGAGGTGGTGATCACCGTCACTCCGGCTTCAAACAGCGCTTCAAACAGGCGACCGACGATCATTGCATCGGTGATATCGGTGATCTGCATCTCGTCAAAGGCCAGCAGGCGCACGCTATCGGCGACTTCCTTTGCGACAGGGGCCAGTGCGTCCTCGGTGCCGCTTTGCCGGGCCTCATGCATCTTGCTGTGTATCTCTTGCATAAAGGCGTGAAAATGGACGCGACGGGCGGGCACGCCTTGCAGGCTGTCGACAAAGAGATCCATCAGCATGGATTTACCACGCCCGACACCGCCCCAGAGATAAAGGCCGCGCACGGACTGATAGCTGGCCTTGCGAAAGAACCCGCGTTTCACCGGGGGCGCCATCAGCCCTTCGGCGATACGATCGAAATGCGGCAACACCGCCTCTTGGGCGGCATCGGGCTTCAATTCACCCGCGTCGATTTTCTGCTGATACAGCGTGCTCAGATGCGTCATGGCAAAGGGATAGCGCGCCGGACGGCGGATGGGAAGCGATGGAAAACCACATGCGGGCAAAGGTTTGTTATCAGCCATCCGCCCCTTGCGGATGTTCACATCAGTTTTGCTTAACATACCCCGAAGAAATGCTGATTTGACCGGTGAGGGGATTTGGCTACCGTGGCCATCCGAAAGTCTGGCAGATCATGGTCCTGCCATTTGATGAGCAGGAGAGACCCCATGCCCCGCGCCACGCCCTTATTTACCCCGGTTTTGATCGTGGGCTGCGTTATTATCATGATGAGCTTTGCCGTGCGCGCTTCATTCGGGGTGTTCCAGATCCCGATCGCGGAAGAGTTTGGCTGGCTGCGCTCTGAATTCTCGCTCGCCATCGCCATTCAAAACCTCGCCTGGGGGATCGGTCAGCCCATTTTTGGCGCCGTGGCTGAGAAGATCGGGGATCGCAAGGCCATTGTCCTTGGCGCTGTCGTCTACGCCGCCGGTCTGGTCCTGAGCGCAGGTGCCACGACGCCATTTCAGATGCAGGCCTACGAGTGGCTTGTGGGCTTTGGCATCGCAGGCACCGGTTTTGGTGTGGTTTTGGCGGTCGTGGGGCGGGCCAGCTCTGATGAGAACCGATCCATGTCGCTTGCGATTGTTACCGCAGCCGGATCGGCAGGCCAGATCGTCGGCGCGCCGACAGCAGAGTTCCTGCTGACCATGATGAGCTGGCAGATGGTGTTTCTGGTGTTTGCAGTCAGTGTTCTGGCCCTCATCCTGACGCTGCCATTGATGCGGGCGCCAGAGGTCGCGAGCAAAGCCGAACTGGAAGAGAGCCTGGGGCAGATCCTGGTCAAGGCGTTCAAGGATCCCAGCTACACGATGATCTTCCTGGGCTTTTTCAGCTGCGGTTACCAGTTGGCGTTCATCACGGCTCATTTCCCTGCCTTCGTCACCGAAATGTGCGGCCCTATCATGCCCGGCGGTGTGCTGCATTCGGTTGGTGTCACGACGACATCCGCGCTTGGCGCGGTTGCAATTTCATTGATCGGCGCGGCGAATGTCGCTGGTACGCTGTTCGCTGGCTATCTGGGTAAGCGGTACACCAAGAAATATCTTTTGGCGGGGATCTACACTGCGCGTACGGTTGTCGCCGCGGTATTTATCCTGCTGCCGATTACCCCCCTATCGGTCATCATTTTTTCGGTCGCGATGGGGTCACTCTGGCTTGCCACGGTGCCACTGACCTCTGGTTTGGTCGCGCATATCTATGGCCTGCGCTACATGGGCACGCTTTATGGCATCGTGTTCCTCAGCCACCAGATTGGCGGGTTCCTGGGGGTCTGGTTGGGTGGCCGGATGTATGACATCTACGGCGATTACACGCTGGTGTGGTGGATCGGCGTTGGCGTCGGTGCCTTCAGTGCCATCGTGCACCTGCCGATCCGCGAGCGGCCCCTCGCGGCGGCCGCCGCCTGAGGCGGCAGCCTGTCTGGGTCTGCGTGCAATCAGGTTGTTGCGCGCCAGCGTTCCAGAATGTGACGGCTGGTCATCAGATCGAGATGGGCCCCACCGCCGTTCTTGAACAGGGTGATCTGACCTGGATCGAAGGCAGGAAAGCTGTCCAATGCATAGAAGTCCGCGAGGATGTCCTCCCGTTGGATGGCCCCATTGGCGAGCGGAATCTTGAACTCACCGATGTGGTCAATGGTTGTGTCAAAGCTGTCGCAATAGATCTGTGAGCGCTGAAGAGCGGTATCGTCCGCCTCGCGCATGTCCGGGCGATAGGCGCCGATCATGTTCAGGTGCTGACCGGGGCGCAACCATTCCCCCCGGATCACCGGGGTTGAGGACATGGTGCAGGTGATGATGATATCAGCGGCCCGAACTGCGGCTTCGAGATCGGGGGCGGTCTGGGTGCCCGGATAGGCAGCTGTAAGCGCGTCTGCTTTGGTGATTGTCCGGTTCCAGATACGGATCTGCGCCTCTGGATAAGCCGTGCCAAAGGCTTCGATCAGAGATGCGCCAACCGTGCCGGCCCCTACGATCAGGATCTCGCGACTGTCAGGGTTGGCAAGGCGCAGCGCGCCAAGGAGCGTATCGCCAGCGGTTTTCCACTTTGTCACGAGGTGAAAGTCAACCAGAGCTTCGAGCACCCCGTCTCCATCGCCGTAGAGATAGACACCGCCGTTGATCATCGGCTTGTCATGTTCCGGATTGCCGGGGAACACCGTCGCGTTCTTTACCGCAAGCCCCATGCCGTCGATCCATGCGGCGCGGTTCAGCAGGGTGTCCTTGCCGCGATACAGGAAACTGTCGGCGACCTCTGCCTTGGGCAGCTTGTGCCCGGCGGCCAGCGCATCACAGAACGCCAACCAATCAAGATTGGCTTCGCCTTCGGCAAACGGGATGTGCAGGATTTTGGTCATGTCGCGTCCTCTTCGCTCAGGAGCCCTTCATCCACGAGGCGGCGGGCGAGAGTATCCGGGGTGGTGAACAAATGTGTGTTCCATCCCCGCTCTGCCGCAGCTGCGATATTTTCAGGGCGGTCGTCGGTAAACAAAAGCCGGTTCGGGGCAACCTTGCTGCCGCGTTCCAGGTGTTCATAAATTTCGGGTTCAGGCTTTAGCGTGCCGAGATAGCCAGAGACATAGGCCTGATCAAATTCCTTGAAGAAGGGATAGACTGTGCTTGCCAGTTCGAACGGGCCGATGCCGAAGTTGGACAGGGCAAAGACAGGAACGCCTGCACGCCTCAGATTGCGCAGCAGTCTTACGGAGTGGGGGATTTCTGCATAGGCCATCTTCAGCCAGCTGTCATGCCAGTGGCGGATCTCGTCGGCCCAGGCAGGGTGACGTTCGGCCAGGCCATAGACTGCGCTTTTAAAGTCATCTCCCCGATCCAGTCCTTCGTTCATGCCCAGCAGATCGACCTCCCGAAACAGGCGCATGCGCTCTGCCTCTCCCAGTCTGCTGTCATAAAAACGCTCGGGATCCCATTCGATCAGGACGCGACCAATATCAAAAACGACGGCATCAATAGGCATTCGTGTCTCCTAGCCGGTTGAGCGAGGTCTGGGGCGTGGGGCAGGGCGGTTCCTGCGGGTTTCGCGCCAGACAGAAACAAGGCCCGCGCCAATAATAAGCGCAGAACCGATCCAGACGGCAGGCTCGGGCCATTCATCGAACACCAGAACGCCCCAGAACACAGCCATAGGCATGGCGATATATTCAAATGGCGCCACCAGACCAGCTTCGCACAGGCGATAGGCCTGGCTGACGAGATAGCCTCCGACCGATCCCGCCAAGCCAACAGTCAGAAACAGAAGCCAGTCCTCTGGAGCGGGCCAAACCCACGCGCGCAGGACAAACTGCAAGGCGGCGCTGTCACTGGTCGCAAAGCGACCGTCGCCCGTTGCAAGCCCGACAAGAGCACTGACCACGAGAAAACCCAGCGTTGGATAAAATGACAGCGTTGCCGCCTTGTCGCTTCCACCGGCCCGCCGGGTCAGCACATGCAGCGTGGCATAGCCACAAGCGCCCAGAAACGGCAGAAACGCTGCGGCCTGAAAGGTGCCGGGTCCGGGGCGCATGATAATGAGAATGCCGAGAAAACCGACCGCAACTGCAAGCCATCGCCAGGGGCCAACACGCTCTTTGAGAAAGATGACCGAAAGTGTGGTGACGACCAGGGGTGTTGCAAAAGCGATCGCCACGGCCTCGGCAATGGGCATGATTGCAAGGCCTGTGAAAAAGCAGAGGTTCGCAAACAAAACAGCAAGACTGCGCAGCAGATGCAAGCGCGGTTGGCGGGTGCGCAGGATGCCAAACCCACCTTCCAGCGGGATGATGACAGCCATCAGCACGATCATCGCCACAATCGATCGCAGCATGACGACCTGATACAGCGGGTAGTCCCCCGACAGAAATTTGAAGATCACGTCGATGACGGAAAATGCAACAGCGGCACCGATGGCGGCGAAAATGCCGAACAGGCTGACCTTTGCAGTGTCACTCATTGTTGCGCCTCCACCGTTCTAGGGACGATCCTTCGCGCAAAAGCTGTGCTGGGGCAATGGGTGGAGATTGCAAAAAGAGCTGAAACCGATAATCGGTGCCAATCGGGTGAACGACGGTGGCTTTCTGATCCTAACCCGCGGATTTTGCAGCGCGGATTTCGCGCTCTAGCGCGTCAAGAAAGCGGGACCGGTCCGCCTTGCCGAAGGGTTTGCCCCCACCACCCGCAGATAGCGGATTTGCAGCCCGCAAATCAGCCATCAGGTCGCGCATCGCCAGCTGCTGGCCGATGTTGGCCTCGGTAAAGCGTTCCCCGTTGTGGCGCAGCACACGTGCCCCCGCTTCGATGCATTTCGATGCAAGGGGTATGTCGCCGGTTACAACGACGTCACCTGGGCCGCAGCGCTCCGCGATCCACATATCGGCGACATCCGCCCCTTCGGACACGATAACAGTTTCCACCAAGGGATTTGGCGATGGTCTCAGTCCGCCATTGGAGACGATGAACATGCGCCACCCATGGCGGGTGGCGACACGTTCTGCTTCGGCTTTCACCGGACAGGCATCTGCGTCGATGTAAAGCGCGCTCATTCGGCGGCTTTGCTTGCAGCTTTTTCTGTCTTCTCTGCGTTCTTTTTCGGCGCAGGTTTTTTGGCCTTCGAGGGGGCCATCACCTTGTATTCATCTGGAATTGGCATCCGGTTGAACGCATCCAGACCAGCGATTTTGTAGGCCTCGGCAAGGGTGGGGTAGTTGAAGGTGTTCTGAACAAAGTAATCAACCGTGCCCTGCAGGTTCAAGACAGCCTGGGCAATGTGGATCAGCTCCGTTGCACCCTCGCCCACGATTTGGACCCCAAGAACCCGGCGCGTCTTGAGCGAGAACAGCATCTTCAGCATACCGTGCTCCAGCCCCATGATGTGGCCGCGCGATGTCTCGCGGAAGCGGGCGATGCCAACTTCATAAGGAACGCCACGTTCTTTCAGCTCTTCCTCGGACATGCCGCAGGTGGACATTTCCGGCACCGAATAGATGCCATAGGGGTACCAGGGGCTTTCCGGGACGGTTGGGACGTCCATTGCATGACAGGCCGCAACACGGCCCTGTTGCAGCGACGTGGACGCCAGTGAGGGGTGGCCGATCACGTCACCGGTTGCATAGATGTGCGGCACCGCTGTCTGATAGGTCTTGCGTTCAACGGCGAGGCGGCCGCGATGATCGGTTTCGAGGCCAACCGCCTTCAGGTTCAGCTTTTCGGTATTGCCCATGCGACCGGCTGCAAACAGCAACATTTCGCCGCGTACGTGGCGCCCGTTGGCCAGGGTCACTTCGATATGTTCGCCTTCGTCCTCGATCTTTTCGATGGCCGAGCCGAGACGCAGATCGACACCGTTTTCACGAATCTGATGGGTGAACTCCTGGATCAGGGTCCGGTCAATGAAGTCCAGGAAACTGTCGCGCGGTTCGATCAGGGTCACGCGCACATCAAGGGCAGAGAACATGGTGGCATATTCAACGCCGATAACGCCGGCCCCCACAACGATCAGCGAGCGGGGGATTTCTGCCATTTCGAGGAATTCGTCACCATCCACAACGGTTGTCCCGTTGAACGGTACATAGTCCGGGCGATACGTCCGGGTGCCGGTCGCGATCAGGAACTTTTCGCTGGTAACGCGGGTGGTGTCGCCTGCTTCGGTTTCCACCTCGACCTCGTTCGGGCCGACGAAATGTGCAAGCCCCGCCAAAGTGTCGACGTGGTTGCGGTTGAATTGGTGTTCCAGCACGTCGACCTCGTGATCGAGCGTCATGTGCAGGCGGGCCTTCAGGTCCTCGGCCTCGATGGTGTCCTTGACCCGGTAGCTGCGCCCGTAAAAACTGCGCTCACGCCAGCCGGTCAGATTGAGAACGGTTTCCCGCAGGGTTTTCGATGGGATCGTGCCAGTGTGAACCGACACCCCGCCAAGCCGATCCTTGCGGTCGATGACCAGAACACGGCGTTTCAGTTTTGCCGCCTGAATGGCCGCTGTCCGACCCGACGGACCGGAACCGATGATGATGAGATCGTAGTCGAATTCGGTCATGGATCAGCCCCGGTACAACGCTTCGGCATGGAAGGCGACGTGATCTTCCATGAAGGTGGAGACAAAGAAATAGCTGTGGTCGTAACCTGGCTGCATGCGCAGTGTCGCCTGCTGGCGGCGCGCAGCGGCGGCTTGGGCCAGACTTTCGGGTTTCAGTAGATCAAGGAACTGATCCGCAGTGCCAGTGTCCACAAGAACGGGGCCGTCAAATCCCTTTTCCTGCATCAGCAGCGTGGCATCATGGGCAGCCCAGTTTGCCTCGTCTTCGCCCAGATATGCCGTCAACTGCTTGCGGCCCCAATCGCTGGCGCTTGGGTTGCAAATCGGCGCAAAGGCCGAGACCGAGCGGAACCGGCCAGGCAGGTTCATTGCCATGGTCAGAGCACCATGCCCACCCATCGAGTGACCGGTGATCGACTGGCGGTCGAGATCAATTGCAAAGTTCTCGCCCAAGAGAGCGGGCAGCTCTTCGGTGATGTAGTCCCACATCTGGAAGTGGGGCGCCCATGGGTCTTGGGTGGCATTCACATAAAATCCTGCCCCCTGACCAAGATCATACGCGTCGTCGTCAGCGACACCTTCGCCGCGCGGTGAGGTGTCGGGGAAAATGATCGCGATCCCCTGTTCCGCGCACCATGCCTGAGCCCCTGCCTTGGTCATGGCATTTTCATGGGTGCAGGTCAGGCCGGAGAGATACCACAAGAGAGGAACGGGGCCGTCAGCCACCTCTTCGGGGAGGAACAGGCCAAAGGTCATGTCGCAGTTGGTGGTTGTGCTGGAATGGCGATAAACGCCCTGCACGCCGCCAAAAGCTGCGTTTTCCGAGACGGTTTCCATTGGGCGACTCCTTTGTTCGTGTGCTGCCCTATCGCTACCTGTGGTCAGGCACAGGGTCCAGTGACTGCGCGTCTGTGGCCCCTGTTTTTGCGACATAAGCTTGCAAAAAGCTGAACGTCGGCAGCCTGAGCGTCATTCAGCGTAGCGTAAAAGTCGTGACCCAGGCGATAACGAGCGGCAAAGTGACGATCGATAGTGTCGTGGACAACAAGATCGCCGCAGAGGCGCGGTGCGGTGCGACGCCATAGTGTTGGGCCAGCATGTAGACGTTGCCGGCAACCGGTAGCGCAGCGGCCGCGATCGCCACACCTGCAGCATAGGGATCAACGGGGATCAGGACCAAAACACACAGCGCAACCAAAGCGGGGTGCAAGACCAGTTTGGCAAAACTGAGCCAGCTGGCAATCTGAACACGCTCTGCCGATTTCGATGCGAGGGATGCACCAATTGCAAATAGCGCTCCGGGTGTTGCTGCGTCTCCCAGCAGTTCGAGGAATGCATTCGCAGGTGCAGGGATAGGCAGGGCCAGTGCGGACCAAATGAGACCAGCACAAATCGACAGGATCATCGGGTTCTGCAGCAGACCACGGCCCACCAGTTTCAGGGTGCTGAACCCCAGACCAGAGCCGCGCCCCGCATTGATGAGGATAACGATCAGTGACGAAAACACCACGAGATCAACGCTCAGGACCAGCATCATCGGCCCGATTGAGGCGGCTCCGAAAAGCAGCACCATCATCGGCAGACCAAGAAAGCCAACATTGCCAATTGCCGCGCATTGGGCTTCTACGGCAGCGGTCTGCATGTCCAATCCGCGCAAGGCGGCGATGACGGTGGCGATGAGGTACACCGCCAAAGTCCCAAGCAGATAGCCGAGGATCAGCCTGGGATCAAAGATCTCTGCAACCGACAGATTTGCCGCAAAGCGAAAGATCATCGCGGACAGTGGGAAGTAGAAGACAAATTTGGTGAGATTGGCAGTCGCTTCTTCACTGAAAAAACGGCTTCGTCCGGCCCAGTATCCCAGACCGATGATCGCAAAGAAGGGAAGGGTTCTCAGAAAGATGTCTAACATTAACGGAATTGGTAACCTGATTTGACCACGGCGGAAAGCCGCAATTGCGACCGTCCTAGCCGCTACCGATAAGGACGCCTGCGGCCAGCACCAACGCGCCCCCGACAACCACCTGTAGCGCGGCGCGCCAGAAGGGTGTTTCCATGAAACGGTTCTGGATCCAGGCAATCGCCCAGAGTTCGACAAAGACGATCAGCACCGCAATGATGGTGGCGGTCCAGAAGTCGGGGATCAGATAGGGCAGGGCGTGACCAAGGCCGCCAACAGTTGTCATGATCCCTGACGCAAATCCACGTTTGAGCGGAGAGCCCCGGCCTGACAAGGCGCCGTCGTCCGAAGCCGCTTCGGTGAACCCCATGGATATGCCTGCCCCAACCGAGGCGGCGACGCCAACCAAAAAGGTGGTCCAGGTGTCCTGCGTTGCAAAAGCGGTGGCAAAGATCGGTGCCAGGGTGGAAACAGAGCCATCCATAAGCCCCGCAAGCCCCGGCTGAACCCAGGTCAACAGGAACTGTCGATGCGCGGTGGCGTCTTCGGCATCGGTTTCCTCCGCGCCCAGATGGCGATCCCCCAATTCGGTTGCGGTGACTTGATGGCCTGCCTCTGCCGCGGCCAGATCGCCCAGCAGTTTTCGCGTTGCCGCGTCGGATGTGCGCGCCGCTGCGGCGGTGTAAAATCGCTCGGCATCACGCTCCATCACGGCGGCTTCTTCCCGGATACGGTCGAGGCCAAGGTTTTCCACCAGCCAGATGGGGCGGCGCGCGTAGAACCCGGCAACATGTTCGCGCCGGATCAGCGGGATTGTCGGGCCAAATCTGGCCTCGTGCAGATCAATCAACGCAGCGCGATGGGTGTCTTCTTCGGCGGCCATCCCGTCGAAAACGGCAGCAGTCGCCGGGTAATCCTCACGCAGGCGTTCAGCGTAGCCCCTGTAAATGCGTGCATCATCTTCCTCGGAGAAAATTGCCAGCGCGAGAATCTCCTGCTCGCTCAATTCGTTGAACCGTCGGCGTTGCGTGAAATAGAACATCGTATTTTCCTTTTACCGCAATAGCTGCACACCTACTCTGGATCACGTTATGACAACAGGCTGTGATGCAGGTCCAACGGTCGCAGGATGCTTGCTAAGTTAACCGGACTTCGCGCCGCTTGTCTTGCCATTTGCGCAGGGGAGTGCCATCGCATCGCAACGCCGCACAGATTGGCGGCGTGACCGCAGCAACCGGAATAGCCATGAGCCAAACAGCCAGCAGCCCGCGAAAAGGGCGCAAATACGATCAGGTTCTGCAGGGCGCACGGGACGTCTTCATGGCGCATGGCTTTGAAGGGGCCAGCGTGGATGACATTGCCAGGGCTGCGGGTGTGTCCAAGGCGACGCTTTACAGCTACTTTCCCGACAAGCGGCTGTTGTTCATGGAAGTCGCGCGCCACGGCTGTGCCCATCAGGCGGATACGGCACAGGATTTCTGTTCTGCGTCCTGTGATCCGCAAACGGTGTTGCGCGCGGCTGGGCATCATATCCTGTCCGTGGTGTTGTCTGAATTTGGCGTGAAGATGTTTCGGATCTGCGTCGCAGAGGCCGACCGCTTTCCCGATCTTGGACGCTGGTTTTATGAAAGTGGCCCGCTCACCATTCGGGCGCAGCTGCGGGATTACCTTGCAATGGCGGTCGCGCAAAATCAGCTGCAGATCGACGATCTCAGCCTGGCTGCGGATCAGTTTGCCGAACTGTGCCGCGCAGATATGTTTCTGCGACTTCTGTTCAACATAGATGCCGAAATCTCGCAGGCGGAGCGGGAAAAGGTAATCAATGGTGCGATTGATATTTTCCTGACCCGCTACGGGGTTTGATCAGATCTGCGGCCAGCCGTAACGGTGATCGTTCGCTCATCGTCGAAGCGATTGTTCTGGGGCGCGGGGGTCAGCTGCGCTAGGCTGTGATGCCATGAGCACTCCTCGATTTGATATCCTTGGCCAGGCCCTCGCAGATGCGAGCCGGACCCGCATGTTATGTGAACTGCTGGATGGGCGATCCTACACCAACAAGGAGTTGGCATCTGCTGCGGGCGTCACACCTCCAACGGCAACGGCGCATCTGCAGCTCTTGCAGTCGGCTGGGCTGGTTGTGGCTGAGCGGCGGGGGCGCTGTGTGTTTCACCGCCTTACCAGCGCCGAGGTTGCGCACGCGTTGGAGCAATTGGCCTCGATTGCACCATCAGACGCATTGCATCAGGCACAAAGGCGCAAGGCGGGAGAGCTTGCCCCGCTGCGGAGCTGCTATGATCATTTTGCCGGACCTTTGGCTGTGGCAATGACGGATCGGTTTTTGTCGCGGGGCATGCTGATCGAACGCAACGGCGGATTTGATATTCAACCGGATGACGTCTGGCAAAAGCTGGGTGTTGAACTGCCGCAAACCGTAGGCAAACAGCCCTTTGCCCGCCCGTGCATGGATTGGACGGAACGGCGTCTGCACATCTCAGGCCCGCTGGGGCGCCAGTTGCTGTCCCACGCGTTGGACGTTGGTTGGGTCAAACGTCAGACGGTGCGACGTGGGCTGGTTCTGACGATGCCGGGACGGGTGGCTTTTCAACAAATCCTGGGCCTGGACACCCATGCTGTTGGCGCAGAGAGCGCCGCTAGCTGAGGCCACTTGCGCGGTTCAATTCGCTCAGGGGCTTGATTTGGGGGCAAATCATGGCATCCTTAACCCCATGAGCTTTGACCAGGTACAGCCTTTCCCGTCTCACTCCGGCCCCGAGCAGGTCGCCTTTCATCGCACAGAGCTGGCGGTCATCTTGTCGCTCTATGGGCGGATGGTTGCAGCGGGGGAGTGGCGGGATTACGGAATATCCTCGCTGCGGGATTTGGCAGTGTTCTCCGTGTTTCGTCGAACCGCAGAAAACCCACTATACCGGATTGAAAAACGGCCCAAGCTGCGCGGTCGTCAAGGGCAGTATGCCGTTGTCGGTATGGACGGCCAGATCCTGAAGCGAGGGCATGACTTGAAGACGGTGTTGCGCGTGTTGGAACGCAAACTGATCCGCTCCGTAACGTGAAGGACTATGTCAGCCTGTCGTGAGCGGTAGCCTGCGATGCCCGGTGATCGGCCCATCCCCCTGTTCCATGATCCGGCTGACGGCCCCTGTGACAGGTTCTAATGCCACGGCCATATGGTAGGCATTTGCATGGATCATGGTTTCGTTGTCCCGCATCATTGCCACATGGCCTTTCCAGAACAGAATATCGCCGCGTCGCAGATCTGTCGGGACGGATGTATTGCCCAGGGGTAAAGGTTCGCCCAGTTCTTGTTCCTGCTGATCGCTGTCGCCGGGACAGTCGATGCCAGAGGCCAACATGGCAGCCTGCACAAGGCCCGAGCAGTCGATGCCGGAGCGGCTGTTGCCGCCCCATAGATATGGGGTCCCGAGGAACAGCTCGGCGACGGTTACGGGATCAGCTGAGTAGGCATCCAAGGGGCGCAGGTGGTGGGCCGGGATAAAGCCCTGGTCGGTTTCGGCGAACCGGTCTGTTTGCCCCAAGACCCGAACACGAGCGCCAAAGCTCAAGCCGCAGAGATCCTGGGACTTCATGTTTGCATCGCGGTAGGCATGAGTTGCGGCCGTGCACACCATATGGGTTGCAGGCGCATCCCGCTCAGCCAGTGCGGCGCTCGATACATAGCCAACATAGTCATCAGCCGCGGACTGCACATAGGCCCAGCCGTTCCTGTCCTCATAAACCGTGACATCCGCGCCAAGCAGCAGTTGCCTGTCCCGCGGCCCATCAGGTCGGCGCAACAGGTCCACCACGGGGGCGATGACCGTCATGTTGGTTCCGTCAACGGAGGCCAGATCCGGGTAGCTCTGTTTCAGCCGTGCGGCGACAACCCGGTCATTGGCAGGGGTGCGTCGTGCGTCCGTCATTTGGAGCCTTTCGGCAGGTCCAGCATGTTTGGAAGAGCCTCAAGCAGGGCGCGCGCGCCCTGCAGCGCGCCCCCTTTGGGGCGGGCGGGTGCGGCAGCTGGGGTCCAGCCGTAGATGTCAAAATGCATGTAGCGGGTATCGGCTGCAAAGCGGCGCAGGAACAACGCCGCAGTAATCGAGCCTGCAAAACCACCACCCGGGGCATTGTCGAGGTCAGCGATCTGCGGTTCGATCATCGTCTCATACGGAGTGTGGAACGGCATGCGCCAGACTGGATCTGCCAATCTCTGTGCCGCCTGTGCCAGTGCAACCGCGTCGCCTTCGTTATCGGTATAAAACGGGGCAAGGTCAGGCCCAACCGCCACCCGTGCCGCGCCTGTGAGGGTCGCCATGGAAATCAGCAAGTCGGGGGTGTCTTCCGCTGCAAGAGCCAGAGCATCGGCCAGCACGAGCCGCCCCTCGGCGTCGGTGTTGTTGATCTCGACGGTCAACCCGTTGCGCGCTGTCAGGACGTCGCCGGGGCGAAAGGCATTTGCTGAGACGCTGTTTTCAACCGCGGGAATGAGAACCCGCAAGCGGACAGGCAGGTTCAACGCCATGATCATATGGGCAAGGCCCAGAACATTTGCCGCGCCGCCCATATCCTTTTTCATCAGCGCCATGCTGCTTCCGGGTTTGAGATTCAGCCCGCCAGTGTCAAAACAGACGCCCTTGCCGACCAGTGTCAGCGTCGGGCCGCTGTTGCCCCATTTGATATCGATCAGACGCGGCCGCCTGTCAGAGGCGCGGCCAACCGCATGTATCATCGGCAGGTTCTGCTGCAGGAGATCCTCATCCTGGACGACGGTGCAACTGGCCTTGTGCTGGTCAGCCAGATCGCGTGCGGCGGCCTCCAGTTCATCCGGTCCCATGTCACCTGCGGGTGTGTTGATCAGGTCGCGGGTCAGGAACTCTCCTGCTGCGAGTGCTTCGATGCGTGTGGCGTCTACGCCTTCGGGGGCGACCAGATGCGTGTCGGCATCACCGCCGGATTTGTAGCGGTCATAGCGATATTGCGCCAATAGCCAGCCAAGCGATTCGGCTGCGCGATCCGCCTCTGCGACACCCTCGGCCAGGCGATATATGCCTTTGGGAAGGGATGGCACGGCTGCCGCCAGATTGAACCGTTTGCGGGCGCGGTCTGCAGCCCGGCCAAATCCCACCAGCACCTGTGCGGGTTGCCCATCAGGCGCGGGCACGACAACGACCTGCCCAATCGCGCCCCGAAAGCCATTGGTGCGAGCCCAATTCGCGGTCATGGCGGGGGCCGCTGCCAGCCAGTCCTCGCAGGTGTCTTGATCCAGAACATGCAGATCGATTGCAGCGGCATCCGCATTGGCAAAGACAGGGGGCTTGGCAGAGGTCATGACGGGATACTCCGGTCCGGGGGGCGATTTCATCGTCACAGTATCTGTCACAGCGCCATCTGCAAGCCCTGCACTGTCTTGGCTCGTCCGCCCGAGTACGAATGCCTCCGGGCCTGACTGTCGTATGCCCAACGCCGATAAGGGCCCCTTTGCAGAGCCCGGTCACTGAGACAGTGCGACGTTGGTTTGGCAGGCACCTGCTGATGCGGGGAAACCCCGTCGGTGGCAGTCCGAACTCAGCTATAGTTGCCTTGTTTTGGCGGTGTCCCCCCAGGATCACCGATCAAACGGAAAGGTCTTGTTGCTCCCAAACGGCAGTGAGCGAGCGCTCTCCGATCCGCATCAGGCGGAACAATGTTGCAGAAATGGCTGACGGATCCTCGCTGTCGATCGCAGCGGTGACGTCCCGCGCAATGCGCGCCATCGCCGTCATCCCGATCTGATCCGAAATCGCAATCAGCGATCGCGCGCTTTTGCGCAGGTTGGCCATATCATTCTGACGCCAGAGCCGTTCGCAATGAGACAAGCGCACTGCCAGCTCTTCAATTGCGCGACAGATGACATCTTCTGCCCCGGCTTCGCCAAGTTGCGCATAGAGCTCCGAGAGTTTCTCGGAATCCAGACGCACGTTTTCCTTGTGTATTACTGTGAGTATCTGAGCCACCACATTAAACCCCATTATTCATGCCCCCACGGCACGATCCAAAATTGCGCCTCAGAAGTTTTCAAAAGGTTTCCACGCAGGTAGCCAAATCTCTCGAATTTGGTAACAATCCTTGGTAACAGACCTCGCATAAGGTCATTTGAGGAATAACTTATGGAATTCGCCAAACCTCTCCCCAGCTATCTGGTGACGCGCTATCACGGCTGGAAAGCGACCACCTACAGCGAGAACCAAGGCTGGTATCGGCGGCTTGCCAGCGAAGGTCAGCGTCCCCGTGCCATGGTGATTTCCTGCTGTGACAGCCGCGTGCATGTGACCTCCATCTTTGGGGCTGATCAGGGTGAGTTCTTTATCCACCGAAATATCGCCAACCTCGTTCCGCCCTATCAACCGGATGGGGATCATCACGGGACCAGCGCAACGGTCGAATATGCCGTGACCGTTCTCAAGGTTGCGCATCTGATCGTGCTGGGTCACTCGCAATGTGGTGGTGTTCAGGGCTGCATCGACATGTGCAAAGGCCATGCGCCGGCTCTTGACGCAAAAGAGAGCTTTGTCGGGCGGTGGATGGACATTCTGAAACCGAAATTCTCTTTGGTGGAAGATATCGAAGATGCCGATGCGCAGGCCCGCCAGTTTGAACGTCAGGCGGTTGTTGCGTCTCTGGAAAACCTGATGACATTTCCCTTTATTGACAGTGCTGTACGCGACGGAACCCTGAGCCTGCACGGTCTTTGGACGGATATCGGTGAGGGCGGTTTGGAATGTTACGATCCGCGTGCCGGGCGGTTCCAGCCTGTGTGATCAGCACATTCTGTCCCGATAAGACAAAGCCCTCTCGCAGCGATGCGGGAGGGCTTTGATTTGCTTGCAGGTGGGAGCGATCAGGCCACGGCAGAGGTCATACCTGCGCTCATCTGAAGCGCGGCCTGAGTGTAGCCACCAGCAGCCCCATCGACAAAATGGACGTGATCGTCCCGCATCACCGAGGGCACGATGCAGGTGACCAGTGCTTCGTCTTGTTGATGAAGGCCATAGCGGACCAGCCGCGCAGCCGCCGCGCGTTCCAGGATATCGGCAAGGGCTGCGCGCACCTCTTCGGGGCAATCGAGCGTAAGTTTCAAACCGTCATCGAACTTGCGGTAGTCGGCATTGGCGGCGAGCATCTGACGGTAGTGAGATGCGTCAAATCCAGCCAGAGGCTTTTTGCGCGACAGGGCAAAGGCGGCAAAGGCACTGAATAGAAATACTTGCAGTTTTTTCCAAATCACCGACCCCTGACCGCGGAAAATCCGGGCCTCCAGGTCAATGCCGGGCGGTGGAAAACTGAAATCTGGTCCCTCAGCGGGAACAGGATGGCCGCTGCGCTGTAGCTGTTCCGCAACAGCGAGGACCTCGCTCGTGATTCTCTCAAAGCTGCCAGAAGGCGCGCCGGGAACAGGTTGTACCACCACGGACAGGATCATCCCGTTGCGCGCAGGGATTGTATTCCAGCGGCAGGAAAGGCCGGTCAGGTCAGGCGGGTCCGGCAGCTCGGCTGGGGCGACCTGAAAACCGCCTGCCTTCATCTGTTGTTCCGCCCAAGTAAGGCCGCCACCGGAAAACATCGCGTAGTCTGCTGCATCTGACACCGCATAGCGCGCAACCGTCACATCAAGCCCTTCGGCCCGGATCCATGACACCGGCAAAAGCGCGGCGCGCAAGTCGATATCGAATTCTGCACTGGCCCAAC
Organism: Phaeobacter italicus; assembly: GCF_019801785.1. Classification (NCBI taxonomy): domain Bacteria; kingdom Pseudomonadati; phylum Pseudomonadota; class Alphaproteobacteria; order Rhodobacterales; family Roseobacteraceae; genus Phaeobacter; species Phaeobacter italicus. The sequence goes on along the minus strand of NZ_JAHVIJ010000004.1, from coordinate 418,999 downwards.
TGCGCAACCGGCTAAGAACATCGCGCGCGGTATCTGCGAATTCGGGTGGCACGGCAAAAGATGCGCCATCACCGCCAAAGATATACGGGAACGACGTGCCCCTCATCGCATTGATCATAGCGGCAATCGCAGAAGCGCCGATGGTGTTGACCGTCTTGTACCGTCCCTTGGCGATCAGCTCTGAGGAATTTACGATATCGCAGCAGCCGACCATCCAGTCGCGCGGCAGTGGGGTAAACGCGCCGCTCCGCGTCAAAGCAGCGAAATCCTTGCTTGGCGAAAGGTTTTTGTAAAAATCGTCCTGGGCCATCGGGGTAAATGCCTCCTGTCGAAGGATAGGGTAGCGCGGTTTCAGATCACGACCATTCACGGACTGGTGGTTTCGCACCCTTGTGCAACGGTGCGAAATCGCCACTGTGAGTTCAACCATATCAGGAGGAGGCAGAGCAATGCACATCGGCTTGATCATCTTGTGTCTGGGCTATGTGCTCAGTCAGTTTTATCGGGCGTTTCTCGCTGTGCTGACGTCTGCGCTGGAAACCGACATCGGCACCACACCCGAAGATCTGGCGTTCGCCTCTGGTCTTTGGTTTCTGACATTTGCCGCTATGCAGCTACCGGTGGGCTGGGCCCTGGACCGCATCGGGCCGAGCCGCACGGCGGCGGCCCTGTTGCTTGTGGGCGGTGGGGGTGGTGCGCTCTTGTTTGCGGTTGCAACTGCGCCGATCCATGTCAGCCTTGCGATGGTGCTGATCGGTGTTGGCTGCTCTCCGGTTCTGATGGCGTCCTACTACATCTTTGCGCGCCAGTATCCGCCGCGCCAGTTTGCAACACTTGCGGCCGTGATGCTGGGGGTGGGGTCGCTTGGGAATTTGGTGGCCTCTTATCCGACGGCATTGGCTGTGGAATGGGTCGGATGGCGTGGCACCATGATCGGACTGGCGGTGGTTTCTGCGCTGGTGGCTGTTGGCATTGGCGTTACGGTCCGGGATCCGGAAAAGGTCAGCGCGCCTGATGATGCGCCCAAAGGGTCGGTTCTTGATATTCTCAGAATGCCGGTCCTGTGGCCCATCTTTCTGCTGATGTTGGTCGCCTATGCCCCCTCTGCGGCACTGCGAGGGCTGTGGATCGGCCCCTACCTGAGCGACGTTTTCAACATGAGCCGCGCGGATGTGGGGCTTGCCAGCCTCGCGATGGGGATCGCGATGATCCTGGGAACCTTTGCCTATGGGCCAATGGACCGGCTGCTGGGTACTCGCAAGGGGGTCATCCTGGGAGGCAACCTGCTGGGTGGTCTGGCTCTTTGTGGGTTGATGATGTGGATCGACGGGCCGGTGGTTCTGGTCATCGCGCTCTTGGCTGCGGTTGGCTTTTTTGGCGCGTCCTTTCCTGTGATCCTTGCACATGGGCGGGCTTTTGTTCCGCCGCATCTGGTCGGGCGGGGTGTCACGATGCTCAACTTCTTTGGAATTGGCGGCGTGGGAATCATGCAGTTCGCCAGCGGACGGCTCCATGCGAAAATGGCCGGTGCGGACCTTTCTGTTCCCTATTTTGCGATTTTTGCCTTCTTCACGATCTTTTTGGCGGTCGGATGCGCAATATATCTGCTCAGTCAGGACCGGTTGGACTGATCCGGCCTTTCATACTGAGGCCAATATCGATATGACACCGCAGCCGGCCACAAGGCCGGATACAATTGGAGAAACAAAATGGGTTATCGCGTCGTTATCGCTGGCGCCACGGGCAACGTGGGTCGCGAAATGCTGAACATTCTGGCTGAGCGCCAGTTTCCTGTGGATGAGATTGCAGTTCTGGCGAGCCGCAAATCCCTCGGCACCGAAGTCACATTCGGCGACAAGACACTGACAACCCAGGACCTGGACACGTTCGACTTTGCAGGCTGGGACATGGCGCTTTTTGCCATCGGTTCCGATGCGACGAAGAAATATGCGCCCAAGGCTGCGGCGGCGGGCTGTACCGTCATCGATAACTCTTCGCTCTATCGCTACGATCCGGACATCCCGCTGATCGTACCGGAAGTGAACCCGCAGGCCGTGCACGGCTATGCCAAGAAAAACATCATCGCCAACCCGAACTGCTCGACCGCGCAGATGGTTGTGGCGCTGAAGCCGCTGCATGATCGTGCCAAGATCAAGCGCGTGGTGGTATCGACCTACCAATCCGTTTCCGGCTCCGGCAAGGAAGCGATTGACGAGCTGTGGGATCAGACCAAGGCGGTTTACAATCCGACGCAGGACGTGCCGCCGAGCGTCTACACAAAGCAGATCGCGTTCAACGTGATTCCGCACATCGACGTTTTCCTGGACGACGGTTCGACCAAGGAAGAATGGAAGATGGTGGCGGAGACAAAGAAGATCGTCGATCCGTCGATCAAGGTCACGGCGACCTGCGTGCGAGTGCCGGTGTTTGTTGGTCACTCCGAATCGATCAACATCGAATTCGAAGACTTCCTTGACGAAGACGAAGCCCGCGACATCCTGCGTGAGGCGCCGGGCATCATGGTCATCGACAAGCGCGAAGACGGTGGCTACGTCACCCCGATCGAATGCGTTGGCGACTTTGCAACCTTCATCAGCCGCATCCGTCAGGATTCGACCATCGACAACGGTCTGAACCTGTGGTGCGTCTCTGACAACCTGCGCAAAGGCGCGGCCCTGAATGCCGTGCAGATCGCAGAACTTCTGGGTCGCGAAGTCCTGAAAAAAGGCTAATCTGCTATCCTTCCAGATAGAGGGGCGTCTCGAAAGAGGCGCCCCTTTTACTGTTTGTACAGCTATTTCTAGCAGCCTTGGTGTCACTAGTCTGATGGGGAGGTCAATTCCGGACCAAAGGGGATCAGACGATGACGACATACACCACACACCTGCCAGGCCAATCGGGCGAAAGTGCATGGGCTTCGGCGCGCATGTCCGCGCGATTGGATACTGAAATGGCTGTCCAGCTTCGCATGGTTCTGAATGAGAGCTTCAGAACCGCCAAATCCTGGGTGGACCTGTTTCAGGCCCTCCGTGACAAAGGGTTTTACCTTCAGCATCGTAGCGGTCGCACCCGGCTCAAGGATTGCCACAGCCATGTGGAAATCTGCACCTGCCGGTTCCTCGGCTATCCGACAAGCGAGCTGGAAAACCGGTTCGGGGCAAAAATGCCTGTCCGCCCGGCATGATGGAAGGCATATCGCCTATCGTTGCCCGCGCAAGCGACCAACCACACCGGTTGGAAAGAAATAGACGCTGAGGATAAACAAAACCCCCAGCCACAAGAGCCAGCGATCCGGGCTGAACAGCTCCGGCAGAATGGGCAGTCCTTCTGTCATGCTCGACAGGCCACTCATCAGGTTCTGCAGATAGTTCTGGGCAAGGACAAACAACGTGGCCCCGATCACGGCGCCGTAGATCGTTCCCATGCCGCCGATCACGACCATCAGTAGAATGTCGATCATTATTTCCATCGACAGGGTGGTGTCCGGCCCGACGTATCGCAGCCAGATCGCATAGAGAGATCCGGCCAAGGCGGCTACCGCAGCAGAGAGACAGGTTGCCGTGACGCGGTATATCACCACCCGGTAGCCAATGGCTTCTGCGCGAAAATCGTTTTCGCGGATGGCCTGGAGGACGCGGCCAAACGGAGAGTTCACAATCCGCAACAGTGTCAGGAACAGGATGAGGCTGCCGCCGAAGATCAGGTAATAGGTGAGAAGTTTGCCGTTCAGCTTGACGCCAAGAAGCTCTCCGCCAAAGAGGTCTTTCCCGAATTTGAATGCTGGTCCCAGCTCGCGCGGGATCTTGAATGTCAGACCGTCCTCGCCTCCGGTTACAGACGAAATCTGGCTGACCAGAACGGCCACAGCGGATGCGACGGCAAGGGTGATCATTGCAAAAAAGATCGCCCGAACCCGCAGGGAAAACAGACCAATCACCAACGCAAGGGCCGCTGCCAGGATTGCACCGATGCCTGCTCCAATGATCAGGGAGTCAAATCCGCGGCCCAGATGGGTAGAGCTGAGCGCAACACCATATGCGCCGATGCCAAAAAACATCGTATGGGCAAAGCTGACGATACCGCCGTAGCCCAGCAGCAGGTCATAACTGGCGACCAGGACAACAAAGATACAGATCCGGGCGGCCGTGTCGACTGTGCGGACCCCCGGAAAAAGAAACGGTGCAAAGGCCAGACAGATCAGGATCACAAGCAGGATGGCGCCCAGAAACTTGGATCGTGGCATATCGCCAGACAGGAGAGAGCGGATCATTTTGCCTTTACCACCGGGATCATGCCCATCGGGCGCCACATGAGGATCGCGACCATTAGCGCGATGTTGGAAATCAGCGCGAGTTTCGGCTCAACAAAGGCGATGTAGTTTTGCAGAAGGCCGACAAGAAGAGCGCCAACAAAACATCCCTCGACAGAACCAAGCCCGCCGATAATCACGACGATGAAGATCAAGATCATTGCCTGATTGCCCATATGGGCGGTGATGACCTCCTGGTACAGACCCCACATCACTCCGCCCAAACCGGCCAGTGCAGAACCGGCAATGAAAACGCCGACAAAAACCAGTCTCAACCGGTACCCAAGGGCCGCCACCATTTCACCGTTTTGGACACCTGCCCGCACGATCAGGCCAATTTTGGTACGGCGCAGCACGAACCGCATCGCGGCAAAGACCACAAGCCCCACGCCGACCGCCACCAGACGGTATTTTTCAATTGCCGCATCCCCAAAGGTCAGCGCGCCTTTCAGCGTCTCAGGTCGGGTGAAATAGATCTCCTCTGGCCCCCAGAGGACGATAATCAGCTGCTCTGCGATAATGAGCCCGCCCATCGTAACGAGGATCTGGCTGAGGTGATTTCCGTAGACGGGTTTCACGATCACCCTCTCAAAGGCCCACCCCATTGTTGCCGTGGCGGCCATCGCGGCGAGAACGGCAGCGAGAACCGCCAGTAGGTTTAGCCCAAGAGACGGAGCCCCGGTCATCTGCCCCAGCGCCAACAGAACAGAGATTCCGACAAAGGCCCCCACCGAGACAAAGGCGCCGTGTCCGAAATTGATGACGTCCATCAATCCGAAAACCAACGTCAGGCCAGAGGCCATGATGAAGATCATCATTCCCATCGCCAGCCCGGAGACGGTCAGCGTCAGCCAGCTTGCCGGGTTCTGTACGGCTAGGAAACCGGCAACGGCCAGCGCAGGAACCAGCAGGAACGGCGCATAGGGCGCGAGCCGGTCGCGTAGCGTTGTGCGCGCCATCGTCGGCGCATGTTCGGGGGCCGCGGTCATGGGTGGTATCCTGCCGGGTTGGAATAGGCTGATTGGGTCACGTCGAATGCGCCTCCATGCTCAATCCCATCAGTTGCTCCTGAAGAGGAGCGTCGTTGGCGAGCGCCTCCATCGCACCCGACCAGATTACCCGTCCGTCATCCATCACGTTGGCTGTGTCACCCAACGCTTTGGCCACGGCAAAATTCTGCTCCACCATCAGGATCGATGCGCCCTGATCCTTCAAATCCTTGAGCGCACGCGCCATCGTGGAGATGATCGCAGGCGCCAGGCCCTTGGTGGGTTCGTCAATCAGATACAGCTTGCGTTCTTCGGCCATCGCGCGGGCAATCGACAACATCTGTTTCTGCCCACCCGACAGCGTTCCTGCCTCAGACTTCCAAAAGGTTTTGAGAGGGGGAAAGGCGGCAAAGATCCAATCCAGACGCGCGGGGTCGATCGGGCCGGATATAGCTGCAAGGGTCATGTTTTCTTCAACGGTGAGGTCCGCAAAGATGCCCATATCTTCGGGCACGAAACCAAGCCCCGCACGGGCGATGGCAGCGGTCGGCAGTTGGGTGATATCCTGTCCATCAAACAGGATGCGACCCTCATGCGCGCGCCAGTGGCCGATGACGCTGCGCAGGGTCGTTGTCTTGCCCACCCCGTTGCGGCCAAGCAGCATGGTCACACCGCCCCGCGGCACCACCAGATCGACCCCCTGCAGGATGTGATATTGGGCAATATTGGTGCAGATGCCTTCGATTTTGAGGATGGGATCAGACATCAGCCAAAATTCCTTCCAGTCCGCGTCCCATATAGGCCTCCTGCACGACGTCAGAGGCCATGACCTCGGCAGGCACCCCATCTGCAGCAAGGGCGCCGTTGTGCAAGACGATGATCCGATCTGCGAGCGTGCGGATGACATCCATCTTGTGTTCGACCAATAGGATCGCCCGGTCCCCCTGCGCCTTGAGCTGCGCAATGAGATCAAGAACAATCGGCGCTTCGTCCACGCTCATGCCAGCGGTGGGTTCGTCAAACATGTAGACAGCCGGGTCCAGGGCAATCAGCAGCGCCACCTCCAGCTTGCGCTGGTTGCCATGCGAAAGTTCAGAGACGGTCTGATTGCGTTCGTCCAGCAGGCGAACCTGTTGCAGGATGTTCTCAGCCTGCTCGGTCAGATCTGTGTGGTGGGTCACCATTGACCACAGATTAAATCCGCGCTCAGCCTTGGCCTGTACGACCAATCGCACATTCTCCAGCACGCTCAGGTCGGGAAACAGGTTTGTTAGCTGAAAGGCCCGCCCGATCCCGGCTTTGGTCCGCGCAGAGACGGAAAGGCCCGAAATATCCTTGCCGTGCAGCTGAACAGTGCCCCCAGATGCGGGGATCTGGCCGGAGATCAAATTGAAATATGTCGTCTTGCCTGCTCCGTTCGGGCCGACAATTGCTGTCAGCTCTCCGGCATTGAAAGCGCAGGTGACATGATCGACCGCGACATGGCCACCAAAGCGGACGGTCAGATTGGTTGTGCTCAAAATGGGGTCGGGCATCGCTGACCTGTCAGATCCTTGGGTCGGTTGCCGGGGCACATGGTGGGTCGCACCTGTGCCCCGGCTGGCTGAAACAGTTTAGCGTTTTGGCTTACTGATTGCGGATCGGAACTGGCAGATCATCGATGCCGAGCTCGCGGACCAGTTCGGGGATGGCCCATTCCACACCGTCCTCAACCCGCAGCTTGAAATGGTACATGGATTGCAGGGCCTGATGGTCCTCTGCGCGGAAACGCATGGTGCCCTTGGGGGTTTCCCATTCCATGCCTTCCATCGCTTCGATCAGGGCTTCTGTATCGGTAGAGCCAGCCTTCTTGATCGCCTCAACAGCCGCGATGCCAGCTGCCATCCCACCTGCCGTGAAAAAGTCCGGCGGGCTGTCGAACCGTTCAAAATGGGTTTTGACCAGCCAGTCATTCACCGGATTGTCGGGCAACTCGTAGTAATAATAGGTGCCGCCTTCCATCCCTTCAAAGTCCTTGAAGCCTTTGAGCGCGGCGAGAATGTTGCCGACACCGGCAAACTCAATCCCGAAGCGACCCGGATCCATGGCGTTGATCTTTGCCCAAGGGTTGCCTCCGCCTGCCCAGATGATGAACAGTTTCTTCTCGCCTTCCAGATCCTTCATCGCGTTGAAGATGCGCTCTCCGGCGGCCGTGAAATCGGTTGTGTCGGTGGGGGCGAATTCTTCGTGCACGATCTCATGGCCCTGTGCTGCGAGCGCCTCACGGAAGGCCGCGATACCGTCCCGTCCAAACGCATAGTCCTGGGCTAATGTTGCGATATGCACATTCTCACCGGCGAGTGCGATTGCACTGGCGACCGCATCCTGCGACGAGTTGCGCGAGGTGCGGAAGATGTAGCGGTTCCAATTCGCGCCGGTGATCGAGTCTGCAACCGCAGGTTCGACAATCAGCAGTTTTTCGTATTCCTCAGCAACCGGCAGCATGGCCAGTGCCACACCCGAGCTGACCGGGCCGATGGCCAGATCAACTTCGTCGTCGCCATAGGCCTCTTCCAGCAGGGCCTTGCCGTTTTCCGGTTTGAGCTGGGTATCCTTTTCAATCACGACGATCTTCTCGCCGTTGATTTCCATGGTCCCACCGGTCGCGTATTCCAGCCCAAGCATCAGCCCATCATGGGACTGTTTGGCGTAGGCTTCAAACGGCCCCGTCTTGCCATAGATGTGGGCAATCTTGATATCGGCGAGGGCCGACGTTGCCAGCCCTGCGCTGAGAGCCAGTGCAGAGACCACCCCCGCAATCAATGTGCGCTTCATCCTGTTTCTCTCCCTCCTGGCGCACCAGAGGATCCGGTGCGCGCTCTCTCCTGTGGTGGCAGGCTATCGGTAGGGTGTCAAACCGGTCAATTGCGTGGAAATACTAAATTTCCCGCATGGCGGGCGTCGAGGAAGCGTTCAGCAGGTGAACGGCTTACCTTGATTTCCAGGTTTGCGACAGTGCGCGTGCATTCTGGGCAAGGACCAGCACATCAATGCCAACCGCCAGAAACTGTGCTCCCATATCCAGATAGGCCTGTGTTGCTTCTTCGCTCACGCCTAGAATGCCGGGGGCAATGCCCGCTGCCTTGATACGGATGATGGCATCGGCGATGGCGGCGCGGACCTCCGGATGGGCGGAGTTGCCCTGGTGGCCCATGTCGGTGGACAGATCGGCCGGGCCGATGAAAACGCCGTCGATGCCCTCGACCTGCAGGATTTCATCAAGTGCGTCTATCCCGGCGCGGTTTTCCACCTGCACCAGCAGGCAAACCTCCTGATCGGCGGTCTGGATGTATTCAGAGACCGAACCGAACATGGTGGCACGGGCCGCCGTAGCGCCGACGCCGCGCACCCCCTTGGGCGGATAGTGGCAGGCGCGAACCAGCTCGCGGGCCTGATCGGCGCTTTCGACAATCGGCACCAGCACCGTCTGCGCGCCTGCATCCAGCACCTGCTTGATCATCCAGGTTTCCCCCACTGGCACCCGCACCACCGGGTGGCTGGGCGAAGCCGTCAGCGCGATCAGCTGGTCGCGGATGGAGCGGATGTCATTGGGCGCATGCTCGCCGTCGATCACCAGCCAATCAAAACCGCAGGTACCCATGATCTCGGCAATCTGGCCGTCGGCAAAGCTCATCCAGCAGCCGATCTGGCGCTCACCCTTGGCAAGGGCCTCTTTGAAGGTGTTCTTGGGCGCGGGCATGGGCGGGGCCTCCTGTCAGGCGAAATTTATGGATACGGAACCGAAGGGGCCGAAATCAGCGGCGATCTCCGTGCCCGGCGGGCATTCGATAGGGCGGATGAAAGAGCCCGAGAGCACGATATCCCCGGCCTCGATCTGTTGTCCATATTCCGCCATCCGCCGCGCCAGCCACAGGACCGAGGTGACGGGATCGTTCAAGACGCCCGCGCCGAGGCCGGTTTCCTCGACTGTCCCGTCCCGGGCCACGATTGCACCCACCCAGCGCAGGTCGTGCGCGTCCACCGCGTGGCGCTCCGCGCCCAGCACAACACCCGCGTTGGCGGCGTTGTCGCTGATGGTGTCGGTGATAATGCGGGCCTGGCCGGTTCCCGGGTCGGCGCGCAGGATACGAGTGTCGAGAATCTCCAGCGAGGGCGCCACATAGTCTGTCGCGGCCAGCACATCCTCGCGGGTGCAGTCAGCGCCAGCGAGGGGGGATTTCATGATGAACGCAATCTCTGCCTCCACCCGCGGCTGGATGAAGCGGCCTGCGGGGACGGTGGCGCCGTTTTCAAACAGCATGTCGTCCAGCAGCACGCCGCTGTCCGGGGTGGTGATGTTCAGCGCCTGCTGCATGGCGCGGCTGGTGAGGCCGATTTTCCAGCCGATCTTTCTGCGGCCAGAGGCCAATTTTTGCCTTATTAGAGCCTGTTGCACCGCATAGGCATCGTCCAGCGTCATGCCGGGATAGGCCAGCGAGAGCAGGCCGCACTGCTGGCCGGTCTGCTCGGCCTTGAACAATCTGTCGGCGGCTTCCTGGTGCTGCTCCGGGGTCATGTCTCATCCTCTACCGTGTTGCGCAAGGTGCCGATGCCCTCGACCTCAACCTCGACCACGTCACCGGGTTTCAGGTATTTTGGCGGGTCAAACCGTGCGCCGGCACCGGTGGGGGTGCCGGTGATGATCACGTCACCCGGCTGCAGGGTTGTGAAGGTGGAGATATAGGCGATCTCCTCGCGGATCGGGAACATCATCCGCGCGAGGGTGTCATCCTGACGGATCTCTCCGTTCACACGGGTGACGATGCGGGCCTCATCCAGCTGCGTGGCATCGGTGAAAGGGACCAGCCAGGGGCCGATGGCGCCGGAGTTGTCCCAGTTCTTGCCCTGCGTGACGTTGAATTTGGCGTGGCGGACCCAGTCGCGGATGGTGCCCTCGTTTGCCAGCGTCAGCGCCGCGATGTGATCGTAGGCGTCTTCCGGCTTGATGCGGCGGCCTGTTTTGCCGATCACCACGGCAACCTCACCTTCGTAATCCAGCGTGTGGTTTTCCGGCGGGCGGATCAGCGGGCGTTCGGCACCGGTGAAGGAGCGCGGGAAGCGGGGGAACAGGGACATGTGCTTGGGCTGGGCGGAGCCGTCCTTGTATTCCGCGTTGCGGTCCGGGAAGTTGACGCCGACGCAGATGATCTTCTCCGGGTTGGGGACCGGGATTTCATAGGTGAAATTGGTGTGGGTGACTGGTTTGCCCTCGGCGGCCACGGCCAATGCGGGCAGGCCGTCCGCCGCGATCACGTCGCGCAGGGTGGGCCAGTCCGGGAACTGCGGCGACAGGGCAATCATGCCCGCATCAGTGACGGCACCATAGAAGGTTTCGCAGTCGGCAGTGTAGGTGGCAAAGCGCATCAGCTCAGGCTCCTTGCGATTTCGGTGATGACATCGAAGGCCATCATCACGTCTGCCTCAGTCGTCTCAAACTGGCCGGCCTGGAAGCGGATTACTAGATCGCCGTCGAGGCGCGTCTGGGTCAGGTAGATGCGGCCGTCGTCGTTGATGGCGTTGACCAGCCGCAGGTTGAGGTCGTCGAGGTCCGCAGCGCCATCAGGAGTGTAGCGGAAGGACCAGAGCGACCACATGGGCGCGCTCGTAATCTGGAAATCAGGCTCTAACTTGAGCTTTTCGTGCAGCTGGTTGGACCAGTTGATGTGGTTGCGCAGCCGCTGGCGCAGGCCCTCCAGCCCGTAGGTGCGGATCAGGAACCAGATTTTCAGCGCGCGAAAGCGGCGGCCCAGTGGCACCGACCATTCGGAATAGTTGATGATGCCGTCATGGCCGTGGGTCTTGAGGTATTCCGGGCTGATGGCGAGGGTCTGGACCAGATCGTCGGGGTTCTTCAGGAAATGTGCGGAGCAGTCGAACTGCACGCCCAGCCATTTGTGCGGGTTGAAGACGATGCTGTCGGCGCGTTCGACGCCGGGCCAGTAGTGGCGGTATTCCGGGCAGATCATCGCAGAGCCGGCCCAGGCGGCGTCGACATGGGTGTAGAGGCCGTATTTTTCCGCGACGTCCAGCACGCGGTCCACCGGGTCGGTGGCGCCGACGCCGGTGCCGCCGACACATAGGATCACACCCGCGGGCTGGTGACCTGCGGCAAGGTCGGCCTGGATGGCGGCCTCTAGCGCGTCTGGGTCCATGCCGCGCCAATCGCCTTTGATCGGCACACGGATCAGGTTCTGCTGGCCGATGCCTGCAACCCAAATAGCGCGGTCGATGGAGGTGTGGACCTCTGAAGAACAGTAGATGCGCAGCGCCTTTTGCCCGAACAGGCCCTGGCTGTTGCCCTGCCAGTTCAGCGCCTTTTCCCGCATGGTCAGCACCGCGGCGAGGGTGGCGGAGGATGCAGAATCCTGGATCACGCCCTGGAACTGCTCCGGCAGGTCCAGCGCCTGGCGCAGCCAGTCCATCATCCTTGTTTCCATCTCGGTTGCGGCGGGCGAGGTCTGCCACAGCATGCATTGCGGCGCGATGGCCGAGGCCAGGAACTCCGCCAGCACCGAAGGCACGGCGGCGTTGGAGGTGAAATAGGCAAAGAAGCGCGGGTGCTGCCAGTGGGTGATGCCGGGCATCACGATGTCCTCGAAATCGCGAAAGATCGCCTCCATCCCCTCGCCATCCTCGGGAGGGGTTTGGGGCAGGGCGTTCAGCACTTGGCCCGGTTCGGTCATGGCACGCACCGGGCGGTCGCCGACGGTCAGGTGGTAGTCCTGCGTCCAATCCGCGACCTTGCGGCCCCATTCGGAGAATTCATTCCATTTCATCTCGTATTCCTTTTGTCCGTGCCATCGGCACGAACAGTGTCAGGGTGCAATAATCGGCTGCGCGTTCAAGGCGCTGGGTTTCGGAGTGGTGCCTTCGAAAACGGAGCCCTCCTCGAACCAGCTGCGCGGTGCAGGCGCGCCCCAGAGGGTCTGGCGCTGCGGATCGGTGAGCGACCATTTGATCGGCTCCAGATCCGGATCGACGGTCTGGTAGTCGGAACAATAGATCTCGATCCGGTGGCCGTCTGGGTCGCGCACATAGAGGAAGAAGGCGTTGGAGATGCCGTGCCGACCGGGGCCGCGCTCGATGTTATCGACATAGCCAGTGGTCGACATCAGATCCAACAGGTCGATGATGTTCAAGGGGTTCGGCACCCAGAAGGCGGTGTGGTGCAGACGCGGGCCGAGACCATTGGTGAAGGCCACGTCATGCACGCCGCCCTTGCGGTGCATCCAGGCGGCCCAGACCTTGCCGCTTTCGTCATCCTCAGTGTACTCGGTCACGCGAAAGCCCATCTCGCCGTAGAAGGAGACGGAGGCATCCACATCCGCGCTGAACATGTTGAAATGGTCGATGCGCAGGGGTTTTACTCCGTTATAGAGCCTGTATTTCTGATGGATCGGCTCCAGACGCTCCATCTTGACGTAAAACTCCAGCGGGATGCCCCAGGGGTCGCGGGTGCGCAAGGTGCGGCCCATATGGGGGCGGTCGACCCATTCGACGGGCAGGTCCTTGGAGGCGAAGAATTCTGCTGCTTTGTCCAGGTCGGGCTCATCATAAAGCTTGAAACCCAAGACCCCAACCGAGGCCGCATCAGCCTGAACCAGCACGATACAGTGATGGCCGCGTTCCTCCATGGCGCGGAGGTAAATGCGGCTGTTGTCCTCATGCGTCACCTGCAGGCCGAGGATGTCGACGTAAAACGCACGGGAAGCGGCGAGGTCGGTCACGGCGTATTCCACATGGGACAGCCGCACGATGTTGAAAGGCGGATAGAGGTTCGGGGCGGGGACGGGCATGGTTTGAACCTTTCACTTGGGGCCGGGGACGGGAGCGAGGGGCTGGCCCCTCGCGCACCCCAGGATATTTTGAGCCAGAAGAAAAACGGATCAGGCGCCGAGGCGCGGAATCTTGTGGTGGCCTAGGGCAAAGCCGATGTGTTTCTGTTCCATGTAGAACTCGAAGCTCCAGTCGCCGCCGTCGCGGCCGATGCCGCTGGATTTTACCCCGCCAAAGGGGGTGGGCAGGTGGCGGACGTTTTCGGAATTCACCCAGATCATTCCGGCTTCAAGCTGGTTGGTGAAGCGCAGGGCGCGGGTGATGTCGTTCGTCCAGACGTATCCAGTGAGGCCGTATTGGGTGTCATTGGCCAATGACAGAGCCTCATCTTCGTCCTTGAAGCGGATGGATGTGAGGACCGGGCCGAAGATTTCCTCCTGCGCGATGGTCATATTGTTGGTGGCATTGGTGAACAGCGTCGGGCGCACGAACCAGCCCTGGTCTCCAACGCGGGTGCCGCCGGCGGCGATGGTGGCACCGTCCTGTTTGGCGGTCTCGAAATAGGATGTGACCTTGTCAAAATGCACCTTGTGGATCAGCGGGCCGACCTCTGTTGTCGGGTCCAGCGGATGGCCGACCTTGATGTTGTTGACGCGCTCGATCAGCTCGGCCTCGAATTCCTTGGCGATGCTCTCTTGCACCAAAAGGCGAGAGGAGGAGGTGCAGCGCTCGCCGTTCAGCGAATAGATCATGAAGATTGCGGCATCGAGCGCACGGTCTAGATCAGCGTCGTCGAAGACCACCACCGGGTTTTTGCCGCCCAGTTCGAAATGCACCCGCTTCAGGGTATCGGCGCCCTGTTTCATGATCATCGAACCGGTTTTGCTCTCGCCGACAAAGGCGATGGCCTTGATGTCGGGGTGTTCGGTCAGCGCCTTGCCAGCCTCTTCGCCAAAGCCGTTGACCAGGTTCCAGACGCCCGGCGGAAGGCCGGCCTCATGGGCGATCTCGGCCAGGATGCGGGCGGTGAGGGGGGAGAACTCGGCCGGTTTGTGGACCACGGTGCAGCCGGCCGCCAGCGCGGGTGCGATTTTCCATGTGGACAGCATGAAGGGTGTGTTCCACGGGGTGATGACGCCAACGGGGCCGATCGGCACCCGGGTGGTCACGTTCATCAGCGTTGGCGATTGCAGCTGCTGGCCGTCGCGGGCGGAGGTGGCCTTGTCCGCGAAGAAGCGGAAGTTTTCGGCGCCGCGCAACGCTGCCTTGGACATGAAGCGCAGGGCCTGCCCGGTGTCCCAGCATTCGCAGAGCGCGATTTCTTCGGCGCGTTCAACGATCAGGTCGGCGATACGATGCAGGATCTTCTTGCGCTCCAGCGCAGGGGTGTCGCGCCAGGCAGGAAAGGCGGTTTTGGCGGCCTGAGCGGCAGCGCCGATGTCGTCGGCACTGCCCTTTGCGACGGAGCAGATCACGCTTTCATCCACGGGTGAGGATGTTTCAAACGTCGCACCTGAGGCGGCAGGGCGGCTTTCTCCGTTGATCAGGTTCAGGATGCCGCCCGTGCGAAAGCGCTCCAAATGGCCGTTCAGCGTTTCGATGTTGGTGGTCAGATCGCTCATCACTGGTCCGCCTTTTGCATGTGGTCGCGGATTGTGCCGCATTTTGGGGAAAGCTCCGGGTCGATGTCTCGCATTTCCATCGACAGGGCGAGAGAGCGACGTTGCATGATGGGTTCGAGAAAGGTTTTGGCAGCGGCGAATATCGCCCGTGTTGCGCTGTCTTTCCGCTCTTGTGGGCGACCTGCGCGCAACCGAATGGAAATATCGATATATCCGTGCTGCGGATCACCGTCTGCGATCGAAACATGGGACGCAGCAAAGGCGCGAACACGGATGCCCGCCACGGGGAATACACCTGTATCGATGGCCGCGATGCGAAGATGGTTGCAGAAGGCAGCCATGTCGATGTCGGCTTCGAGATTGGCCGAATAGTCAATTGTGAGATGTGGCATGGCAAGCCTCCCCTCTTGCACTATGCTTAACATGTTTACAAAAATAAGAGGGCGAGTCAACGAGGACCAGATCAGGCGGGCATAGATCCGCTGATGGGTTGCTCAATCGCGGCGGCAAATCGCAAAAAGCACGGTCTTGGTTTGCCTTTGTGTCGTGGCAAGGCGATAATTGGGTATGACAAAACAGCTTCCCAGTACGGACCGTTCCCTGCCTATTGCCCTGCTGCGCGCGCGTGAGCGTGTGATGGGGCCAATCCGCGCGTTGTTGAGCGATGCCGACCTGACAGAGCAACAGTGGCGGGTACTGCGCGTGGTGCAGGAAAGTGGCGACATCGATCCCACGCAGATTTCCGAGCAGGCCTGTCTTTTGTTGCCCAGCCTGACCCGTATTCTGCAAAAGCTGGAGGACAAGGGCCTGATCCAACGGGAAAAGGACCAGATGGATCGCCGGCGCCAGATCGTCAGGATCACCCCTGCCGGGGAACAGATCATTGATGACAACCTCGAAGCCAGCCTGGCCGTGATAGAAAACACACGGACCAAGATGGGGCCTGAGCGGTATGAGGCCCTTTTGGATTTGCTGAATGAGCTCAACCGAAAGGGCGACTGAGCCTGGCCTTTTCCTAAGGGGGGATGGGTTTGGCCGCCTAGGCGGGGAGGCGCAGCAGAACCTGGACGTCGGCAACATTGGTGCCGGTGCCGCCGGTCATCAGTAGAGCATCACACAACGCCAGCGCCTTGTTGCTGTCATTGTTGGCAAGCAGCGCCTGCGGGTCTGCCCCGGCTGTGCGAATCTTGTCCCAACTGGTGCCATCCACGATACCGCCAGCCGCCTCGGTCGGGCCATCGCGACCATCGGTACCACCTGAGAGGAATAGCCATTTTCCTGTCAGCTCGGTTGCGCCATCGCGGGCTACGCGCAGCGCGAGTTCCTGATTGCGCCCGCCAAGGCCATCGCCACGCAGCTGAACGGTTGTCTCGCCACCGAAAATCAGCGCTGTGGGGGTGGTTGTGTTTTCAATCGATTTGGCCGCTGCGATGATCTCTGCCGCGGCGTCTGCGACATCGCCTTCCAATGCACCATTGAGAATGCGTGCGTTCCATCCCTGAGCCTGCGCTGCGTCCAGCATGGCCCCAAGACTGTGCCGGTTGGAGCCGATCAGGTGCGCGGCGCTGGGCGGCACGTCGGATTTCTTGGGGCTGGCTTGCAGGTGGGCCACAACGGAAGCGGGCAGATCGTCCCAGAGGCCTGCCTCCTGCAAAAGCGCGATGGCGTCTTCCTGCGTTCCAAGCGGCGCGACGGTCGGACCGGACGCGATGGCGCGCAGGTCATCCCCGATCACGTCGGACAGGATGTAGCTTGTGACCTTTGCGGGGGCCGCCAACTGCAACAGACCACCGCCTTTCAGATCAGAGAGCTGCTGGCGTATAAGGTTCATCTTGTTGATGTCCATTCCAGAGGCGAGCAGCTGTTTGGCCACCGCAGATTTGTCAGCCAAGGTCAGCGCCCCTGCGGGCAGGACTGCAAGGGCAGATCCACCTCCGGAAATGAGCGCAACGACCCGGTCTTTGGCTGTCAAATCTGCAACCGCGTCGCGCAGACATTCGCCCGCTGCGACGCTGTCCGCGTCCGGCACGGGATGTGCCCCGGCCATCACCGTTGCACCCGCAATCGGGATCAGGTTTTCCGGGTTTGTCACTGCAACGACCCGATCGGCAGTGGGCAACAGTTCCATGGCCTTGCGGACCATCGGTACCGCAGCCTTTCCCAAAGCCAAGATAATCAGGCGGCCAGACCCCAAAGGTGGCTCGGGTGGGGTCTTTTGAAACGCAGTTGCCAAAGCGGTAGCCGGGTCGGCCCGGTCAACGGCCGCCTTGAAGAGAGCTTTCGCGGTTTCGTGAAGGTCCTTCATTGCATTCCCTTGCGCGGGCAAAATCGTGTTGCAGCGCTATCTTGGCGACAGAGGCTGGCGTTGCTGTCGGCGTGGTCCATCTGAGGTGATGCTGTCCAGGGACAGGGTGTGGTCCATATTGCGCATCCTGTGCCGCAGCATTTGCCGGGTCAGCCGCATCAGATCCGCTTGGTAGGCCGGATCATCTGCTACATTCACGTGCTCACCGCCATTGTCTTTGTCGAACAGAAGTGGCGGGAGGTTAGCTGCGAACTCCACCAGCGTAAAGCGGGCGTCCCGCAGGATTGTCAGGCAGGAGTCGCTGGCGGTTGTGCCAAGGTGCTGTTGCCAAATGTTGGGCACCTCTGGATCGGCAAAATCCAGCTCGG
The DNA here is from genome assembly GCF_019801785.1 of Phaeobacter italicus. Classification (NCBI taxonomy): domain Bacteria; kingdom Pseudomonadati; phylum Pseudomonadota; class Alphaproteobacteria; order Rhodobacterales; family Roseobacteraceae; genus Phaeobacter; species Phaeobacter italicus. The sequence continues at coordinate 401,591 of NZ_JAHVIJ010000004.1, read as the reverse complement.
AGATACTGAAATCCCGCCAGTTGTCCGGAACCTCGCCAGCCAACAGCGGTAACAGCGAGCGTCCGTCCATCGAGTTCGGGATTTCTTGTCCAACCCAGTCGAGGATCGTGGGAGTCAGATCCACGGATTCGGTAAAGGCGTCTACAACCGCCCCGGCGCGGCTCTTGTTGCCGGGCTGGCGAATGATCAGCGGCGTATGGTAGGCAGCATTGTAGACAGAGAATTTGCCCCAGCTGTGGCGATCTCCCAACATTTCACCGTGATCTGCGCTCAGAACCACGAGGGTGTTGTCCAGTTGACCGCTATCGCGCAGGTACTTCATGACCCGGCCGATATGGGCGTCCACCTCGCTCGCCAGGCCGAGGTATACGGACCTCAGCGTCTGCACGACCTCTGCGGAATCTTGAAGGTCCGGGAAACCCTCCACGAAAGACGCAGGCGTCTGGGCCTGTGTTGCGGGCACAAAGAACGGGTGGATGGCATTTTCCTCCCCGACCGTGCCAAGCCGATCGGCGGCGGGCAGGTCCGATGGATCATACATTGCATTGTAGGGTGCAGGGGCGACAAGCGGGGGGTGCGGACGTATGTATGTGAGGTGGGCAAACCAGCTTTGATCGCTGTAGCCCGGCATGGTTGCGAGGAACCGATCAGTCAGAAATGCGGTATCGCTGTCTTCGGCTGAATAGACTGCCGGATCGTTCAGCTTGGCTGCGCCACCATCCGGAGCTGTGGGTTTGTAGAGATCCCAGTAGCTGTCAAAGGTATACCCCTTGCCCAGCAGATGGGCGCGCCAAGGGTGCGACATCTCCAGCCGCATTTCCAGCATCTCTTGAAAACCGGCCATAGGGTATTCGTAGGTGCGCACGGTCGGGTCGTTTGGGTGATGAACGCGCGGATCATGGGAAGTGTCCGTATAGCCAAACAACATCGGGAGATACCCCGCCTTGCGCATCTCGGCCGGAAGGGTCGGCGTATCGTGGCGCAGGGGGGTTCCATTGCGAACGGATCGATGATTCATCGCATATTGCCCGGTCAGAATAGAGGCGCGGGATGGGCCGCAGGGGTTCACAACGGTGTAGTTGCGCGTAAACGTCACGGCATCCGCCATGAGCGCCTGCAAGTTTGGCAGTTGGACATGGTCGGCCAGGGCACCAAACAGGCAGTCGGCCCGCATCTGGTCAATCAGAATGAAGAGAACATTTCGTTGTTTTTCAGTTGTCGTGCTCATCTATTCGCCTTTCTGATCTTTGGCTCAGATAAGCGGGAAGAACGAAACTTGGCAAAGGAAAAGCACAAGCGTTTGACCGAATTTTGAGTGTGTTTGTGGATTTTTGGGGATTTGCTGTTTGAATTTTCCGAGAGATTCGTGCATTTATGGCAGCCTGAAACCCGAGGAACCCGTGTGAGCAAAGCCGAAAAACTATCGCATCGAGAGCTGGAACTGCTGGAGGCCTTGCGCCGCCTGGGAGGGTCTGCGCGTAGCGCGGAGCTTGCGAAAGTTCTGGAGGTTTCCGAGGAAACAGTTCGCCGGACCATCAAATCGCTGTCCAAGCAGACCCTCGTGCAGCGGGTCCATGGCGGGGCCTATCTTGCAGGACCGGACACCGCTGACAGTTTTTTCCGCCGTATCTCTGAGCACCCGGAAGAGAAAAAGCAGATCGCCACCGCGGCGCTGGCGCATATAGGGGACGGAATGACCGTGTTCCTGGATGTGGGGTCCACCACAGCCTATGTCGCAAAGGAGTTGCGGGATCGTGCCGGGCTCACGGTTGTCACCAATTCGATCGGCGTGGCCCAGACGTTGGCCAACCATAACGGCAACCACGTCCATTTCCTTGGTGGTGAAATCCAAAGCAACGAACGCGGCACCTTTGGTCATGTTGCAGAACAGCAGGTGCGCGCCTTTGCGTTGGATATGGCGGTTCTTTCTGTTGATGGTTTCTCGGCAAAGCACGGTGCACTTTATAATAGTGCCACAGAGGCGCAGCTGGCCGCTGTGGTATCGGGTGTTGCGGATCAGGTGATGATTGCTTTGGCGCATCAGAAGTTTGACGAAACCGCCGCCCATCGCGGGCCACTCCCTGAACAGCTGGATCTTGTCGTCACCGATGATGTGCCACCGCGCAAACACCGAAAAGCGCTGGAAGATTGGTCGATCAAACTGGTGGTTGCGCCGGGGTGATCGCGATGCTGACCACCCCTGGGGTGGCTTACCCGGAGCAACTACAATAGATGAGGAAACGATAACAGAACATGGCAATTCTTAGCTTTCTGACCAGTCTCGCGGGCGCAGTCATGCTGCTTTTGTTTGCTGTGCGTATGGTGCGCACGGGAATCGAGCGGAGCTATGGCGCGACATTTCAACGTCTTCTGACGGGACAGCGGAGCCTGGTGCAGGCCAGTACGGTCGGGATCGGGATGGCGATCATCCTGCAGAGTTCAGCTGCGGTTGCCTTGCTCACCTCTGGATTTGCCGCCAGTGGTCTGTTGTCGTTTACCTCAGGACTGGCCATCGTCCTGGGCGGGGATTTGGGGTCAGCGCTGATTATTCAGCTCCTGTCGTTCCGTCTGGATTGGTTGGTGCCTGTTCTGCTCGCCGTCGGTGGCTATCTGTTCGTCAAGACCGAGGCCAAGAAGGCCCGACAAATGGGGCGGATCCTTATGGGGATCGCGTTCATTCTGATTTCCCTGCGTTTTCTGCGCGAGGCGATGGATCCGATCCGGGAAAGTGCCTTTCTCCCCGCGATTGCCGAATACCTTGCCCGGGATTACATCACCGCCTTTTTGGTTGGTACGGCACTGGCCTTTGTCATGCATTCGTCTGTTGCGGCCATCTTGATGTGCGTGACCCTGGTTCAGATTGAAGCGATCCCATTTGCGGCAGGTCTGTCGCTGATGCTGGGGGCGAACTGCGGCTCTGCATTTATCCCGGTCTGGCTTAGTCGGACGATGGCGCCCTCGGGCCGCCGAATACCGCTGGCCAATCTGGCGTTGCGGGGCACATGGTCTGTGATCTGCCTGATTGGTATCAACATGGCGCAACGTACCGGCATCATTGAGATGCCGGAGACCGGTCAGGCATTGGTCAGTGCGCATCTATTGTTCAACGCATCCTTGTTGATCCTGGCTCTGCCGTTTTGCGGGGCTTTGCGCGGGGTGATGATGCGCATGCTGCCGGATCCTGTTGTTTCTGGCGGAAAACAGCCCGGTCTTCCGGTCAGTGTTCTGAACACCGATGACTACAGACAGCCACAGCAGGCGATCACCAGCCTCAAGCGAGAGCTGCTGCGCATGTCCGATCTGGTAGGCTCCATGTTCCGCCCTGTGCCTGAGCTGTACCAAAGTGGCGACAGCGCCAAGATCAAGGCGGTCAAGGCCCTTGATACGGAGGTGAACGCCTGCCTGTCCGGGATCCGTTCTTATGTCGCCGGAATGCCGACTGAGGGGATGAGTGAGGAAAATGCAAAGACAGCCCGCGATCTTGTTGAATATGCCATCCGCCTGGAAACCGCGGGGGATGTGGTTGATGAGCGGCTCGCAGCGCTGGCCGCGTCGATGCACAAAAAAGGCGTTCAGTTTTCTAAAGAGGGTTGGACAGAGATCACCCGCATGCATGAGGTGATCGTCGCAAACATGCAGCTGGCATCCAATGTCCTGATTTCCGATGATTTGGAAAGCGCCCGCTTGCTGTCACTGGAAAAAACCGAGGTAAAGCGCATGGAGCGCGACAGCCGCAAGCGGCACCTGCGGCGGCTTCAGCATGGGGCGAGTGAGAGTTTCGAGACCTCGGATATCCACCTTGAGACGCTTCGGGCATTGCGGGAATTCAACAGCCACATTGCGGCGATCGCTTATCCGATCCTGTATCGCAACGGCCAACTGCTTGAGACGCGGTTGATTCAGGGTATGCATGAAAAAGAGATCAACTAATCAGGTTTCGGCCTGCTGCGAGATAGGTCCACTATGACGCCATTCGTGATCGCCATCATCCTGTCCGCAGCCATGCTGCATGCGATCTGGAATGCGATTGTCAAAACAGCTGTCGACCGAACGACGACTCTGGGCCTGGTGGCGCTGGGCCATGTGATTCCAGGGGCCGTGATGGTGGCAGTCTTGCCGCTGCCAGAGCTGCAAAGCCTTTGGTATGTCGCACTCTCTACCGTGGTGCATTTTGGCTATTTCTACATGCTTGGACGGGCCTATCAGCATGGTGATCTGAGCGTTGTTTATCCGATTGCCCGCGGCATTGTTCCAGCATTGGTCGGCCTTTGGGCGATGATCTTTGTCGGAGAGGTGCTGCCGCTGCAGGCCTGGCTGGGCATAGGCCTTATCGGCCTTGGCATCCAGCTCAGCAGCTGGAAGGCGCTGCGTTCAGGTGTTGGGCGGACAGCGCTGTGGTACGCGCTTGGCACCGGTGTCTGCATCTCGATCTATTCGCTGGTTGACGGGGTTGGCGTTCGGCTGTCGGGCAACACGCTGAGTTATTGGGCGTGGGGTGCGTTTCTGCATCTGTTCGTGACCATTTTTGTATTCTGGCGCAAGCGCGACGCGCTGCCCACGGTTCCGATGCGGGTTTGGGCTTTGGGCATCGCAGGTGGTCTGGTTTCCATGTGTGCATACGGGCTGGTGTTGTTTGCCAAGAACTTTGCCCCGCTTGGGGCGGTTTCTGCGTTGCGCGAAACCTCTGTCATCTTTGCAGCCTTGATCGGATTCGTTTTCCTGAAGGAAGGCAACTGGAAGCGCAGGCTTGGTGCGGCTGTCCTGATGGCAGGAGGTGTCGCCCTAATCGGGACTGCTGTTTAAGCAGCCTGATCAAAACCTGGGCACTCACTTGTTTGTGTGGCGTTGACGCCGAGGCCTTTACGGGCGCAGACTGGGAGTGAGAGACGATCTCACAGGCGAACCACCGCCCTCAAAATAAGGGAATTTGCGCGTTTTGCGCGCAAAACGTCCCAAACTGGCCACATCGAGTCGCATCCGTAGTGCGTTCTGGCCTTATCAAAATCTGAATCTGTCTCTGTAGGGATGGGTGTGTGTTTCGCACAGTTTCCCCACCAAAAAACAAAAACAAAACCAAGACCAACAGATCCATAGGGAGAAAGACAAGATGACTGCAAAGTCCACAGTAACCCGCCGCTCCATCCTGAAAGGGGCAGGCGCGGCAGCTCTGGCGGCGCCGCTCTACTCCAAGAGCGCACTGGCCTCCTCTGGCGAGATCAACATCCTGATGTGGTCGGACTATCTGCCGCCGGAATTCATTTCCGGGTTCGAGGCCAAGACCGGCATCAAGGTGAATTACACCGGTATCGGTTCGAACGAAGAAATCATCAACAAAATGAAGGCCACGAAAGGTCAGGGCTTTGACATCGTGTCCCCGACCAACAACCGCTCGCTGCAGTGGGGGCCGCTGGAGCTTTTGAAGCCGTTTGACATGAATAAGGTCAATGTCGATGCGGTGAACCCCGCAATGGCAAAGATCGGCACCGATGCGTGGAACTTTGACGGTGCGGGTGTGCACTGGCTGCCGCACATCTGGGGCACCGAAGGCATTGCCTATCGGACCGACAAATGGCTGCCCGCGGGTGATGCGCCGTCTTATGGCGATGTCTGGTCCGAGGAAAACGCAGGCAAGACAATGGGCCGAGCCCATTCGATGATGTTGGGTGCAGGTCTTTACATGGAAGCCTCTGGCGAAATGGAGCCGGGTTCGGTTTGGGCGGCCTACAACGACGAAGACACCATGCGCAAGGTCTGGGGTCAGATCGCCGACTGGTGCATTGAGCGTAAGAACCGCATCAAGCTGATCTGGAACGATGCAGACACCCAGAAGAACGGACTGCTGAACGAGGGTGTTGTTGTGGGTCAGACCTGGGATGGTCCGCCGCTGGCGCTGAAATCCGCAGGCGAGCCCGTGCACTATCAGGCCCCGGTTGAAGGCGCGATGGCGTGGGTTGACGGTATGTCGATGCCGGTTGGTGCCCAGAACGAAGAGCAGGTCTACGCCTTCATCGACTATGCCTACGAAAAAGAGCCGGCAGGCAAAGCCATCGACAGCCACGGCTACAACTCTCCGGTTCTGGAGGCAGACAGCTTCTCTGGTGATGTCTACAAAAAGAACTTTGCCGAAGCCTATCCTGGTGACAGCCTTGCCAACCTGAACCCCTGGCCGGCGGAAGCCCCGTGGTATGCGGACGTGCGGACCGAGTTCGTCAACAAGTTCAAGAGCGCCTGATCTGATCAGCGTGCAGAACTGGCCCCCGCTGTGGTGGGGGCCAGCCACACGCCGCAGGCGTAATTTCAACATATTATCAATCGGATGCAGGTGGCGTCGACCGGTGGGTTTCCACCGGATGTGTCTGTGCACCGAAGGAGAAGCCAAATGAGTGCTGGGGTTGGCGTAGATCTTGAGAACCTCTGGATCCGCTTTGGAGATTTCGTCGCGGTGCGCGACGCGAATGTCAAAATCAACGGGGGCGATTTCTTTTCGTTTCTGGGCCCGTCCGGCTGCGGCAAGACGACAATTCTGCGGGCCGTTTCGGGGTTTCTGGAGCCGAGCGAGGGCAATGTCCTGATCGGCGGAAACAACATGCGCGGGATTGGGCCGAACAAGCGCCCGACGGCGCTGATCTTTCAGAACCTCGCCCTCTTCCCGCTGATGAAAATCTGGGAGAACATCACCTTTTCCATGGAGATCAAGGGGGCCTCTGCCAAGGAACGTCGCAAGCGTGCGGACGAACTTCTGGACATGATCGCGCTGCCGGGGCAGGGCGACAAGCTGCCCTCCGAACTGTCGGGTGGTCAACGCCAGCGGGTTGCCATCGCCCGCGCGCTCTGTGCGGAGCCGGACGTCTTGTTGCTGGATGAGCCGCTGTCGGCGCTGGATCTCAAGTTGCGTCAGCACATGCGCACCGAACTGCGCGAGATCCAGCAGCGGGTTGGCATTACCTTCATCTACATCACCCACGATCAGGGCGAGGCGCTGACCATGTCCGACAACATCGCGGTGATGAAGGCAGGTGTGATTGACCAGATTGCGGATGGCAAAACCATCTACAACGACCCTGCAACCGCCTTTGCAGCGTCTTTTGTTGGGGAAAACAATGTTTTCCGGGGCAAGGTGCAGCAGGTCATGGGCGACGAGGCCATGATCCGGACCAATCGATCCGGTGATCTGGTGGCGCGGATCTCCTCGGCCAACCGCGGAAAGCTGAAAGTGGGCGATGATGCGATGATGTTCATCCGCCCCGAGGCCTTCTCTCTCGCGCCGCAAGGCGCCACGGGTGATCATTTCGTCACTGCCAAGGTCAACCACGAAGAATTCGAGGGCAATGTCTTCAACATCTTCATGGAAGGCGAAGGCGGTAAGGAGCTCAAGGTCTCCATCCCCAACCTCGGTCAGTCGTTCGAGGATCACACAGGCCAGAACATCACGCTGGAATACGAGACGCAAAATGCGGTTGTCGTGCCTGCTGGTGAACTGGCTGCGGAATGAGAGGGGCCGAACCATGCCTAGTTTCCTGAAGGAATTCTTCAAACGGAACGGCGTCGGCATGGGCAGTGTGATGCTGGGTCTTGTCCTGTTCTGGACGATTGGCCTGATCATTCTGCCACAGCTGTCGATGCTGGACTTTTCGTTCCGGCCCAACCTGCCGCCGCCGGAAATTGGCGGGCCCAAGGATGTCTACACGCTGGAGAACTACAAATACCTGATCTACGGTCCGGAAGGCGGCAGTCAGGATTATAACGCTGTCGATCTTCGGGTTTTCTTTCGAACGCTGGTGGCTGCGGTCTGTGTGACTGTTTTCAACCTGATCCTGTGCTACCCGATCGCCTATTACCTGGCCCAGACCAAGGGCAATCACATCCGTATCTTTGCGCTGATGCTGATCATTCCCTATTGGATCAACGAGATCCTGCGCGCCTTTGCTTTGCGCATCATCTTTGGCGAAACGGGGGTTTTGAACAATCTGCTGGTCGGGATGGGGCTGTTTGACACGCCGTTTGACTTTATCCGCAATGACATCGCGCTTTATGCGGGTCTGGGGTACGCCTACATCCTTCTCATGATCTTCCCGATCTACAATGTGATCGAGAGCCTCGACCGCAACCAGATCGAAGCGGCGCGCGATATGGGGGCCAGCTGGCCGATGATCCACCGCCGCGTGGTGATCCCCTATGCCAAGCCGGGTATTTCGTCGGGGTGCACCATGGTGTTCATGCTGTCGGCCGGCGCATTGGCCGCACCACAGATCCTGGGCGGGCCGTCGTCCCTGTGGTTCACACAGCTGATTTATCAGCAGTTCAATGACAACTCCGATTGGCCGCAGGGGGCCGCCTATGCAGTGGTTCTGCTGGTCACCTGTATCCTGCTTGTTCTGGCAATCATGCGCCTGTTTAAGGTGAATATGGGAGACATCGGCAAATGAAGAGCTTCTCCTTCCTTCGCTTGAGCGTATGGTTCTATCTGGCGATTTTCTTCGCCTATCTGTTGGGGCCGTTGGTGATCATGTCGGTCACCGCTTTCAACTCGCCAGAGTTTCCGCGGGCGTCGCCTTGGGAATGCCTGACCTTTGAATGGTTCTCTGCCCTGTTTCAGGATGAACGCATTCTGAACGGGATCTGGAATTCCATTCTGGTCGGTGCAGGCACGGTGGTTCTGTCTGTTGCGATGGGGCTGGCCGGAGCGCTGATGCTCACTCAGATCTGGCCGAAACTGCGCGCAACCTACTACACGATCATCATTGCGCCGATTCTCATTCCTGGCGTCGTGCTTGGTATCTCGACCCTTGTGTTCTGGGACCGGATCAACCGGATGTTGGGGCTGGGGGCGGATAGTTTCCTGTCCAATGGCTTGTTCCTGACCATCATTGGCCAGTCCACCTTTATTGCCAGCTACTGCATGCTTGTTCTGGTCGCGCGTTTGCAGCGCTATGACATCGCGCTGACAGAGGCGGCACTGGATCTGGGCGCAACCCACGCGCAGGCATTCCGCAAGGTTCTGCTGCCGTTCATGAAACCGGCAATTGCCTCTGCGGCGGTGCTGGCCTTCCTGGCGAGCTTTGAGAACTACAACACCACCACCTTCACCTTCGGGGAATACCCGACACTGACAATCGAACTGGCCCAGAAGGTTCGCTATGGCATCACGCCTGCGATTTCGGCTCTGGCCTTTATCATCGTGGTGTTGACGGTGTTTGCCGCGCTTGCAAACGAGGCGAACATTCGTCGCAAGGAGCTGGTCGCAGCTGCGCGCAAGGATGCCACTGTCGAAGAACTGGAAAGTGGCCGGCTGCGGTTGCCGAATTTCTTCAGCTCGAACTGGGCTGCGGTTGCCCTGGTTGTTGTCGCCTGTCTGACCATTGCAACGGTCGGAACCGCAACAGTCTACAGCCCGCAACAGTGTATTGCGGATATCCGCGAGCAAAAGCGGCTTGAGACTGAGGCGCGCATTCAGGAACTGCGCCAACGCCGCGCAGAAGAAGCAGCGCGTCGGGCTGCTGAAGAGGCGGAAAAAGGCGATGCTGCCACGGGCGGGACATCAACCGCGCCTGCCACTGGTGGCAACAACTCTGGCTTCGGCAATGTGTTTGATCCCAATGCCCTTGGTGGTGGGTCATCAGATTCAGAAGAGACCGATGACCAGAGCAGCGCACCCAGTTCCGGTGGCGGCAGCTCTGCTTTTGGTGGTGCATTTGACCCCAATGCCCTGTCCGGGGGCGGCTCGGACGGCAACTAAAGCGACAAAGGTAGGGCAGTCAAAACTGTCCTGCCTTTCAAATCACGAACCCCCTGCCCAGAGAAATCCGGGCAGGGGGTTTTTCGTTTCCTGATCGGGAGGCTGGCAGTCAGCCCATGCTGACCCTTGCTGCCACGGTCTGGCGAACGGGGGCCTGCACAGTCCCAAACCGCCGCAGTTTATGCCAGCCGGTCAACCGACCTGTCAAAATCCGCCACAGCGAACGGTAGACATTGATGATCAGCAACTGGCGATAGATCAGCCGGTTGAGCAGCAGCAGGAACACCATTCGGCGAGGCGTGGAGGGTTCGGAGCGAACCGCATAATCAGCCATGATCATTTCCAGCAGCGGCAAAGCGAGGAAAATTGACAGAATGATATAGTCCCGTGCGGTAAAGGCATCAAAACTGGTGCCGTCAAAGCTGGTGATGAAGCGCGCCAGCATCAGAACAAGCAACAGATCGATGATCGGGCCAAGCAGCGGCATGATCACACCAAACAGCACCAGATCCGTCAGCCCGACAAGCCCGATGGCATGGCCCTTGCGGATCGTCGCACGGTGTTTCCAGGCTGATTGCAGGATGCCGATGGACCAGCGCATGCGCTGTTTCATCAGCGTGCCAACAGATGCGGGTGCCTCTGTGTAGGCATAGGCTTTTTCAGCGGCCCGCACGACATAGCCAGCCTCCAGCAGCGAGATGGTAAGATCCGTGTCCTCCGCCAAGGTCTGGCTGGAGTAATAGCCGCATTCACGAACGGCAGCGGTCCGCCAGGCTCCAAAAGCACCGGGGACCACCATGATAGCGTTGATCGTCTCATAGGCGCGACGATCGATGTTCTGGGCGACGGTGTATTCCAGCTTTTCCAGTTTGGTCAGCAGGTTGTTGGAGTTGCCAACCATGATTTTTCCGGCCACGGCCCCGACCTTTGGGTTGCGAAGCGGCTGCATCAGGCGGCGGATTGCGTCAGGCGCGACGATTGTATCCGCATCAATGGCCACAACATAGTCGGTGGTGACATGGGCAAAGGCGAGGTTTGCGGCCTTCCACTTGCCGCCGTTTGGCTGGCGCAGGATCTGAACCTTTGGATTGTTCAGATAAGTCTTTGAAACCAAGTCATAGGTTGCATCGGTCGAACCGTCATCGACAACCAGAACCGACAGGTTCGGATAATCGGAATCAAGGACGCTGTAGATGGTCTTGAGGATGCTTTTCTCTTCGTTATAGGCGGGAATGACCACGGTCACCGGTGCGGTGAAATCACCGGTGCGATGGCGGAGATCCGAACGGGACAGGCGTTTTGAGCGGATCGCCAGCACGAACAGCGTCAGCGCCCGCAATACCCCCAGAAACACGGCAAGCGGGACGATGTAGGAAACCCAGGTTGCGCCACTGCCAACGCCGCTGAAGGCAAGGGATTCAAAAGATTCCAGTTGGCTGACCTGGCGGGTTTCGTAGGGTGTGCCAAAGCTTGCCATTGCCTCTTTCAGAGAAATGAACTCGTAGCCGCGCGCCTTCAACTCCGGAATGAGCAGTGCCAGAGCAGCGACAGTGTTGCTGCGTTCACCGCCGCCATCATGCAAAAGCAAGACCTGACCGGAACCGTCCAGCTGTTCGATTGTGTAGTCGACCAGCTCCCGAGGGCTGAGGTCACGCCAATCCGGCGGCACGATGTCGGCGCCCAGAAGATGGTAACGCTGATCGATAACGGCCTTCAGGCGGCGGGCCATCTCTCCCTCAAGCGGGCCGGGACCACGCATGTATGGCGCGCGAAAAACAACAGGGGTCTTACCGGTGAGCCAGGAAAACATCCGCGACTGCAAGGCCAGCTCCACCTGAACCCGGTTCGGTGATGACCGATCCAGCTGAGGGTGGGAAAAGGTGTGCAGGCCAAAGTCATAGTCGTTCTGTGCCATCGCATTCACGACCGACTTATGCTCGAACATCTGGTTGCCGATCATGAAGAAGGTGGCAGGAACCTCTGCATCCGCCAGGATATCCAGAACGTCCTGGGTGTGCTCTTTGGTGGGGCCATCGTCAAAGGTCAGCAGAATGCTTTTGTCCGGAAGGGCGCCGTAGCGCTGGCCAATCACCGGGGTCGGCAACGGATCGGTAATCGCCTCTGTCACGCGCAGGGTTTCAGGGTCGCGGCTGACGGTGCGACGCCCCGGAACCTCTGTCTGGTCGAACCGGATAAACGCGCCTTCACCGCGGTAGGAGACAAAGCTGCCGAGGTCGATTTCCTTCAGCGATGCAAAGGCGTCCTCAGACAGGATGTCTGCATTCGAGAGCAGCGGCCAGATGGACGGGTCTTCCTGCCCAAGGCCCCAGATGGCGACACCATCGATGTTGGCTTCGGACACAGACAACAGTTGGCTGTAGTGGCTGACCGCATCAAGATACCAGATCATGTTCCGCTCACCCGCGCTGTCCATATAGGAGATCAGCCCGTGTCCTTTTTCTGGCGAGTAGCCGGCGAAGGCGCGGTATTGATCAGCCTGAGACATGGCGTCTGCATAGCTGATGAACTCCGGCACCGGTTCTGCCGTGCTCCAGTGAACGCCACCGGATGCAAGGCCAACAACCAGCTTTTCGGAGGGGATGATATCCTGTGCACGCACCAGCGTTTCTTCGAACCAGTCCAGTGGCGCGGGGGATTCCTCATAAATGCTGAGACGGAAGCTGTTTTGAACAATGGGAAGGATCACGCGGTCTGGCAGTTCCGCGCTATATGCCAAGGCTTCGATCTGGTCCGGGGCGACGACGACGCAGTTTTCCAATCCCTTTTGGGTAAAGCTGGCCTGCACGCCTTCGATCTCTCCCAGCGCCTTGCGTAGGTTTTCGACTTCGAGCCGACGCACATCAAAGCAAAGGCCGGACCAACCTTCGGTCACAGCCAGATCTGCCGTCTTGGCCCATAGGTCCGGGTTCTGCCCTTCCAGGACGTCCGCTTGCACGTGGATCAACGGCTGGATCGGATGGCCACCAAAGGGGTTGTTGCGCACAATGTACGGAACGCTCTCACCTGTGTGGCCCGACTGCAGCCAATCGATGCCGTTATCGCTCAGCATCAGCCATTCGGGAACATAGGTGTTGATGGTGTCGCAGGTACGGCTGATCGCGTTTGACACATCCTCAAGGTTGGCCGCGACAAAGGCGTAGACCTGCGAGGGGTTGCCGCTGGCGGTGCGTGCAGCCATTCCATCACCAGTGCATGCCGCCGCCATTTCGGTCGGTGTGGTGGCGTGTTGGTGAAGCTGATTGTGACCCAGATGGTCGTGACCACTGTCGCCATGCAGGCTGTCGTTTTGCGGCAGGAAACGGCGCAAGTCCTGCGAGGCGACTGTTTTTGCAGGACTTTCCTGAAACAGCGTGCGCGCAAAGTTGAACTCGGTAATCACATTCTTGGTGACGGCGAAGATCATCGCGAGCGCGAGAGCAACCAGCAGAACAAAGATCAACACAGCCAGCAGAGGACGGGCAGGACCATCTGCTTTAAAGATCTGCCGCTGCGGATCCGTGGAGTTTGACATCTCCGCCGGGAGAATCTCAGTCGGGAATGTCTTGAAACGACGCGGTTTGGGCGCTGCGCGCTTTGCACTGCGTTTGGTGGGCCCTGGCGCCGGCCGGTTTTTGATCGTCGTAGTCATCACTTGCCAACCCGTTGAAAAAAACGTGGTAATCAGTCGTTCACAGTTGGGGGGCAGGCGATTTTCGCCATCAAGTGAGGTCAGAACTTTTCGATTCCGCCGTCACTCGTTAAGTTTTTAACAAAACCTTAAGGGTATTTCAAGGTGGGCACCGGTTTGTTGAGAGTTTAGGTTAACACCAGCCGGAACCGGAACATTGGACAGGGTCGATGCCGTTGAAACGTCGTGAATTTCTGGGTTTGGCTACCTCTGGCCTGATGAGCGCGGCATATCCGTCGTTGGCTCAGACGTCGCGCGTGGAGGGGATCCGGGCCTTTTCCGTGCTGCTGACCGGTGTGCATCCCTCGCTGCCAGAAAATGCGCTTGGCTCGTTGATTTTTGCCTTTTTGTCCCAAGGGGTTGCCGTCTCAGTCGAGGTGGATTTCGAGGCCTTTGCGAAACACACGCCGGACGCATTGCACCCGACTTTGGCGATGTTGAATGAAACGTCGGCGCGAAACAGGACCTTTGTCGAGATTGTCCCGGCCATGCCCGGCTTGCTGGGTCAGACAGGGTATTTCAAGGCGCGGCACTTGTGGCGGGTTCGCAATCAGATCAACCAATTGCTGCCCGGAGCCCTGAGCGAAGCAACACAGACAGCACATTTTTCGACCGTCTCAACCGGTCTATTGGATGCCGACCTGCGACAGGACGGGCTGCGCACTGGTGGCTGCACGACTGTAATTTACGACGCTGTCGATAGCCCCGAACAGGAGGCGCTGCTGGGGCCTGCAGCGGTCTTGATGGTTCCGCTCAAGGCGCGGCTGGATCTGGCGGATGCGGTTCAGCAGATGACGCCGGCACTGTTTGACAGGCTAGGGGACGGCACGGCCTTGGCGATCAATGTCCAGGAGCTGCCGATCAATCCGGCCCGGGCCTACGAAATCGGCCAGCGGGTTGCCGCATCGGTCAACCGGGCGCGGTTGTCCAGCTATCTGCTGTCAGTGTTGCCGCGGGAGATTTACAAACGTTGTTGTGCCTTCCTGCCCAATCATTCCCGCCATTTCGTCCTTTTGCCTGAGGTGCCGGATGATCGAGCGTCTTATGACCGAATGCTTGGGCAGGCGCGGGCTCTTCTTGATGTGGACTGCGTCACCCTCGTCAGCGGGGGCGGCACCGGAACGGATGGCGCGCTCTGGGTCCGGACGCGGGATGGCGAAACCCATCGGTTGGGGGCGCCGGGCATTGCGCCCGATGGCGTGCCGGTTGAGGGGCCGCTTTTTCTGGCGGACGAGGTTGCCCCGCAACGGGGGGACATCCGCCACCCGGACGCCGTGTTTCTGCACCGGGCCGAAGCGGCGGGCAAAGTCGCTTCAAAGGTGCCGCCATCAAACGGGATTTGCCTGAACTATCCCGTGACAATCGTGGATCCGGCCCATGAGTTGTTTCTGCAGGCGCGTCAGACGCTCAGCCAGCCGACGCTTGCTGCAGAAAAGGTGCGTTTTGATGACGGGCTGATGGCAGATGCGGAACTGGCCTATTCGTATCTTGAGCAGGCAGAGATGTCGGCCACTGGGCTCGCGCTCACTGTGCGCAAGCAGATCAACGGCAAGTCGTTCAACAATGCCGAAATCACAATGTGGGATGTGGGCAGCCTGATACTGGGGCTTTTGGCTGCGGCTGACCTGGGACTTGTACCAGAACGTGAAGCCTATGCCCGTATCCGCAAAATCATGCGCAGCTTGCCGGTTATCCAGGACGGAGACCATGCCTATCCCCCGACGCTGATCAATGTGCGGGATGTCTCGATTGAACGGGACGGGTTTGATGCATGCGACTTTGGGCGCCTCAGCAGTGCGGTCACGCGTGCCGCGCAACGCCCTGACCTGGCCGAGGCGGCAAGCCAGTTGATCGGGAAATGGAAGGTTGGCGGCCTCATTCAGGATGGCGCCCTGATCAACATCTTGCAGACCCGAACACAGTCTTCCTACCTGTCGCATTGCGCCCACTACTTGGCGCGGGTGCTGCCAATGCTTGGCTATGCCGAGATGCGTTCGCCTTATCGAGAGGCCTTTGTGGGCGAAACGCTTGCGGATCGAACCGTCAGTCTGCTGTATGCGGTGGATCAGATCGGTATTTTACCAACAGAACCGTTGCTGCTTGAATATGTCGAGTTGGGGCCCTCTGCAGAATGCTCTGTTTTGAGTGACGTTTTCTTGGGCGCGATGAAGTACCATTTTGACGAAACAGGCCAAATCCTCGCCCCGTCAGAAACTCCGATCGATACGGCCCCCTGGTTTGTCTACCAGGGCTTCGATCTGGGGCATGCGACCCGCTGGAATGTCAGCTATCGCCGGGGTCGTGAGGTGTTTTTCGACCCGGTCGAGAGCAGTGAGTTTGGCATCTATTCAACTAAGGCGGCATATCTCTGGTATGCTGTGCGCCCCTGTGCCTACACCAGACAGATGCTTCAGCTGGCGCAAAACCGTGCCCGCATAGAGGGGTTCGGAATGAGCAGCGGGCTGTTTCTGGATGGCTATGGTCAGATGCAAAACCATGCTGACCTGAACACAAATGGCATCGTTTTGCAGGCTCTCGCCCATATCAAACGCCGGTCGTGACGCCCCGAACACTGTCAGAATATGTGCCCAACCCGCAAGGGCGGGCTGGGCTGTGCTACATGATATCATGGGGTCCGGTGGCCGGTGTGATTAGCCGACGGGACCAAATACCTGACAGCCGCTTTCAGAAATCTCGCCACGGGTAACAGGATAACCTCGACGTGGGTTCATTCGGATGGGCTGCATTCCGGTAAGCCGATACATGCACTGCTCGGTTTCGCGAACGCTGCTGTTTTTGCCGCCGATATAGATGTCGAGCCAGGGCCGCCCGTTCTTGCCTGTGTAGCAGGGGCCGTTTTGGGGCTGATATCCATCCCCGCAGACATCTTCGACGATGGCGTATTTGCGCAGCCGTTCAATGTAAAAACGGGTGCCGGGGGGGAAATCCAGCGTTTGGCGACCGCCGCGGATCGCATGGCCCACGGCGATTGTGATCGGATCGTTGTATGTTCCGGTGCCGCCGGCCTGTTGGCGCAGAACGGGGCGGGCGATTGCTGCGCTTCCCGGTGGTGTGTTGTCCCAGTAACTGTAGCCGGTCAGGTAGCCTTCGAAACGGACTTCCGTGCCTTGCTTCACATAGCGTTTCAGCTGGGCTTTCATGTTGTTGTTGATGCTTTGAGCGGGCAACATACCTGCGCAGATGCCTGTGATAGCCAGGGCCGCAGCAGCAATGGCGGATTTGCGGATCAGTGAGTTTTGGATCTTCGACATGCTCAATTCCTTGTCGAGGGCAGCCTCGGGTTGGGGGGCTGACAGCGGGTCAGCGCGCCGTGGACAGGACAGATCCGGACCGGAGCAGACCGGCATTCGGATCAGTTGGTTCAAAAGGCCCTGTCAGGCGTCTTATCGCTCTCATCTACGGTTGTTCAGGACGCCCCCCGGGAGCATGTGTCCTGCCATCAAAAGGATCTCCGGCCGCTGACCCCTCCGATTGGGGAAAAGCGGGTACACCATGTGCGGGGCCTGACACAAAGCACAGCAACGTGTCTGGGCAGAAATTCACCCAGCTATCGGCGGAAATCCGTCAGTTTAGTTTTGCGTGAGAGCTTGATTTTTTGGTCAAACTTATTGTGCGATATTCGAACATCGTCGCCGTCGTCGGCGAAGGGAGACAAAGATGTCTGCCCAGGCGGCACGGTTGGCAGCCATCGTGGCCCATAAGAAAAGCGCAGCCTGAATCCATCTGCCTTTGCGAACGGGTGTATGTAGCAACGCACATGCCTGTACGAAATCAGCGCCACCAACGGGCGTAGCCCCGTTCAGAGGGTGGGTTAATTTTTTGTATCCTTCACAATGCGCTGATGCAGCGTCCTGTGGCCAAGCTATGGCTGGATTGCGCAAAATCCCGCGCCTGCAATGGCGAGAACAAGAACTGTTCGACGGCGTCATTCCCACCTCCTGGTTGCGGGTGTATTGCCAGTGAAACACCCGTTTTTGGGGGCGATCTCACTGCGCGATGCGGAGAGGTTAGGCTGACAAATCTTAAACCACGTTAAAATGGAGCGATTCGGATCACTCATAATGAGAGCAATTTGATTCAACGGCAGGTTACCGCCGACAGTTTTACGTCTTTTGGGGTGTTTGTTTGCGAGGCGGAAACATCAGTTGCGCCCTTGGTGGCGAACTGCTGCGGTTTCCTGGTCAAACGAATCGAAAATTGCCCGTTCGGTGCCGAATCCCTACACGCTCAGAGTGTTTGAACCACGCCGCTACATCCGAGTATCACGCCAAACGGCCGTAGATACGCCGAAAGGAGCAGAAAACCGCCAACCCGGACATCAAATAGGGTTAGATGTGATCTTAGGTTTTGATTTTTGGGGATTTTTTTACTGGTGCTGCTGGAGAGAATTGAACTCTCGACCTCTCCCTTACCAAGGGAGTGCTCTACCTCTGAGCTACAGCAGCGCCGGTGAGGGGGCTTTTAGGGGGAAACTCTCGGGGGTGCAAGAGCATTCTGGACGGTTTTTTCACTCTCCGGTACAGAAGATCTATGGCAGAGAAGAAAACAGCAAAAAACAAAGGGTCTGCGCAGACGCGGGAAGACCGGTTGAAGGCCGCATTGAAGGCGAATATGGCCCGCCGCAAGGCGCAGGCCAAGGCGCGTGCGGTCAGTGACGACAGCGATTCCCCCGCAACAAGCAGTTCCAAGGAGTAAAGAGCAGATGGATTCGATTTTGGTGACGGGGAATGGCCCCCTCAAGGGACAAATTCCGATTGCAGGGGCCAAGAACGCCTGCCTTACCCTCATGCCGGCGACCTTGCTGAGTGAGGAACCGCTGACGCTGACCAATGCGCCGCGTCTGAGCGATATCAAAACAATGACGCTGCTGCTGCAATCGCTGGGCGCCGAGGTCTCCAGCTTGCAGGACGGTCAGGTGCTGGCCTTGTCGAGCCACAACCTCACCAGCCACGTTGCCGATTATGACATCGTCCGCAAAATGCGTGCGTCCAACCTGGTGTTGGGGCCGATGCTGGCGCGGCTTGGGCAGGCCGTGGTCTCGTTGCCGGGCGGTTGTGCCATTGGTGCGCGACCGATGGATCTGCATATCCACGGGCTGGAAGCCCTGGGCGCGGAAATCGAACTGAAAGATGGCTATCTGCACGCCAAGGCGCCGAACGGGTTGAAAGGGGCAGTTGTCGAACTGAGCTTTGCTTCGGTCGGCGCAACCGAGAACATCATGATGGCGGCAACGCTTGCCAAGGGGACCACCGTCATCAAAAACGCGGCGCGCGAGCCTGAGATCGTCGATCTTGCGGATTGCCTGCGCAAGATGGGGGCGCAGATCGAAGGTGACGGTTCGCCCGATATCACCATTCAGGGCGTTGACCGACTGCATGGTGCAACGCATCAGGTGGTAACTGACCGGATCGAACTGGGAACCTATATGTTGGCGCCTGCGATTTGTGGTGGTGAAGTGGAGCTGCTTGGCGGTCGTCGCAGCCTGCTTGAGAGCTTCTGTGCGAAGCTGGAAGCCGCCGGGGTCGAGATCATCGAGAACGACAATAGCCTGACAGTGCGCCGAGGTGACAATCGGGTGAAGGCAGTCGATGTGGTTACAGAGCCGTTCCCAGGTTTTCCGACAGACCTGCAGGCGCAGATGATGGCGCTGATGTGCACGGCGGAAGGCACCTCGGTTCTGGAAGAAAAGATCTTCGAGAATCGCTTTATGCACGCGCCGGAACTGGTGCGCATGGGGGCTCAGATCGAAGTGCATGGCGGCCATGCGACCGTAACGGGCGTTGAAAAGCTGAAAGGCGCGCCAGTCATGGCGACGGATCTGCGGGCGTCGGTGTCCTTGATCCTTGCTGGTCTTGCTGCTGAGGGGCAGACCAAGGTGAGCCGTGTCTACCACCTTGATCGCGGCTACGAGCATGTGGTGCGCAAGCTGTCTGCAGTTGGCGCAAAGATTGAGCGCATCAAGGAGGAATGATGGCAGACGCACGCTTTGATGACGGGCGCGAGGCGCCTTTGAACCTTGGTGCTTTTGAGGTGGATGACCTGCAGGTCATCGCCTCGCTTGCACAGGATGCCGTTTTTCCGGTGACAGAAATCACCTGGCGCCCGTCTGAGCGGCGATTTGCCATCCTTCTCAATAGGTTCCGCTGGGAGGATAAAACCGCAGCGGAACGGCGTGGTCGGCCCTATGAACGGGTGCAATGCGTGCTTGTGGTGGATCAGGTGCTGGGTGTTGCCTCGCAGGGGATTAATCGCAAGGATCGCGACCTCGTGCTGTCCCTTCTGTCGGTCACGTTTGAACCTGGCGACGATGGTGAAGGCCATGTTCTGCTCACCCTTGCAGGTGACGGGGCAATCCGCCTTCATGTTGAGGCGCTTGAGGTGACGTTGCGGGATGTGACACGCCCTTACAAGGCCCCTTCTGGGGCTGCGCCTGACCACGGCGCATAACACCTCATGCTCCCATCTGCGGCATGGGGGCATCGCACGTCATACGGCTTGAGACTGCGGGGCTTGCCCTATATTGCAGGCGCAAAGGAGAGCCGAATGCCACAGTTTCTCAATACCGCTGATGCCGATTTCGAACAGGCTTTTACCGCCCTTCTCGGGGCAAAGCGCGAAGACAGTCCCGATGTCGATGCCATCGTTGCGGACATCATCGCGGATGTTCGCGCCCGCGGTGATGCCGCGCTTGTTGAACTGACCGAAAAATTCGACCGGATGAGCCTGACGGTGGACCGGTTGCAGATCTCCGAAGCTGAGATTGATGCCGCAATCGAAAACGTCTCCGCAGATGAACGCGCGGCGCTGGAACTGGCGGCGGAACGGATCCGGGCCTACCACGCGCGGCAGATGCCGGCGGATGATGAATGGCAGGATGACACCGGCGCGACCCTGGGCTGGCGTTGGTCTGCTGTTTCGGCGGCAGGGCTTTATGTGCCGGGCGGGCTGGCGAGCTATCCGTCTTCCGTTCTGATGAACGCGATCCCGGCCAAGGTTGCCGGAGTTGAACGGCTGGCAATGGTGGTCCCAACCCCTGATGGCCAGGTCAATCCGCTGGTGTTGCTGGCCGCGCGTCTTTCAGGTGTGGACGAGGTTTATCGGGTTGGTGGAGCGCAGGCAGTCGCCGCGTTGGCCTACGGCACCGAAACCATTGCGCCCGTCGACAAGATCACCGGTCCCGGCAACGCATTTGTTGCGGCGGCGAAACGCCGGGTGTTCGGCAAGGTCGGCATCGACATGATTGCAGGCCCCTCCGAAATTCTGGTGATCGCTGACAAGGACAACGACCCGGATTGGATCGCTCTGGACCTGCTGAGCCAGGCCGAGCACGACGAAAGCGCACAATCTATCCTGATCACCGATGATGAGGGGTTCGGTCGATCTGTTGCCGATGCGGTTGACGCACGTCTGCAGATGCTGGAGCGCAGCGCGATCGCCGGGCCGAGCTGGCGCGATTTCGGCGCCATCATCACAGTGCAGGATCTGGACGAGGCGGCAGAGCTGTCTAACCGCATCGCCCCCGAACACTTGGAGCTATGCGTCGCGGATCCTCGCGCCCTGAGTGAAAAGACCATTCATGCAGGCGCGATTTTTCTTGGCCAGTACACTCCCGAAGCAATCGGCGACTACATTGGTGGTCCGAACCACGTTTTGCCGACGGCCCGGTCTGCGCGGTTTTCCTCTGGCTTGTCGGTAATGGATTTCCTCAAACGCACCACATTGAGCCAAATCACGCCGGATGCTTTGCGGGCCATCGGTCCGGCAGCAGAGACCCTCGCCAAGAGCGAAAGCCTGCAAGCTCATGGGCTGTCCATTCGGGCGCGGCTTGATCGTCTCAACCGGTGATTGGCGGACACGGCGCATACTTCGGGGTGGGGCGTTCTGCGCACCGCCCCTTTTTCTTTTCGTCCTGATGGTGGCTGCACCGCATCGTGAGGGAACTTCGCGCTGCTGCTCATTGCCGTTGTCACAGGGTTCGGCTACTCAGGTATCAATGTGACCT
The DNA here is from genome assembly GCF_019801785.1 of Phaeobacter italicus. Classification (NCBI taxonomy): domain Bacteria; kingdom Pseudomonadati; phylum Pseudomonadota; class Alphaproteobacteria; order Rhodobacterales; family Roseobacteraceae; genus Phaeobacter; species Phaeobacter italicus. The sequence goes on along the minus strand of NZ_JAHVIJ010000004.1, from coordinate 380,144 downwards.
GCGCATAGAGACCTGACCCATGAGCCGCATAAGCCAAATCGAATTGGACGACCGTAATCTGCCTCCGCCGACGCCAGAGATTGAGCAGGAGCGCCGCGTCGCCATTTTCGATTTGATCGAAGATAACAGCTTCTCCTTGCCAGCCCGAGACGAGCGCGCGGTGCCGGATGGGCCATATCACCTGGCGCTGGCGATCCGTGATAAGCGATTGGTTTTCGACGTCTCCTCCGAAAGCGGCGACAAGGCGGCAGAATTCCACCTTTCCCTGTCCCCATTTCGGCAGGTGGTGAAGGACTATTACCAGATCTGCGAGAGCTACTTTACTGCGGTCAAGACGCTGCCCCCTAGCCAGATCGAGACCATTGATATGGCCCGTCGCGGGATCCACAACGAAGGCAGCCGGGTTCTTCAGGAGCGGCTGGAGGGCAAGGCGGAGATTGATACTGATACCGCTCGCCGCCTCTTCACACTGATCTGCGTTCTGCACTTCGGAGGTTAAGGCGTGAGCGAGTTGCCGCAGTCGATCCTGTTCTGCTGTGACCACAACGCGGTCCGGTCCCCTATGGCAGAGGGGATCATGAAACAATTCTACGGCTCAGGCACCTATGTGCAGTCCGTCGGCGTCAAGAACGACATGGAGATCGACGGCTTTTGCATCGCGGTCTGCCAAGAGATCGGTGTGGAGCTGTCCCGTCATCGGTCGCGGTCGTTTGACGAGATGGAACAATGGGGGGACGATCTGTCGTCCTTTGATCTGGTGGTGGCGCTGTCCCCTGCCAGTCAGCGTCGAGCGCTGGAACTGACCCGTTTTTTTCATCTCGATGTCGAATATTGGCCAATTATGGACCCAACTGGACTGGGGGAAACCCGAGAAGCCAAGCTAGACAGCTACAGGCAAACCCGATCCCAGATCATCCAGCGCCTGACAGAGCGCTGGGGAAACCCGTTGGAGACAAAATGAACAGCACGATTTCTCGCTACTTCGAGGCGTTCAACGCAAAAGATACTGATGCCATGCTGGCCTGCCTGTCCGATGATGTGGCTCACCACGTGAACGAGGGCAAAATCCGTGTCGGCAAGGCGCTGTTCGCAGAGTTTTGCGCGCACATGAGCCGCTGCTACGATGAGAACCTCACCGATATGATGATCTTCGCCAACGAAGAGGGCACCCGTGCCGCTGCCGAATACATCGTGAATGGCGTCTATCTTGAAACCGATGCAGGCCTGCCAGAGGCGCGCAAGCAGACGTACCGTTTGCCGGCTGGGTCATTCTTTGACCTGGAGGATGGCAAGATCACGCGGGTGACCACCTATTACAACCTCGCGGATTGGACGGCGCAGGTTTCTGCCTGATGGGGCTGCGGCTGGATGTTCTGCGGGGCGAAGACCTGGCTAGGGCGATTGATGATGTTGCGCGTTTGCGCATCGCCGTATTCCGGGACTGGCCTTATCTTTACGATGGCGACCTGAGCTATGAACGGAGCTATCTGCAAAGCTATCTGGAGAGCGAACGCTCTGTGGTGGTTGGGGCTTTTGATGGCGATGAGCTGGTTGGTGCCTCGACAGGGGCCCCCCTTGCCGATCATGCCGAGGATTTTGCTTCTGCGTTCAAAGGTGCAGGTCTCGCGTTGGAGGACGTGTTTTATTGCGCTGAATCGGTTCTGCTGCCCCAGTACCGTGGGCAGGGGCTTGGACATTGGTTCTTCGATCTGCGCGAGGCCCACGCGAAGGAACTGGATTTTGCCGTGTCTGCATTCTGTAGCGTCCAGCGCCCTGACGATCATCCGGCCAAACCGCAGAATTACCGTGATCTGCATGATTTCTGGCGCAAGCGCGGGTATCAGCCCATGCCGGGAGTTGTGGCCAGTTTTTCCTGGCGCGACGTCGGGGATACGGAAGAAACCCGCAAGCCTCTGCAGTTTTGGTCACGGAACTTGACCTAAGCCAAGGTTTGCGACCCGATTGTCATATTTGCCCGCATTCAACGCATAGGATTCTTTGATGAAAGTCGCTGCTGCAGCCTACCCTCTTGATTGGTTCGATGACTGGTCCGCCTATGAGGCGAAAATCACACGTTGGGTGAAGGATGCGGCAGACAACGGCGCGAAACTGTTGGTGTTTCCGGAATATGCCGCGATGGAGCTGTCGACATTGGACGGGGCTGACGTCGCCGGGGATCTGGAACAGTCCCTGCACGCGGTTTCCCGCCGCATGCCGGATGTGGATGCACTTCATCTGAAGCTGGCGGCTGAGTTTGGCGTTCACATCCTCGGTGCATCTGCACCGGTTTTTGACGGTGGCACCCGTCCTGTTAACCGCGCGACACTTTATGCCCCGAATGGGCAGAAGGGCTTTCAGGACAAACAGATCATGACGATGTTCGAGCGCGACCCCTGGGATGTGACAGGGGGATGTCCGCTCAAGGTGTTTGATACTGAATTGGGAAAAATCGGCATTCTGATCTGTTATGACAGTGAATTCCCGCTGCTGGGCCGAGCATTGGCTGATGTCGATGTCCTGCTTGTCCCCTCCTGCACGGAGGCGCTTGCTGGATATTGGCGGGTGCGCATCGGAGCCATGGCGCGCGCGCTTGAAAACCAGTGCGTTTCCGTCATGTCCTCTATCGTTGGCCCAGCGGAATGGTCAGAGGCAGTTGACCAGAATACTGGCATGGGGGGCATCTTTGGGCCTCCGGATACGGGCTTTCCGGCGACTGGTGTGCTGGCTGAAGGACAGCTGAACGAACCGGGCTGGACCTATGCTGATGTGGACCTTGAGGCCATTGCCCATGTGCGTCGGGATGGCATCGTTCGCAACCGGACCCATTGGCAAGAACGCCCCGAACCGGGGAAAACCGTCACAATATGTCCCATGCGGTGATTGCGCCCTTGAAAATCAGGGAAAAAGCGCTCATTTAAGCCCACGTCCCGCAGACTCGCGGGAAACCATCATTATGGAGATAACATGGCCAAGGAAGATACGCTCGAATTTCCCGGTGTCGTGAAGGAACTCCTGCCCAATGCGACGTTTCGGGTCGAGCTGGAAAACGGCCATGAGATCATCGCACACACGGCAGGCAAGATGCGCAAAAACCGCATCCGCGTTCTGGCTGGCGACAAGGTTCAGGTCGAGATGACACCCTACGATCTGACCAAGGGACGGATCAACTACCGCTTCAAGTAAGCAAAGAGATCCATCATACGATCAAAGCCCGGCCATCCCGCCGGGCTTTTGTTTTGCGCATCTGTTGCCTCTGGTGGTGTTGGGCTTCCCCAGATCCGGAAGAGCCAGTAAGACAGGCCAGACCTGCGCTGTGCCTGAGACGCTTGCAGAAAACACCATATGACCGAGAGGGACGGAAATGGCATTCATTCTGGGATCTGGCAGCCCCCGTCGGCTGGAATTGCTGGCTCAGCTGGGAATTGCCCCGGATGCGGTGTGTCCACCGGACATCGACGAAACCCCAAAGAAGGGTGAGCAGCCGCGCCTGTACTGTGCCCGGATTGCGCGGGAAAAGGCCGAAGCAATCGCCGCAGAGCCGGATGACCTGGTGCTTTGCGCGGATACCACCGTCGCCCTGGGGCGCCGCATCATGGGTAAACCCGCGGACGCTGGTGAGGCGGCAGAGTTTCTGCTCGCCCTGTCTGGGCGCCGTCATCAGGTGATTACGTCTGTTGCGGTGCGGCGCGGTGATCGCCTCTGGACCCGTGACGTTGTCAGCGCTGTCAAAATGAAGCGGCTGTCAGATGAAGAACTCAATGCCTATCTCGCGACTGGCGATTGGCAGGGCAAGGCAGGGGCCTATGCCATTCAGGGGCCTGCCGGGGCACTGATTCCGTGGATCAACGGATCTTTCACCGGAATTGTTGGCCTGCCGCTGGCCGAAACCGCCACATTGCTGCGCGCAGCAGGCTGGACACAGAACAAGGAGACTGCCGCATGAAAGGCCGTACGATCATTCTCGACCATATTGAAGGCCGGGAAGCCGCCGCACTCGTTGTTGATGGGGTTCTTGAGGATTTTCTGATCGACAGCGATGCGCCAACTCCGGGCACGATCTATCGCGCCAAGGCGGATCGTCCGGTAAAGGGGCAGGGGGGCATGTTTCTCACCACACCGGATGGCCCTGCCTTTCTGCGTCAGGTCAAGGGCCTGGCGCCCGGTCAGGAGCTGCTGGTCCAGCTGACAGGCTACGCCGATACGGGCAAGGCGCTGCCTGTGACGCAAAAGCTCCTCTTCAAAAGTCGCTATGCGATTGTCACACCAGAGGCGCCGGGGCTCAATATTTCCCGCTCGATCCGCGACGAAGACGAACGTGATCGGCTCCTGGAAATCGCCCACGGCACAATGGGCGACAGCAGCTACGGGCTCATCCTGCGTTCAGCCTGTGACGGTGCCGACGCAGAAGATATCGAGGAAGACATTCTCGCGATGCTCGCGCTTGCGGATCAGGTGCTGCACGACGAAGGTTCAGGCCCCGAAGTCCTGGCAGAAGGCGATACTCCGCATCTGCTGGCGTGGCGCGATTGGACCGATCCTGCAGATGTGGAACGGGAACCCGGCGGCTTTGAACACCACGGTGTTCTGGAGACGCTTGATCAGGTGAAGACGATTCGCGAGCCGCTGAGCGGCGGGGCGTTCCTGTTTATCGAACCGACCCGTGCCCTGGTGGCTGTCGACGTTAACACCGGTTCGGATACTTCCCTCGCTGCGGGCACAAAGGCAAACATGGCCTGCGCCAAGGGGCTGGCCCGTGCGCTGCGGCTGCGGGGGCTGGGGGGCCAGATCGTGATCGATCTTGCTCCGATGCCGAAAAAGGATCGCCGCGCCTTCGAATCCGCACTGCGCGCCAGTTTCCGCACCGACAGCGAAGAGACCACGCTGGTTGGCTGGACCAACCTTGGCCACTTTGAATTGCAGCGCAAGCGGGGCCGGGTTCCCTTGTCTGAGGTGCTGTCATGAGCTGCCCGATCTGTGGAGAAGAAACCAGAAGGGAGTACCGCCCCTTCTGTTCCCGCCGCTGCGCTGATGTTGATCTCGCAAAATGGCTGAATGGCGCTTATGCCACCCCCAGAACCGACCCCGAAGACATTGAAATCGCTCTGGAAGAAGCAGAAAAAGCGCAAGAAACCAAACATTAGCGAATTTCTTTGAAAAAGCCTCTGGACACCGCCACCCCCACGTCATAGAAGGCCCTCACCCAAGGCAAACAGCCTTCCCGTGCCCGGGTAGCTCAGGGGTAGAGCAGTGGATTGAAAATCCTCGTGTCGGTGGTTCGATTCCGCCCCCGGGCACCACTTTTCCTAGAGTGAAAAAATGTGATGCAGCGCCGATTGGTTTGCTGCATTTTTTGTTTTTGCCCCTATGTCTGATCACAGCGGTGGGCAATCGCCGGGTTCTGGCAGATCGGGGGGCATGTGCAGCGGGCAGGGGGAGATAGTGGCAGCTTGGGTGATTTGAACGGCGGGTCAGTGGGCGTTGGTGTTTTGGGTCCAGTGCTATTTCTTGACGACATTCGCGACGGTCAGGTCTGGCTCAGCGCTCTTGTTTTGACGCGCGACGATGGTGATCTTGCACCTTTGATTTGCGATGATGGGGCGGTGCATCCCTTTCGGGAACTCGCTTGCGAAGCGGGCTGGCGGGTGATGCGGGCGCGGTTTCGGGGGGAGGCCAGAAGCACGATCCGCTACAGTGCACTGGGAACGACATATGAGCTGGCCGGAGCGTTTGGTGGCAATCTGAATATCGCATTCGCGTCCTGCAATGGAGAGGAACACGGAGATCTGGACCGTGATCCGGAAGAGCGAAATGTCATGTGGGCCCGCCTGTTGCGAGAGCATAAGGTACGCCCGTTTCATCTCTTGCTGCATGGGGGAGACCAGATCTATGCGGATGAGGTCACACAGGGCCACCCGCTGAGCGAGGACTGGCCAGACCACCTGCCCAAGGATCCCTCCCGCGAGGGCCTTGAGGATCTGAGAGCGCATTTGAGACGGGGGTTCTTTGAGCGCTATGTCTCGTTCTTTCTGGGCTGTCCTGACATGCTGGCGCTTGCCGCGACGGTGCCATCCCTGTGCCAATGGGACGATCACGACATTTGTGACGGGTGGGGATCGCTGCGCAGATCAAGGACCTATTCTCCGATCGGCCAGACCCTTTTTGACGTGGCGCGTGAGACCGCTCTTTTGTTTCAACATGCCTGTGTGGACGGGGATCTGCCGGGGCGGTTTCATGATCCGGAAGGGTTGAGCCTGAGCTGGAGGATTGACCTGCCGGATCTGAGGATCGTGGCGCCTGATCTGCGCTCTGAGCGAACACGCAGGCAGGTTATGGGACGCATTGGCTGGGAGATGATGGACGACCTGCTGAATGCCACGCCAACGCGACGGCTGATCGTGGTGTCGTCGGTGCCCTTGTTGGGACCTCGGCTGTCCATTCTGGAGGCCGTGATGGTGGCAATTCCGCAGATGCAGAAATACGAGGATGATCTCCGGGATCAATGGCAAAGCAGAGCGCACCGGAGCGAATGGCGTCGGATGCTGGAATTGCTGCGCAGTATCTCAGAGCTGGGTCAAACCGATATCACCATCGTGTCGGGAGAGATCCATCTGGCGACACGCGGCACCATGCCCTTGGGGCAGGGGCGTGTCCTGCATCAGCTGATCGCTTCGGGTGTTGCACATCGCGCGCCCCCGAATGCCTGGGCGCGGGTTCTGGGCTGGCTTGCCGTCTTGGGGGACAGCCCGCTGAGCGGTGCACCGATCCGGATGCAGCGCCTGCCGGGTCAGAGAAGGCGTTACGTGGCAGAGCGCAACACCCTGACGCTACGCCGGGTCGACGGTGAGTGGGGCGCAATCTGGGACCTGGAGCATTCTGGCCCGACAGCCCCGTTGCCCGTGTAAGATGCCGCGTTGAGCAGGCGAGGAACGGATCAGGCCCGATCTTATGAGACCGGGCCCTGTTCTGGTCAGAAATCTTCCCAAAGTCCTGCTGCACTAGTGTTGACTGCAGCCTTGGTTGGGGTCGGAACATCCCAGTCATCGCCATGGCTTGTCGGTGTGGGGTTTGCGGCTGGCGGCGGTGCAGCTGCGCGTTGGCGCATAGGCGTGACGTTCCCGCCCTTGATGGAGAAATGTTCCACCAGTTGGGCGAGTTTGGCTGCATCGTTGTCAAGCAGTTGAGCCGCGGCATTTGACTGTTCGACCATTGCCGCGTTCTGTTGCGTCACCTGATCAAGCTGCACCACGCCAGTGTTGATTTCACCAAGACCAGTCGATTGCTCCGCGGCGCTTTCTGCGATGTCGGTGACCAGCTTGGAGATATGGTTGACCCGCCCAACGATGGAGGTCAGCGCATCTCCGGCACGTCCGACCAGATGCACGCCGCTTTCAACCTGCCTTGAGCTGTCTTCGATCAATGTCTTGATCTCAAGCGCCGCGTCAGAGGAGCGTTGTGCCAGACCGCGAACTTCGCTCGCCACAACCGCAAAACCACGACCAGCTTCGCCTGCGCGGGCGGCCTCGACGCCTGCGTTCAGGGCCAAAAGGTTGGTTTGGAACGCGATATCGTCGATCACACCGATGATCTGAGAGATCTTCTCAGAAGAACTCTCGATTTCGGTCATGGCGGTTACGGCACTTTGAACGACCTCGCCGCTTTGTTCTGCCTCGTCGCGGGCTTCGCGGGTCACCTGTTCGGCGCTGCGCGCACCATCAGCGGCGGATTTCACGCTTGCAGTGAGTTCTTCCAGCGCGGCGGCGGTTTCTTCAAGGGTGGCTGCCTGGCTTTCGGTCCGGCTGGACAGATCGCTGGAGGATTGGTTGATCTCCGACGCGCCGTTTCGGATGCTTGCGGCGGACGAGACGACCTGAGAAACCGTCGCATTGAGGTTCTCAACGGATGTGTTGAAGTCCTTTCGCAATCCTTCGTAGCCGTCGGGGAAGGTACGGGTGATCTGCGTGCTGAGGTCGCCCTGTGAAAGCATCGAAAGGTGCTTGCTGAGTGTTTCGACCACTTCCAGCTGCTCTGCCTCGCGGGTTTGCTGTTCGCGCTCCAGCATCTGCTGGCGGATCAACGACTCGCGGAAGATCTCAACCTTGCGGGCCATATCCCCGATCTCGCTCTTGCTGTCAGTAGCTGGAATATCGCCATCGGTATCGCCATCAGCAAGTTCCGCCATCCGGGCCTTGAGCCGGTTCACCGGCCCTGTGATACCGCGGGTGATTGCTGTGGCAGCAAGCAAAAGAACGCCAAGGCTGACTGCCAGAATGACGAGGGCCTGCATCCGCATGGACGCAAGATCTGCCTCAATGTCAGAGACATAGGCGCCGGTTCCGACGATCCAGCCCCAAGGTTCAAACAGATCGACATAGCTCATCTTTGCTTCGATCTCATCGGTGCCGGGCTTGTGGAAATGATACATCAAGGAACCGTCGCCTGTTGTGCGCGCGATGTTTCCCATTTCCTCATAAAGACGGAAGCCGTTCACATCCTCGATATCACGACGGTAGGCGCCGATCAGTTCAGGCTTTGTCGGCAGAACCTGCATGATATAATCGAGGTCCATGGCAAAGTAATAGCCTGCCGTGCCGTAGCGCATGGTGTTGAGCCGCTCACGGCCAAGGGTTTTGGCCTCATCAAGAGTGAGCGAACCCTGTTCGACCTGCGCCTGCAGTACAGACAGCTGGCCCGTGGCGAGTTCGACAAATTCCTGCAGCTTTTTCTCGCGCGTATCATAGGCGTTCTGCACCGACTGAGACAGCAGCATGAACGTCAGTGCAACGGCTAGAACAACTGCCAGCCCTGACATCGCATAGATCCTGGCTGGCAATCTGAACAGAAAGTTTGGCATTTTGCATTTGTCCCTGGTTACTGGTTTTCGGGACGATCGCGCAAAATGGCTAAGGATTACTTAGGGGCATGGGAAAATGACCAAAAAAGAAGCATTTCACGTGCATATTTTCCGCAGCCGTCGGTGTTTCATTCGTACCTTAGGTCCGTCGCTTTGCCGCGGAAGATGAAATAGGCCATCACGGAATAGGCGATGATCACTGGCACCACGCACAATGCGCCAACCAGAATGATCCATAGGCTTTCCGGTGCCGCCGCTGCGGCATAGATCGTCAGCTTCTCTGGTACGACATAGGGATAAAAGCTGTAGGCCAGCCCCAGGTAGGCCATGACGAACAATGCGGTGGACATCAGAAACGGCAGCCAGTTCTGGCGGTCATCCTGCATCGGCATCCGCTGCAGCAGGCGCCACAGAAGGACCAGAACCGACACGGACAAGAGCGGCAGAGGGGCGAGCCAGAGGATTTCGGGAAAGGCAAACCACTTGCCAAAGATCCGGTCACTGACCAGCGGCGTCGCCGCGGAGACGGCAAAAACCCCGATCACAGCGCCCCAGAGGCTGCGTCGTGCCCATGTCACCGCCTTCAATTGCAGCGCGCCTTCTGTTTTGTGGATCAGCCAGGTGGAGCCGATGAAGCTGTAGCCAACAGCAAGAGAAACTGCTGTCAGACAGGCAAAGGCATAGGTCGCCAAGGTTTTTTCCAGACCCATGATGTAGAGCCCCAGCATGAAGCCCTGCGAGAGGGCGGTCATCAATGAGCCAACAAAAAACAGCCGGTTCCACAACGCCTTGTGATGATCTCGCGCCTTTGCGCGGAACTCAAAAGCAACCCCGCGCAGTATGAGGCCGATCAGCATGACAAACACTGGCAGGTAAAGTGTCGACAAAATGACGCCGTGCGCAGTGGGAAAGGCAACGAGCAAGAGCCCCACCGCCAGCACCAGCCAAGTTTCGTTGGCGTCCCAGAACGGGCCGATCGAACCAATCATGCGGTCCTGTTCAATTCGGTCTGCCATCGGAAAGAGCAGACCAACCCCAAGGTCGAATCCGTCAAGAACGACGTAGATCAGGATGGACAGCCCCATGAGAGAGGCAAACGCCCATGGCAGCCAGTCTGCCGGGTTTGAGAAGTCAGGCATTTGTGGTTACTCCGCAGCCGTCATGACGTTGTCATTGGCAAATGGTGTGTTTGGTGTTTGCGGCTCGCCGGCGGCGGCTTTGCGGGCCATGTAGATGATGACGCCGATATAGGCCGACAACAGTGCAGCGTAGACCGCCAGGTATGTCAGCAACGTGCCCAAAACCATCGGAGAGGGCACATCGGCCACGGCCATTTCAGTGGTCATGACTCCCTGCACCAGCCAGGGCTGTCGCCCGATTTCGGTGGTGTACCACCCCGCAAGGGTGGCGACCCAACCAGAAAACGCCATCGGGACCATCGCCCACACCAGCACCTTTGGCAGGCCTTCAACAGCGAGCCTGTGAGCATTGCTGCGACCTTGGTGCCGGTTGCGACGACGCCACATGAACCAGACCGCGCTCCACGACAAAAGAAGCATGGCAACACCGGTGCCAACCATAACCCTGAACGACCAGAACACTGGCAGCACAGGTGGGTGCAGGGCGGTTCCATCCTCTGCAACAAAGTCGTTGAGGCCGGGCACCTCTCCGTCAAAGGAATGGGTGAGGATAAGCGAGGCGACATTTGGAATGCCGATCTCGAAACGGTTCTCGCGTGTTTCTTCGTTCGGCAGAGCAAACAGCAGCAGCGGGACATTGGGCTGGGTGTCCCAGTTGCCTTCCATCGCCGCGACCTTGGCGGGTTGGTATTCCAGCGTGTTCAGCCCGTGTTTGTCGCCAGCGAGGATCTGCAGCGGGATCAGGACTGCTCCAATCAGCACCCCCGTCTTGAGCATGCTGCGCACCTCGCGAGAGCGATCCCCCAGAACCCATCGGAATGCAGATACCCCTGCGATCAGGAAGCCAACGGTCAGGAAGCTGGCCATCAGCATATGGGCAAAGCGATAGGGCATGGAGGGATTAAAGATGATCTCCCACCAGCTTGTGGCATGGGCAACGCCGTCAATCATTTCAAATCCCTGAGGGGTATGCATCCAGGAATTCAGAACGATGATCCAAAAGGCCGAAACGGTCGTGCCAAAGGCAACCAACCCCGTTGCCAGCGTGTGCAGCCAGCGTGGGACCCGCGAAAAGCCAAACAGCATGATGCCGACAAAAACGGCCTCCAGAAAGAACGCTGTCAGCACCTCATAGGCCAGAAGAGGCCCTGCAATATTGCCGACGGTTTCCATGAAACCAGGCCAGTTTGTGCCGAACTGGAACGACATGGTGATCCCGGAAACCACCCCCATCGCAAAGCTGAGGGCAAAGATCTTTACCCAGAACCGATAGGCCGCCATCCATTTGTCATCTCCCGTCTGAGTGAAGCGGATGCGAAAGAACAACAGCACCCAGCCCAGTGCGATGGTGATCGTCGGGAACAGGATGTGGAACGAGATATTGGCCGCAAACTGGATACGGCTCAGGATCAATGTGTCGAGTGCTTCCATGTGTAACACCTTGCGTCAGCGTCTTCGCTCTGCCGACTTGCAGCCTGGCGAAAACAGGATCTGTTTGGTGAGGATCTATGCCGGGCCGCCGCCGGGTTAAGGGTCTTGCGGCAATTCGCGCGGCGGCATTGGCCCTGATGTCACTGTGCAGATTGACGCAGGATCTTGGCAGCAAGGCGATCGGAAAGCGCGACAGTCGAACGGGGCCAACATGAAAAAGGGCGCCAGTTCGGCGCCCTTGATCTGGTTTCTTATTTCGCGCCTGTCACGCCTGCAGGTCAAAGCGGTCGTTGTTCATGACCTTTGCCCATGCGGCGGCGAAGTCGCGCGCGAACTTCTCTTGGTTGTCATCCTGTGCGTAGACCTCTGCGTAGGCGCGCAGGATGGAGTTGGAGCCAAACACCAGATCGGCGCTTGTTGCTGTCCACTTCACGGCTCCGCTCGCGCGATCGCGGATCTCATAAGTGCCGCCTTCGACCGGGTGCCAAGAATTTGCCATATCCGTCAGGTTGACGAAGAAGTCATTGGTCAGCTGTCCCACGCGATCGGTGAACACACCGTGCGAGTTGCCGCCATGATTGGCACCGACGACACGCAAACCTCCCAGAAGGACCGCCATTTCCTGGGCGGTCAAACCAAGAAGCTGGGCGCGATCCAGCATCATATCTTCGGGTTTCACGGCATATTCGGTCTTCTGATAGTTCCGGAACCCATCGGCCAGCGGCTCCAGCACGTCAAAGCTCTCTGCGTCGGTCTGTTCCGCGGTTGCGTCGCCGCGCCCTGCGCTGAATGGAACGGAGATGTCAAACCCTGCCGCCTTTGCGGTGGATTCTACACCCAGGTTTCCGGCAATAACGATCACGTCCGCAATGGATGCGCCGGTCTCTGCTGCGATGGGCTCCAGCGCTGCCAGCACGTTGTTCAGCCGCTCTGGTTCGTTTGCGTCCCAGTCGCGTTGCGGTGCCAGACGAATGCGGGCGCCATTCGCGCCGCCGCGTTTGTCCGACCCACGGAAGGTACGGGCACTGTCCCAGGCGGTGGCGATCATCTCTGCATTGCTCAGACCCGTTGCCGCGATCTTGGCTTTCACTGCCTCGACGTCGTAGCTGGTGCTGCCTGCCGGGATCGGATCCTGCCAGATCAAGTCCTCAGCCGGAACATCGGGCCCCAGGTAATTCGCTTTCGGCCCCATGTCGCGGTGGGTCAGCTTGAACCATGCGCGGGCAAAGGTGTCGGCGAAATACTCGGGGTCCGCCATGAACTTCTGGCAGATTTCATTGTAGATTGGATCAACCTTCATCGCCATGTCGGCGTCCGTCATCATGGGTTCGCGACGAACCGACGGATCAGAGGCATCGACGGGTTTCGCCTCTTCCGGCATGTTCACGGGCTTCCACTGGTTGGCGCCTGCCGGGGATTTGGTCAGCTCCCACTCGTAATTGAACAGATAGTCAAAGTAACCCATGTCCCATTGGGTTGGGTTCGCTGTCCAGGCGCCTTCGATGCCAGAGGTGAAGGCGTTGCTGGCCTTGCCAGCGTGACCGGGATTGGCCCAGCCAAACCCTTGTGCCTCGATCCCGGCGCTTTCCGGCTCTACGCCGATTTCATCATGAGCACCGCCCCCGCCATGGGCCTTTCCGACCGTATGGCCACCGCAGGTCAAGGCCGCGGTTTCCTCGTCGTTCATGGCCATACGGGCAAAGGTTTCGCGTACATGCTGCGCGGTTCGTGCGGGATCGGGCTGACCGTTCACGCCTTCTGGGTTCACATAGATCAGGCCCATGTGAACCGCCGAAAGCGGATTTTCGAGAGTGGATGCGTCTTCGAGATCACCATAACGGTTCTCGGAGGGGGCAAGCCATTCGCCTTCAGATCCCCAATAGACATCTTTTTCCGGGCCCCAGATGTCTTCACGACCAAAGCCAAAGCCAAATGTCTTCAGGCCCATCGATTCATAGGCCATGTTGCCCGCAAGGATGATCAGATCGGCCCAGGACAGCGCGTTGCCGTATTTCTTTTTGACCGGCCAAAGCAGGCGACGGGCCTTGTCGAGGCTGGCGTTGTCTGGCCAGGAGTTCAGAGGCGCAAAGCGGATATTGCCGGATCCGGCGCCGCCACGGCCGTCTTGCATGCGGTAGGACCCGGCCGAATGCCAGGCAAGGCGGATCATCAGGCCACCGTAGTGCCCCCAATCTGCGGGCCACCAGTCCTGGCTCTCTGTCATCAGGGCTTTGACATCAGCCTTCACTGCGTCAAAATCCAATGCCTTCACGGCCTCGCGGTGGTTATAGTCCGCGTCCATCGGATTGGTGCGGGCGCCGTGTTGATGGAGAATGTCGATATTCAGCGCGTTGGGCCACCATTTGGTGGGTGTGTTAGAGGCATCTGTTGCGCTGCCGTGCATCACGGGGCAACCGCCAGAGGCTCCGATCTTGTTTCCGTCCATGAAATCATCTCCCACTTTAGTGTGTTCTTTGCGCGCGGCCCGTGCGGGGACGGTGACGCCTGGTAATGACACTGAAGTAGCACCGGGATTGCATAAATCCCAATTCTGTCTTCTAAAAGTTTTGATAGGATAAAGTTATCATAAATCCGGGAGTGCGCGCGCGACTGAGACGGTTGATCCCTCAAGGGGAAAGTTGCGCGGTGTCGATCATGTCGATCAGGGCGGCAAGATCCTGGCGGACACTGCCTGTATCACATTGCAGGGATGCGATGACCGCGCCGTCCTTCAGGACGTTGATGCCGCCATCTTCCGTCGAACCCTCGCCACGTTCGGCTGTCCAGAACACTTCGTACCCGTATCCGTCATCTGTGAAAAAGGTGACGGATTCACTGATGTAGTTGCCAATGCCGTTCCACGGCATATAGCTCAGCGACGCCTTGTCGGTGACGATTTCCTTTTCGACAGTCCCGGTGGCGCCAAGGAAACCGTAGGTCGCCATATCTCCGGCGAGCCAGGTAGCATCGCAGACCTCAACACTCTTTTGAGCGCCCTTGAAGGTGCAGGTGAACAATGTGCTGCGGTCCCTTTCGCAAAAGTCGCCAGCGTTGCTGCTGGTTGCCATAATGATCAATGGGAATGCGAGAGCCAACTGGTGGGCGCGCGAGGTGTGAAACATCGGAAACTTCCTCAACTCAATACGTCATATGAAATGCTGTCAGAGGCTACCGCGCCGGGTGTGGCACGGGCAAACAAACCTTGGTGGGAAAAGCGGCTGGATTTGCTCACTTGACAGTTTGCCAGAGCGTTTCCAGCACACCAAAGCATACAAAAAACAGAGCGTTGACGAATAGCGACACCTATTGGTGAATTCGCGAAATGGCCTGCCAATCCCTATTTTTAAGAGGTCTTTTCCAGCGCTGCAGGTGTCGCAAACTGAAATTCACCGCTTGGGGAATCTTCTAATGCTGGCGGCGCAAGGTGCCGGATCTGTGGTTGCAGGTTCGGATAATTGGGAAGCCGGTCAAAGCCCGGCACTGCCCCCGCAACGGTAGCGAAGGACGCACTGCGACAAATTCAGGCCACTGGGAAAAGAGGTTCCCGGGAAGGCGTCGCAGCTTGGCCATGCCCCTTCGAAGTCCGGAAACCAGCCCTGCACTACGTCAAACCGCGGGTGGCGGTGTGGGCGATCGAACGGGTGTGGCTCCTCTCTCTGGCGGCACCCGATGGTTGCCCCATGCCCTGTGCCCGCTCCAGCATCGCCGCCTGTGCGGCAGGAGAGCCAGAATGAGTGAATTTATCCGGGAATTGTTGGCCCGCCGTCGCCCCGGTCATGCCTTGGAGCAGGCGTTCTATAGCGATCCGGCAGTTTTTGCTGCTGATCTTGAGGCGATCCATTATCGCCAGTGGCTGTTTGCCATTCCCGCCTGCGAACTGGAAAAGCCCGGCAGCTATGTCACTCACAAGGTTGGCGCATACGGCGTGGTGATTGTGCGTGGGGCAGACAATGTGATCCGAGCCTTCCACAACACCTGCCGCCATCGCGGATCGGTCTTGTGCACGGCGGCCAAGGGTAACTCTCCCAAACTCGTTTGCCCCTACCACCAGTGGACCTATGAACTTGATGGCTCGCTTTTGTGGGCGCGTGACATGGGGCCGGATTTTGTCCCGGCGGATCATGGGCTGAAAACGGTGCATTGTCGCGAGCTCGCGGGCTTGGTTTACATCTGCCTTGCAGATGAGGCTCCGGACTTTGACACCTTTGCCAATATCGCGCGCCCCTACCTGGAGCCGCATGATCTGGCAAATGCCAAGGTCGCGTTTGAAAGCTCCATCATTGAAAACGGCAACTGGAAGCTCGTGTGGGAAAACAACCGCGAGTGCTATCACTGTGGCGGCAACCACCCCTCCCTCTGCCGTACCTTCCCGGATGACCCGTCTGTCACAGGCATCGAGGGGGGCGAAACACCGGCAAAACTGCAAGCGCACTTCGATCGTTGTGAAGCCGCTGGTCTTCCTTCGGCCTTCTATCTGCATGGAGATGGTCAATATCGTCTGGCGCGGATGCCGCTGAACGAAGGGGCCGAAAGCTATACCCTTGATGGCAAGTCCGCAGTGTCGCGTTGGCTGGGCCGGGCCCCGTTTGCGGATGCCGGTACGCTGCTGAAGTTCCACTATCCGACCACCTGGAACCATTTCCTTGCTGACCACTCCATTGTGTTCCGGGTGACACCGATCAGCCCAACGGAAACCGAAGTCACCACCAAATGGCTTGTGAACAAGGATGCCGTTGAAGGCGTGGACTACGATCTCAAGCGCCTCACCGAGGTTTGGGTCGCCACCAATGACGAGGACCGCCGAGTCGTGGAAGACAATCAGCATGGTATCAATTCGCCCGCTTATCAGCCGGGGCCGTACTCTCCCACGCAGGAGAGCGGAGTGATCCAATTCGTGGACTGGTACTGCGACACCCTCGGGGCCTCTGTTGGCCAGACACCTATGGCGGCGGAGTGAACCCATGAACGCAATTTCCCAACCGGCTCGGGCTGCGGTCTGGCAGGACAGTGAGATGCTGGAATGTGTCTCTATCGTTCCGGAAATGCCAAATACGGCGTCGTTCACATTCTGTGCCCCGTCTGGCGCGTTGTTCGATTACAAACCGGGGCAGTTCCTGACGCTAGAAATCCCGGCGGAAAGCGGGACGGTGCATCGGACCTATACGATCTCCTCATCGCCGTCGCGGCCGCGTTCGATCACCATCACGGCCAAAGCGCAGGCTGACAGCATCGGCACCCGCTGGATGCTTGATAACCTAAAGCCGGGCTCGCGGCTGCGGGCCTTTGGGCCGGCGGGATTGTTCACCAATGCTGACAGCACGGCGAACAAATACCTCTTCATCTCTGCGGGGTCCGGCATAACGCCGATGATGTCGATGACCACCTGCATGTGGGATGAGGGGCAGGCCCTCGATGTCGTCTTTATCAACTGCGCAAAACGCCCGTCCGAAATCCTGTTTCGGCAGAGACTGGAAAATATGGCCAGCCGCACGCCGGGGCTTGACCTGAAGTTTGTTGTCGAAGAACCGGACCCCTACCGCCCGTGGACAGGTTACCAGGGCATGTTTAACCAGCTGATGCTGGGTCTGATGGCGCCGGATTATTTGGAGCGTGAGGTCTATTGTTGTGGACCGGAGCCGTTCATGCAGGCGGTCCGCGAGGCATTGGCCGGGCTTGGCTTTGATATGGATCGCTATCACCAGGAGAGCTTTCACGCTCCAGTCGAAAGCGAGAGCGATCTGCCCGAGTTGGATGATGTCGTTCTTGAAGAAGACAGCACCTCTGAAATCCATTTTGCCCAATCCGGCATCAGCCACAAATGCGCTGAGACGGACACCGTTCTGGCGGCGGCCAAGGCGGCAGGGCTTAATATCCCGTCGGGCTGTACCTTTGGTGTCTGCGGCACGTGTAAAGTGCGCAAAACCTCGGGCGAGGTGCACATGGTCCACAATGGCGGGATTTCGGATGACGACGTCGCGGACGGCTATATCCTCGCCTGCTGCTCTCATCCGATCGGCAAGGTCGAAGTCGAGGTGTGACCAGCCAATTTACCGATTTTCGTACACTCTTACTGGCCGGGGTTTTCCCCGGCCTTTTCTTTACCCATCGGCGTCATTGATCTGTTCCCGGCCTGCGTGCGTACCAAAATAAAACGTGCGAGGTCATATGCGTCAGTTCATCTATGCAGTGTTGTTTGCCGTCTTTGGCACCCCGGTACAGGCCGTCGATCTGTCGGCGCCATTTCTTTCAATCGACGGCGGTGAATTGCGGCTGGATGATTGGGCAGGGCGGCCCATCCTTGTTGTGAACACTGCATCGCAATGTGCCTTCACGCGGCAATACGCGGATCTGCAGGCGCTTTATGATCGCTACCGAGACCAGGGGTTGGTGGTGGTGTCTGTCCCCGCGGATGACTTCAACCAAGAGCTCGCGACAGAGGCAGAGGTGAAGGCGTTTTGTGAGGTCCAGTTTGGTCTGGATCATCCAATGACCTCGATCACCAAGGTGCGAGGCGCAGGCGCGCACCCGTTTTATGCGTCGCTGAAGGCCGAAACAGGGTTTGTGCCGCGCTGGAATTTCAACAAGGTCCTGATCGATCCAAACGGAGAGGTGGCAGCCACCTTTGGATCCCGCGTCGCGCCCATGTCCTCCAAGATCACCGATCGCATTGATGCGTTCCTGAACTGAAACCGCTTGGGCAGGAGGTCTAAGATGAAGATGAAACGAAAGTCTGATCTGCCGCAGAAGATCTGCGCGACCTGTGGTCGGCCGTTCAGCTGGCGCAAGAAATGGGAAAAGGTCTGGAATGACGTACGCTACTGCTCGCAACGCTGCCGGAGGGCCTCGTGATGGATGGAGAGCACCAAAACGCCTTTACGTGGCAGCCGACACGCGGGGCTGGTCTGCAGCGCCTTCAGGATTTTCTGCCCCACGCAGCGCAGACCTACGCGCGTCTGCGCAACTATGATGGCCGTCACGCCTCGGCCGTTTCTTGCCTGTCGCCCTGGGTTCGGCACAGGTTGATCACCGAGCAGGAGATCCTGCAGCAGGTGCTGTCTTCATGGCCGCTGCAGAACAGCGAAAAATTCGTCCAGGAGGTTTTCTGGCGTGGCTACTTCAAGGGATGGCTACAGCACCACCCCACAGTGTGGAGCACCTATCATGAGGCATTGCCGGACCTGATTGACCATCATGGCAGCTCTGCCGACTACCGGGATGCAGTTGAGGGGCGAACCGGTATCGACTGTTTTGACCACTGGGCGCGCGAGCTGGTTGAGACGGGATACCTGCACAATCATGCGCGAATGTGGTTTGCCTCCATTTGGATTTTCACCCTGCGTCTGCCTTGGCAGCTCGGGGCGGATTTCTTTCTGCGCCACTTGATGGACGGTGATCCTGCGTCAAACACGCTTAGCTGGCGCTGGGTGGGCGGGCTGCACACCAAGGGCAAAACCTATCTCGCGCGGGCGGACAACATTGCGAAGTTTACGGATGGTCGTTTCAATCCAGCAGGACAATTGAGCGAGGAGGCCCCGGCATTGGAAGAGGGATGCGAACACCCTCGCTTGACCGGGTTGTCAGTGGGCGATCCGCTGCCTGCTTCGCCCTTTCTCCTTTTGTTGACAGAGGATGATCTGGAATTTGCGGCCTCTCTGTCGTCTCCGCCTGCTGACATATTGGTCCTGGGAGCGGCGGAAAGAGGCTCTCCTCTGGCGACTGGACGGGTTGCACAGTCGTTCCGGAACGCTGCATTGAGCGACGCTGCGTTGCGCTGGGCTGACGATCAGAGCCCCTCGCTCAGTTCAGAACATGACATCGTCTCGCGCGCGCAATCGCTGGGGGTGCGAGATGTCGTGACGTCGTTTGCACCCGTCGGGCCCAATGCAGATCGTCTGGCCAACCTGCGGCAGGCCCTTTCACGCGAGGGGATTACGTTGCATTTCGTTCAACGGACCTATGACGCGGCGATCTGGCCGCATGCGTCAAAGGGGTTCTTTGCCTTGAAGAAACAGATACCCCAGCTGTTGGAGCAGTTG
This sequence comes from Phaeobacter italicus, assembly GCF_019801785.1. NCBI lineage: Bacteria > Pseudomonadati > Pseudomonadota > Alphaproteobacteria > Rhodobacterales > Roseobacteraceae > Phaeobacter > Phaeobacter italicus. The sequence continues at coordinate 360,687 of NZ_JAHVIJ010000004.1, read as the reverse complement.
AAAATCCCTTGATTAGAGCCGCTTCAGGAAGGTTGCGGCGCTGTCCAGGTACTCTTGTTGCCGGTCGTCCGACATCCGGCCCCAAGTGCTATAAGGTTGCCCCAGACGTGGATTGCCCCGCAGCTTTTCCTTGTTGCGGTGGAGAAAATCCCAGTACAGCGAATTGAAGGGGCAGGCCTTTGGGCCCGTCTTTTTCTTGACGTCATAGGTACAGGTTGCGCAGTGGTTTGACATCTTGTTGATGTAGTTCCCGCTCGCTGCGTAAGGCTTTGATCCCAGCAAGCCACCGTCGGCGAACTGGCTCATGCCGATGACATTCGGCGCTTCGACCCATTCATAGGCGTCTGCATATACTGCCAGATACCATTCGTGGACCTGATGCGGATCAACACCCGCCAGCATCGCGAAATTGCCGGTCACCATCAATCTCTGGATATGATGGGCATAGGCTTCGTCTCGGGTTTGGCCGATGGCTGCAGCCATGCAGGCCATGTCCGTCTCGCCGGTCCAATAGAAATCCGGCAGCTCCCGCGAGGCATCAAGAAAGTTCTGCTTCGTATAGCCCGGCATTCTGAGCCAATAGATCCCGCGGACGTATTCGCGCCAGCCGATGATCTGCCGGATGTAGCCCTCCACCGCGTTCAGTGGTGCGTCGCCGTCATAATAGGCACGCTCCACCCGCCTGCAGACTTCCAACGGCTTCAGAAGGCCCGCGTTGATGTATTGGGCAAGGACGGAATGGTAGAGAAAGGGGCGTCCTTCCAACATGGCGTCCTGATAGTCACCAAAGCTGGCCAAAGCGCGGTCAACGAAGTGATCCAGCGCCCGGAGCGCATCAGCCCGGGTTGTTGCAAACCAAAACGGTTCCAGCGTGCCGAAGTTTTCAGAAAAGCGATCGGCAACGAGGGCAAGGACCTCTTTGGTAATGGCGTCGGGTTCAACCTCGAAAGGGCCTGGCATGAATATGTCATCCTGCGCGGGCTTTCGGTTCTCGGCGTCAAAGTTCCACTGCCCGCCTTCGGGTTCGTCTCCCTGCATCAGCAACCCGGTCTTGCGCCGCATCTCGCGATAGAAATATTCCATCCGCAATTGCTTGCGGCCCTTTGCCCATTCCTGGAATTCGGCGTGGGTCGCGATGAAGCGGCTATCTTCCAGGAGGGTCAGATCAATCTCGCGCTGCTCTGCCCACGATGTGAGCGCAGTCCGTAGTCTGTACTCGGCGGGTTCTGTCATCAGAACCGAACAGTCCGGTGTCTCGCTCAGCATCCGGTCAAGTTCCGTTGGCAGGCTCCCGCTGTTGTCGCTGTCATCCAACCGCACATAAGTGACGGACCAGCCATTCTCGCGTAGCTCGTCTGCGAAATGGCGCATTGCGGCAAAGACAAAGGCGAGCTTTTTCTTGTGGTGCGGGACGTAGCAGGCCTCATCCGCAACTTCGGCCATCAAGACACGATCCCGTTCAGGATTCCCCTGTTTCAGAGAGGGCAGGTCTGGCGAAAGCTGATCGCCCAGAATGAGGATGATATTGCCTGGTGAGGCCTGTGAAGGTGTCTGGTCGCTCATATCTATGCGGATCGCTCTTGTTTCTGTCTCTCCTGCTGGTGGGAGGTAGGACAGCAAGATTGGGAGGCAACAGGGGCGTGTCACCTGCGCGAAAATCACTGGTTTAGGGTCTGAAATGCAAAATGGCCGCCGCTGGCTCCTCTTCCAGCAGCGGCCAGATGCCGTCACATCCTGTCAGTCTGGCTGGGCCCTGAGCGCGTCAGGAGGCCTGGCTATAACGAACACCGTCAGGTTTGTGGGCATCAAACACGCTGGCAATGATCCGCGTCAACGGCCGCCCGGCAGGGAGAATGCACAGGCTGTCTTCGTCCAGCGTGACCAGATCACCATAAGTCTCGGCGACCTCGGCGATGTCACTGTTGAGTTGTGCGGCAAGAGCACCGAACCGGCTGGCGAGTTCCTTTCGGTCCAGCACGAAATCACACATCAGCATTTCGATAGCCCGGCCGCGCAAGCGGTCCATCTGGGTCAGTTCATGACCGCGGGTTCCTGAGAATTCACCTGCTTCGATCCGCTGTACATAGGCTGCGGTTGCCGGGGCGTTTTGCACGTAGCCATCGGCGAACCGCGAGATCGACGAGGCGCCGACCCCAATCAAAGTCGGGCAATGATCGTCGGTGTAGCCCTGAAAATTGCGGCGCAGGTGACCGGTCTGCAGCGCCTGTTCCAAGCCGTCTCCGGGCAGTGCAAAATGGTCAATCCCGATTGGAGCAAACCCGGCCGAGCGAAACCCATCGGCAGCGATTTCGGCCAGGGTGAAACGCTCTTCGTCCCCTGGCAGAGCGGCTTCGTCGATCAGTTTCTGACGCTTGGCCACCCAGGGCACATGCGCATAGCCAAACAGCGCCACACGGTCGGGCCGCAGGCTCAGCACCTTGTCCACTGTATCGGCAATGCGGGCGGCGTCCTGATGGGGCAGGCCATAGACCAGATCGGTATTGAGAGACCGGATGCCGGCGGCGCGCAGATCTGCAACACAGGCGGCCGTCACCTCGTAGGGTTGGGTGCGTCCGATGGCGGCTTGAACTTCTGGGTCGAAATCCTGAATGCCAATGCTGGCCCGGTTCATCCCCTCCGCTGACAGCGCCGCGATCTTGTCGCGATCAACAAGGGTTGGATCGATTTCCACCGAAAATTCCCACTCATCAGCGGGAGGAATAGCCGCCTTGACCGCCTTTGCGAGGCGGTGGATCAGGGCAGGGGGCAGGATCGTTGGTGTTCCGCCGCCCCAGTGCAGCCGCCCCATGCGCAAACCTGCAGGCACGGTTTCAGCCAGAAGGGCCAGTTCCTGTTCAACTGTCGCGATGTAATTCTCGACCGGATTGAGGGTCTGCGTGCCTTGTGTCCGGCAGGCACAGAACCAGCAAAGCCGCTCACAGAACGGAATGTGGATATAGACGGAGACAGGCACAGCCGGATCCAGCGAGGCAAGCGCGCGGGCTTGAAACGCATTGTCCGTCGCAGCGCTGAAGACCGGTGCAGTCGGATAGGAGGTGTAGCGGGGCACGCGGCTGTCAAAAAGTCCCAGCGCGCGAAGGCGTTCGATCTGTTGCATGCGGGCAGATATGAATGATTCCGGCCGCGGCGACTTTGCGCCAAATCAAATCCTGACTTTTTGGCGCATCAAATCCTGCCAGGGTAGCCCGGTCAAAACGGGAAAGGCGAGACGCCAATAACCGCCTCATGCAAGTGCAGGACGCCAACCCAGAGCACAAGGCCAACCGCGGCGCGGCGCAACGTAGGGCGCAGGTGTTTGGCGCGCCATGGACCTTGCATCAGTGGTTTCAGCGAAAACAAAGGGGCGCCAGAAAAATAGAGCCCGGCAGCTCCTTGGCCGAGCTCTCTGCGAGCGCTGGCGTCAAAAACCGGAATTGCAACCAACGGCAGGCCCGCAAACACGCCGAACATGATCACATGTGCCAAAGCCCCGTTGGCCACAAGATGCGCCGCCGTCCAGATAAGCAGAGCTATAAGCAGGGGATGGCGGCTCAGTTCAATGCGCCCTTCGGGTGCAGGGCTAACTGATGCGGTGCGCCTTCCTCCTAAAGTGAAGGGTGTTTCCACGCCGATACCGATTGCAGCCAGAACAAATACCGCGGGCAGTGTCAGCATGGGAACCCAACGCTGCCAGTTCGCGGGCGCCCAGACCTCAATATAGGGCGCTTGGGCCGCGGCGTGGATCACCCAGCCAAGCAGGATGATAGAGAGGATACCGTAGGCGCTGAAATAGAGCCGTCGCCCCAAAAGCCCGATCAGCCCCTCGCGCAGATGGCCAAGACGGGGGATGAAGTGGCTCGCGAGAAAAACCGCCATTGCTGCGGCGAACTCTGTCCATTGCCCGACCATCTTGCGCTCCGTTTGGTGTTCAGCTGGCCGGGTGTACTGCATCCGGGTGGGCGCGTGCAAAGGCCATGTTTTCTGCACAGGTTGCTTCAACCGCCTGCAGTCGAGGCATGTCAGAGAAATCGACACCCCAACGGCGGGCATTGTAAAGCTGCGGCATCAGGCAGATATCTGCGAGACTGGGGCTGTGGCCGATGCAATAGGGCGCAGGCGGATAGGCGCCAAGCAACGCGTCAAAAGCCAGCAGCCCTGGTCGGATGAAATGCCGCATCCAGTCTCCTGGCATATCTCCTGCACCGTCTGCCAGCAGCGTTGCATGTCGGGCGACCTGCAGATTGCATACCGGGTGGAGATCAACAGCAATGGAATGCGCAAGAGCCTGTGCCTGCGCCCTTGCTGCCGGCTCCCTTGGCAACAGACCCAAGTCGCGGGTCTGGTCAAGATAGTCGAGGATGGCAAGCGACTGCGTCAGCCGCAGACCATCGATTTCCAAAACCGGGACAAATCCTTGCGGATTGCGCGCCAAATGCTCTGGACTGCGGTGTTCGCCCTTTACCAGATCAATGGTCACGCAATCATGGTCGATCCCGGCCAGGTTCAGTGCGATCCGGATCCGGTAGCTGGCCGAAGAGCGCCAGTAGTCGAACAATGTCACGTCAGTCATGGCCACAGCCCCATCTAATAGAAACGAGGTCGCCGGTCCGATCCGGCGACCCCTGACAGACCTGGGATCAGGTTTTCTGCAGTTCTTTGGCGTGCAGCCAGTCTGCGTGTTTGGGGGCTTTCTTGGTCTTTGACCATTCTTCCAGCATCTCCCATTTCACGGCATCCAGTTTCTGCAGCAGGGCTTCTTCCTCCGGATCGGGGCAGGCCAGTTCGACCCGGTGACCGTTTGGATCGAAGAAGTAAATGGAGTGGAAGATCGAGTGATCGGTGACACCCAGAACTTCAACACCATTGGCTTCCAGGTGGTCCTTGAACTCAATCAGGGTGGCGCGATCCTTCACCTTGAAGGCGATGTGCTGCACCCAGATTGGGGTGTTGCGATCACGGTCCATCTCCGGCTTGGTCGGCAGTTCGAAAAAGGCCAGGACGTTCCCATTCCCCGCATCCATGAAGATGTGCATGTAGGGATCAGGTTCATGGGTAGATGGAACATGATCTTCGGCAATGGCCAGGACAAAATCCATGTTCAGCATCTTGTTGTACCACTGGACGGTCTCTTTCGCGTCCTTGCAGCGATAGGCTACGTGGTGGATCTGTTCGATTTTCATGGCTTTCACTCCCCTTTGTGGAACGCGGCCGCAGCCAAGGCCTGTTTCAGCACGTCCCGATCGCCAATGTGATTAGCAAGCACCAGCACCAATCGGGCGTTCAACGCATCGCTTTCCGGTTTGCTCAACCCCTCATGGGCAGAGAGCAGATCTGCATAAAAGTCATCTGCACGGTCGATATTCGGTGTCAGTATCAGCTGGTCTTGATGGTTCATGCCGAATGCTCCTTTCCGATCGCGCGACGCAGGGCTGCGCGGAATTGACTGTCATCAAAAGAGGGCCGGCGCGCAGCGACATGCTGGTCGGGCCGGATCAGGTAGACGGCGCTGTCGTTGTCGCCCAGATAACGCTCACGCAGCGCGCGGGTCTTGTCGTCCTGGGTCGATAGCGCGAGGCGATGCACCGTAATGCCTGCTTCCTCAAAACTGTCGGGGGCGTCGGCATTGATCGTCAGCAACGTGAACCGATCCGCCAATTGCGGCAGCAGATATCCATCACCCAGCGGTGCATCAGGGCAGGGGCTGCCCGGTGCGCTGCGCTCTGGGCCATTCAGGGCATCCGCGGAGTTCAATGGGGACCCCTCGTAAGTACAGGGCAGTGACAATCGACCAGAGTTCACCAGAGGGCGGGCAAATTCATACTGCTCCGAAAGATCCAGAACCGCATCCCGCAGGACCCGGCTCATCTCGGATTTCGGTGTGATGAAATCGGTTGAGCGGGATGAGTTCAGAATGTTTTCGTCTGCTCCGTGGATCCGTTCGACGTCGTATGTGTCCAGCAGGCTCTCGTCGGCCTGCCCATCCAGAACCAGTTTCAGCTTCCAGCACAGGTTATCGGTATCCTGCAGGCCAGAATTCGCCCCGCGCGCCCCAAACGGGGACACCTGATGCGCCGCGTCGCCCGCAAAGATCACCCGACCGTGCCGGAATTTCTCCATGCGGCGGCATTGGAAGGTGTAGATGGACACCCATTCCAGTTCGAACTTGACGTCTTCGCCCAGCATTTCCCGGATGCGCGGGATCACGTTTTCGGGCCGTTTTTCGCGTTCCTTGTCGATATCCCAGCCCAGTTGCAGGTCGATCCGCCAAACCCCGTCGGGCTGCTTGTGCAGAAGCGCGGACTGACCCTTGTTGAAAGGCGGATCAAACCAGAACCACCGCTCAGTCGGGAAGTCGGCCTCCATGATCACGTCTGCGATCAGGAAGTTGTCTTCAAACACCCGACCCACGAAATCGAGCCCGAGCATCTGCCGGGTGGGTGAGCCTGCACCATCACAGGCAATCAGCCACTCTGCTTCGAGGTTGTAGGATCCTTCGGGCGTGTCGATTTCCAGCGTGACGTGATCGTCATGGGTGCCGATAGCCGAAACCTTGTTGCGACCGCGGATTTCAATTGGCGCGCCCTGTTCCTGCAGGTCACGGACGCGCTGCACCATGTATTCTTCAAAATAATATTGCTGAAGATTGATAAAGGCAGGCCGCTTGTGGCCCTCTTCAGGCAGCAGGTTGAACTCGTAAACCTTGCGGTCATCAAAGAACACCTTGCCCAGGTTCCACTGAACGCCCTTGTCGACAAGCGGATCACCCAAACCAAGCCGGTCGGCGATTTCGAGCGTCCGTTTGGAAAAGCAGATGGCGCGAGAGCCAAAACTGACCTTGTCATTGTCATCCAGAACCACGACGCCAACACCCTGTTGGGCAAGGTCAATGGCGGCAGCGAGGCCAACAGGACCAGCACCGATCACGACAACCGGGTGACGCACCGGTGAAGATGCGTCCTGATCGTCGCTGCGCTGATACGAATACAAGGGAATTTCAAAGATCTTGTTCATCTGGTCTCCTCCCAAATCTGCCTGCCGTCAGGCACAGCCCAACCGGGCCCCGGACATGGATGTGTCGGGGATCTGATCAAGCATTTCATAGGTTGTTCCGGGGCGACACGATCTGAATCAAACCGCCCCGGTCGCAAAATTGCCCCGGGCTCAGCCCTGTAGGGCCTCCCACATTTCCAGATCGCGTTGCGCAGTCCAGATCCGCGGGGTGTCGATGCCACGGGCTTCGTCATAGGCGCGGGCGACGTTGAAAGGCAGGCAATGCTCGTAAATCGCATAGTCTGCGAACTTTGGATCACATTCCGCGCGCACCGCATCCCATGCCTCCTTCAAGGAGCCATTGCGGGCCGCAACCTTGGCCGCAGGACGATAGGTGCTTTCGACGAAATCGCGGGTGTTTTCGATGGCCGCGTTGACCATCTCCTTGCCAACCAGGGCGTCACCCCGACCCGGCGCAATGGCGTCCACATCATAGGCCTTGATGTTGTCCAATGTCTGGCCCCAGTCGCTGAAATGACCGTCACCGCAATAGCAAGCAGAGTGGTATTCCACGATGTCGCCGGTGAACATGACGTTCTGATCGGGGACATGGATTACGGCGTCACCTGCGGTATGCGCCCGTCCCAGATGTTTGATGTCGACACGTCGATTGCCGAGGTAGACGGTCATCGAGTCGCCAAACGTGGTTGTGGGCCAAGTCAGGCCCGGAATGCTCTCGTGGCCTTCGAACAGGCGTGGGAAGCGTTGGAATTCACTGTCCCAGTCCTCTTGACCGCGCTCCACAACCATTGAACGCGCCTTGTCCGACATGATCACCTGGCCCGCACCAAAGGCAGAGGCCCCCAGGACGCGGACAGCGTGATAATGGGTCAGCACCACATGGGTGATCGGCTTGTCTGTCACCGAGCGGACGCATTCGATCACCTTGTTGGCCAGACGCGGGGTGGCCTGCGCTTCGACGATCATCACGCTGTCGTCGCCGATGATCACGCCAGAGTTCGGGTCACCTTCGGCGGTGAAGGCATAAAGCCCCTCACCGATCTCGTCGAAGGTGATTTTCTTTTCGGTCATGTCCCCTTGGGATGCGAATGCCTTAGCCATGTGTTCGGTCCTTTTGAGCGGTGCGCAGGAGGCAAGTGCGGGAGCCTCCGGCGGGGATATTTGAGGCGAGAGGAAAAGCGTGGCTTACCTCTGGAACGGATCGTTGAGCGCGGGCAGAACGGTGCCGGTACAGTCACCAAAACCGATCGTATAACCCTTGCCCTTGGCTGCGCCCTTCAGGGTCAGCGTGTCACCATCCGCGATGAAGGAGCGTTCTTCGCCGGTGTCCAGGGTCAGTGGCTCCTTGCCGCCCCAGCTCAGCTCCAAAAGCGAGCCACGGCTTTCCTTGGTAGGGCCTGAAATGGTGCCTGATCCCAAGAGATCGCCTGCATTCATCGGGCAGCCGGATGTGGAGTGATGCGCCAGCTGCTGCGCAGCGGAGTAGTACATTTCCTTGTAGTTCGTCCGTGCAATGGTCGTGGGCTCTTTGCCCTCCGGGGCCATGGTGACCTCAAGGTCGATATCATAAAGCATCGGCCCGCAGTCCTTCAGGTGGTCCAGAAGCTCTACCTCGCGTTCCGGCGTGTCGCAGCGGAACGGATGCAGTGCGGGTTTGGTCACGATCCAGGGCGAGATTGAGGTGGCTGTCGCCTTGGCCTGAAACGGGCCGAGCGGCTGGTATTCCCAGGCCTGGATGTCGCGCGCGGACCAGTCGTTCAACAGCACATAGCCAAAGATATGGTCATCCGCCTGCTGCACCGTAATCGGCCCTTCCGAAGATGTACCAACAATCGCCCCCAGTTCGAGTTCGATATCGAACCGGGCACAGGGCGCCCAGCGGGGCGCGTCATCGTTGGGGCCTTTCAATTGTCCCCAGGGGCGACGGACATCGGTGCCGGACACCACAACGGAAGAGGCGCGCCCGTTGTAGCCGATCGGAATATGCAGCCAGTTGGGGGGCAATGCATTTTCCGGCCCACGGAACATCGTACCGACGTTAAAGGCATGGTTTTTGCCAGCATAGAAATCGGTGTATTCGCTCACTGCAAACGGCATGTGCAGTTCTGCGGTGGAGGCGGGCACCAACAGTGGCTCGACCTTGTCCTGTTCAGGGGCCCCCTCGGCCAGAAGGGATGTCAGCCGCTCGCGCAGAGCGGTCCAGACAGCCGGGCCCTGTTCCATCAGATCGTTCCAATAAGGCACATCAAACAGCGGCATGTCCGTCAGCTGGACAAGGCCTGCTTCCTCTGCGGCCTGCATGTCCACGATCATGTCGCCAATTGCCACGCCACAGCGGGGCTCGTCGCCATCTACGGAAAAAACGCCGTAGGGAAGGTTGTTCAGCGGGAACGGGTGGGTCGCGCTATTGGCGGAAGTGACCCAGGATTTCATCAAAGGCATAGGTGATCCTTTACGTTTGAGAGCCGCTGCTCTCGTCATCTTTCCCGAAATACTCCGGGGGTGAATGCGGCCCGCAGGCCGCAGAGGGGGCAGCGCCCCCCGCTGGACTATTTCTTGCCCGGGGTGCCGTCGAATTTCTTTTCGATATCTGCCCAGCAATCGATGTAGTCATCCTGCAGCGGTGCCTCATTTGCGGCGAATGCAGTCAGGTGCTGCGGGAAGCGGGTCTCGAACATGAAGGACATGGTGTTGTCCAGCTTCTCTGGCCCAAGGTCGGCGTTGGAGGCGCCTTCAAAGGCGTTCTTGTCGGGACCGTGGGGCAGCATCATGTTGTGGAGGCTGACACCGCCGGGAACAAAGCCCTTCGGCTTGGCGTCGTATTGGCCATAAATATTGCCCATCAGCTCGGACATGATGTTCTTGTGATACCAGGGCGGGCGGAACGTGTCCTCTGCCACCATCCAACGCTCACGGAACAGAACGAAATCGATGTTTGCGGTGCCGGGCTGGCCCGAGGGCGCTGTCAGCACGGTAAAGATTGATGGATCCGGGTGGTCGAACAGGATCGCACCAACCGGGCAATAGGTGCGCAGATCATATTTCACAGGGGCATAATTCCCGTGCCAGGCAACCACATCAAGCGGCGAGTGGCCGATCTGGGTCTCGTGGAACTGGCCGCACCATTTGATGGTCACGGTCGAGGGCGTCTCGCGGTCCTCGAAGGCCGCCACAGGCGCCTTGAAGTCGCGCGGGTTTGCCATGCAGTTGGCGCCAATGGGGCCGCGGCCCGGCAGTTCGAATTTCTGGCCGTAGTTTTCGCAGACAAAGCCACGACAAGGCCCTTCCAGGACTTCCACCCGGTAAACCAGACCGCGAGGGATGATCGCGATTTCCTGTGGCTCCAGGTCGATAATCCCAAGTTCCGTTGCAAATCGCAGACGGCCCTCCTGGGGGACGACCAACAGTTCGGAATCCGCAGAGTAGAAATAGCTGTCCACCATTGATTCCGTGACGAGGTAGATATGGCTTGCCATTCCGACCTGCGTGTTCACGTCACCTGCGGTTGTCATCGTGCGCATGCCGGTGAGCCAGGTCAGCCCCTCTGCACCATGTGGCACGGGATCCCACCGATATTGACCCAGGCTGATTACATCGGGATCCACGTTTGGAGCGGACTTCCAATAGGGCAGGTCGATTTTGGTATAGCGGTGGGAGTGTTTGACCGAAGGGCGGATTCGATAGCACCAGGTGCGTTCATTCTGATGGCTTGGTGCGGTAAAGGCGGTGCCGCTCAGCTGCTCACCGTAAAGGCCATAGTTGCATTTCTGCGGGCTGTTCATGCCTTGTGGCAGTGCGCCTGGCAGAGCTTCGGTCTCAAAGTCATTGCCGAATCCGGGCATATACCCCTCGTGGGGCCCGGCGAGGGACGGGGCCTGGATCATTTCGTGGGCATCGACTTTGCGATTCATGGCGCGCTCCTTTTCATGTTCTCAGTTTCGGTAATAGTTGATTTTGTAACTAACAAGGCATAGGTCGGCAGCATGACCGAAAAAGATGACTTCACTCTGCAGGATTTTCTGCCTTATCTGCTCAATCGCGCTGCGGAAGAGAGCTCGCTCGAATTTCAGCAGCATTATAAAAACCGCTACGGGATGCTGCGCAATGAATGGCGGGTTCTGTTTCACCTGGGCAACTACGGTCGGATGACCGCAACGGAGATTGGTCAGCGCGCCAAGATCCACAAAACCAAGATCAGCCGGGCTGTCGCCAAACTCGCCGAGCGGCGATTTGTCGTGCGCAACCGGGATGAACAGGACAGGCGTGCCGAACATCTGGAGCTGACGCCACAGGGAGAGGCTGCCTATCGGGACCTGCGAGAGCAGGCCGCCATCTACGACCGCCAGCTGGCCTCCCGGCTAAGCGAAGGCGAAAGCGAGGCGCTGCGTCACATGCTGCGCAAGCTGGCAGGGATTGACCAATAGCCGCCCGACGCCGAGAGTTGGCGAGGAACGGATAAAAAGGGAACAGGGCCAGTCAGATGACGGATGATGACCCGCGCAGCAAAGCGATCGTTCAGTGGCTTACCTCGGCCGGACTACAGGACACTGACCGCCAGGAAATGTTGCAAGGCTACGCGGAGCGTCTTGCTGACGCGGGTGTTCCCTTGCGACGGTTCCACCTGGCGCAGCGTGCGTTTCACCCCAAATACGGGGGAACGGGTTTTACCTGGACCCGCGATGGCGGCGTCTACCACGAGTATTTCGAGCATAGCGACACACCTCGCGATGAATGGCTGCGCAGCCCATTTTATTACATGCTGGATCAAAACGTGCCGGAATTTCGCAGCAGGCTGGAAGGCCCGGCGCTAGACCGCTTTCCCGTCCTGGCCGAATTTCGCAAGAGCGGTGGTACCGATTATCTGTCGATGATCCTGCGCTTTGGGGATTTCATTGATGCCCCATTTGACCCCCGCCGCCCGGGAGAGGGGATCTTGTCTTCGTGGACAACCGACGCGCGGGACGGTTTCAGCGAGTCTGATCTGAACCTGATCCGCCAGACCTATCCGCACCTCGGGCTTGCGATGCGCGCCGCATCGACCCAGCAGATGGCAAAGGACCTGTTGCAGGTCTATCTGGGTCGGGACGCAGGGCGTCGCGTGATGTCGGGAGAGATCACACGCGGTTCGTCACGGCAAATCGACGCTGTGATCTGCTATTTCGATCTCAAGGGCTTTACGCAGTTGGCGGAGCAGATTCCCGGAACCGAGCTGATCGAGATGTTGAACGACTATTTCGGCGTCGCAGTTGCGACGATCCAGAAATTTGGCGGAAACATACTGAAGTTCATGGGCGACGGCATCCTTACGATGTTCGACCTGGGCAGCGTCACCGAAGATGCGCACGCGGCCCTTTCCGCAGCCTGTGAATTGCAACGTCAGATCCGGCAGCGCAACCGAGAGCGATCTGCCGACGGTTTGCCCATAGCTGATTTTACGCTCGCCCTTCATGCGGGCGAGATCCTCTATGGCAATATCGGGTCGGAAAATCGGCTCGATTTCACCGTGATCGGCCCGACGGTGAACCAGACCGCACGAATTTCAGGACTGCATGCCTCTGTTGGGCGGAGCATCATCGTGTCGGAATACGTCCAGAAGGTTGCACATCCCTGTCCGCAAGATCTTGTGTCTCTGGGGCGCTACATGTTGCGCGGTGTCGCAGAGCCGATTGAACTGTTCACGATTTACGACAGTGAGGTCGACGGATAACTCGGGCTGAAAAATAGGGTTAATTTTGCCTTAATTTGCCCAATATTGCCCACTAGATCTGGCTCAAGACCCGATTCCACCTTGCCCGCATTTCCGGGCTATGGGCGAGCCAATATCGGGTCATGAGCAGATTTGGAGCAGATCGATGACCCTTTTTTCCCGCTTTGGGACGTTTACTGCCGGTATTGTGGCCTGGGCCGTAACCGCGCCAGTGGTTTTTGCAGCCGGTGAATGGCCGCAGGGCAATGGCCGCCCTGGAAACGGGAATGGCAATGGTTGGGGAAACGGCTGGGGCAATGGTGGCGGGAACGGCAATGGAAACGGCAACGGCGGAAGCCAGACTGTGCCCGAGATTGATGTGAGCGCTGGCATGTTGGCGCTTGCGGCGGTTGCTGCTGCGCTTTTGCTTGCATGGGAACTGCGTCGACGCCGGATGGCCTGAAACACCCGATCATAAACGAGCAAGCGAGGAAGCTGGATCTAGATCAGGGCCCAGTTTTCGGTGGCGAGGGCCATATAGGCGATAGCAGCGTTTGCAACCATATGGGCGACGATCGCCGCAGGCAGCCCCCCACCGCGCAGATAAAGCGCACCAAAGATCGCTCCGGACGCCATGCCAAGGGCGAACCGATCATGCATCAAACCAAAGAGCGCGGATGTCACGATCAACCCGATCAAAGCCCGGGCCAACGGTTGGCTTTCGCCTGCAATGCGGCGCAACAGGTATCCGCGAAAAAACAGCTCCTCGATGACGGGCACCAAAACAATGGTCCCAAGCAGGCGGCATCCGATCCAGAACAGACCACGAGGATCGTCGCTCACGCCGCGGGTCACATCCTGGGCGGACAGCAGGATCCAGACAGCGGCAATCCCCGCCCCGGCGGCAATATCCAAGGGTTGCGGGCGATAGCGAAGGCGCGACAGCGCTGGCCAGAAAACCAGCAATGCGGCTGCCATCATGCCGGCCCGCAACGGGTAGCCGTCGGCGGGATCTGCCCATAGGGCCGCCACAAGGACGCCACTTAACATCATCACGATGAACGGCACGATTGAGGCCAAGAGCAGATCTGCCCGCACGGGCGGCAAAACGGCAGAGGCGGCTGCGACAGCTTCGGGATTGCTTTGCAGCAGACGGGAACGGTGGGCAATGGCGAGAACCAAGAGCGCCAGGATGGTGAACATCAGCCATCCGGCATAGCTGTGGAAACCGTTGACGGCGTGTTCGGGCGCAACCCAGGCCCCGATCAGAATCAGGATGGCGATACGCGCAATGTTGAAGGTCCAGCTCAGCAGGAGCGCTGCGGGAAAGAGGATCAGCCAATAGCGGCTCTGGCGGACATCACGGCCCATGAGCAGCGCATAAAGCGCCATGAAGGTCGTCACCAACGCGAAGCCTTCGACACCTGAGCAAGGCTCGCCGATTTCTACGAGGAACCCATCAACCCGGATCAGATGTTCGCTCGCGTCGGTCCACACGGATGCGCCTGTTGCTTCGAGCACAATGGAAACCAGCAAAAAGGTCACGCTGGTCAGGGCCTCGATATTCCAGATCGGCTCCATCATGCGGGTGATATCCGGCATGATGAGCGCGACGAGAAGCGCAAGGATGAGCGTGCGGCCGCTTGCGCGAAGCCAGGAAAGCCAGCGGGCCAACGGCATCAAAGCCAAAAGGCCGCCAACGCCAGCAATGGCGCCGCCAAGACAGATCAGGATCAGAGTGGGAGAGATCCAGGCATTGATCCCACTGGGCCCAAACAGGGCGAGTGGGGCAAAGGCGATCAGCACGCCAACTGCATTCAACGCCAGCGCCGAGGCGCGTTTCGGCGCCTCGCCGATCGCGAGGACGAGCCGGTGATAGGCGCTCTGCACCAGGACAAGATAGAGACCAAGAACAGTCAGTGCTGCAATCAGACGCCCGGCAATCGAGCGTACGCTAGTACAGGCAAGATCTGCCCCCGTAAACTTGCAGTGCACATTTGCAATGAGCTGGTAGGCGACCATCACGGCCATCAACTCTGCCACTGCAATGGCGAGTACAAAGAACAGACGGCGCGCGCCAATCCTGTTGGGGGCAGAGATGCCCCCAGCAGGTGTCATATGCTCAGATGTCGACATCCACGCCCGGCAGGTTCAATGCCTTCATCATGTCGCGCAGTTCCTGGCGGGCGGCGATGTTGGAGATATTGAGCTGCTTGACGCCGATGTCCTTCAGGTCGAGCAGGGTGAGCCCGCGCGGAAACAATTCGCGAAAGACGACACGCTCGGAAAAGCCGGGCGCCACCCGAAAGCCGATCCGCTTGGACAGCATGTTGATGGCGCGCTCCATCTTTTCCTTGTTGACCATCCGCTGTGTGCCGACACGGTTGCGGATCACCACCCAGTCGATGGGCTTCAAGCCGGCTTGGGCGCGCAGCTGGCGGGCGTTCCATACCATCTCGGAGTAGACAGAGGGCCCAGTGATTTTCTCGCCCTTCTGATCGGTATGTGCGAGCAGGTCGAAATCTACAAAGCTGTCGTTCAGCGGTGTGATGAGCGTATCGGCGAGCGAATGCGCAACCTGGCTCAGCCGTGTGTGCGAGCCGGGGCAGTCGATCAGGATAAAGTCGTTGTTGGGTTCCAGCTCGGAGACTGCGGCCGACAGGCGATGATCGTAGATGTTTTCGCCGGGCTGTAGGCTGTCGGCATCAATTTCTGGCAGTTCATGCAGTTCAACCAGCGGCAGGTCCAGCGAAGCCTGCTGCATGAAGGTTTTGCGATTTTCCAGATAACGGCCCATGGACCGTTGCCGCAGATCCAGATCCAGCGCAGCAATCTTGAACCCCAAACGGGCCAAGGTGGTTGCGACATGCATGGAGACGGTTGATTTGCCTGCACCGCCCTTTTCGTTCCCGACGACAATGATATGCGCCACGTCTACTTCCCCCAGAACCTTGCGCGAATTTTCGCGCATATTTGGGTCAAGTATACTGCCCGGTCGATTCTATGGGAAGCCGTCAAATCCCTTGGTTAGGCTCTGAGTTAGGCTCTATTTTGCAACATAGACGGGGGCGAAGCGTGAAAAAGAAAACGCCGCCCAAATGGACGGCGTTTCCCGAAATGCGGAGGACGGCGATTAGAAGCCCAGACCTTCGTATTTCTTTTTGAACTTGGATACGCGGCCACCGGCGTCCATCAGACGGGTGGTGCCACCGGTCCATGCGGGGTGCACGGTCGGGTCGATGTCCAGGGACAGAGTGTCACCCTCTTTGCCCCAGGTGGAGCGCATTTTGAGGATGGTGCCATCGGTCATTTTGACGTCGATGAAGTGGTATTCGGGATGGGTGTCTGCTTTCATGATACCACTCCTCAGGCTTTTTTGGCTTTGTAGGTTGTATCTTCTGCAATACGTGCGGACTTACCGCGACGCGAACGCAGGTAGTACAGCTTGGCGCGACGAACGCGACCACGGCGAACGACGGTGATGCTGTCGATGTTGGTCGAGTGCAGCGGGAACACACGCTCCACGCCTTCGCCAAACGAAATCTTGCGAACGGTGAAGGAACCGGCGATGCCGGAACCGTTTTTGCGGCTGATGCAGACGCCTTCGTAGTTCTGCACGCGCGAACGGCTGCCTTCGGTCACTTTGTAGCCGACGCGGATGGTGTCACCGGCTTTGAAATCGGGGATGTCTTTCCCCAGGGCGGCAACTTGTTCCGCCTCCAGCTGTGCGATCAGGTCCATGATCGTCTCCTATGTTGCTCGTGGTTGCTCCACGAAGTTTTGCGCGGTCGCGAGAGCTCTTGGTCTTCACCGGGTCCCGCATGTGCAGCCCGCCAGAGATCACCCCGTTCTTTCCTTGATCTGTGCCGCGATCCCCAATGCGTCGAAGAAGACGTGTTCAGGTGTGTGATACAACAGCACAAAAGTCCAAAGACGCAGATGCGAATCCAGACCGGGGCCTTTTACGCCCGCCTTATGTGTGAATCAAGGGCTGTGACACGCATCTGACCCTTATTTTCATGGCGACAGAACTGTTTTGGCCTCAGTCCTTATCAGACCCGTCCTGTTGCTTGGCTTCATGCGCAGCCCAAAGATCGGGGCGGCGCGCCTTTGTGATCTCTGCGCTCATGTCTTGCCGCCATTGTTCGATCTTGCCGTGATGGCCCGACATCAGAACATCGGGGATCTTGCGACCTTTCCATTCGGCAGGGCGCGTGTATTGCGGATGTTCCAAGAGGCCCGATGAAAAGCTCTCTTCCTCGGTGGAGGCCTGGTTACCCAGGACACCCGGAATCAGGCGGACTGTCGCGTCAATCAGCGCCTGTGCCGCGATTTCGCCGCCCGTCATGACAAAGTCGCCAAGCGAGACCTCCATGATGCCGTAGTGTTCCAGCACCCGTTCATCTACGCCTTCAAACCGGCCACACAGCAGGGTCACGCCATCGCATTGGGCCAGATCCTGCATCAACGCCTGATCCATGCGCCGACCACGCGGGGACAGGTAGATCAGTGGCCATTTGCCAGCGGTGTCCGCCATCGTGTGTTCGATCGCGTTGCCCAGAACATCGGGGCGCAGCACCATGCCCGCGCCGCCGCCTGCTGGTGTGTCGTCGACATTGCGATGTTTGCCGACACCGAACTGGCGAAGATCGACGGTTTCCATCTGCCACAGCC
The DNA here is from genome assembly GCF_019801785.1 of Phaeobacter italicus. Classification (NCBI taxonomy): domain Bacteria; kingdom Pseudomonadati; phylum Pseudomonadota; class Alphaproteobacteria; order Rhodobacterales; family Roseobacteraceae; genus Phaeobacter; species Phaeobacter italicus. The sequence goes on along the minus strand of NZ_JAHVIJ010000004.1, from coordinate 343,316 downwards.
CTTCCTGCAGCGCCTTGCCGGTCAGGCTTTCGCCAAGGACACCGGGAAAGGCCGTCGGAAACAAAGTCATGATCTTGGCCTTCCAGACGCCCACCAAATCCGGCGTCGGCGTCATCAGCTCGCGCGGTTTGAACGAGGGGCGAATGGCCTTGCGGCCGTGAGATTTGTTTGGTGCTGTCATACGGTGCTGTTTAGTGCAGTCAGAATTCCACGCAATAAAAAGCTTTGGTGTTTGGATGAAATCGGGAATGCCCCCAATCGTAGCTGGCCATGAGGATCAGGTCGCAGTTGATGCGGTGCAGGCGCGTGCCAAAGCGGTCTGGCCCCGTATTGCATCGGACCTTGGTCTGGCTGCCGAAGGTGCCCGGTTCCGCCAGCTAATGGTCAATAGCCGGTACCAGCATGTCCGTAGCGTTCAGATGGTTCAGACGGCAACCGGGCAACGCTATGTATTGAGGGCGGTATTTGATGAAATCAACGCCGCGAAGCAGTTGAAGTCTCTGGACAGGCATCAACAGGCGTCGGAGAGGTTAAGAGCGGTCCCAGGTGTGTCATCACCTTCGATATTGTGGCGTGATCGGGATAGCGGTGTTGTCTTGATGGAGTTCGCCGAGGGCGACACAGCATACCGCGCACTATCGCTGAGTGACTATGGGTTGGCTGAGCGGGCAGAGGTGCTTCGGCGGATAGGGCATGCTGTTGCGGCGCTTCACCGTGTGTCGGATGTTGGAGATCAAAGGTTTTGGCCCAAGCCATTCCTGAAACAGGTTTCAACTCGGGCAGAGGCTGTGCGGGCGGGGCAATTCCAAGTTCCGAAGCCCAAAAAATTCCTAGGCCTATGTGCGTTGCTGCATCGCGCAGGACGTGCGGCCCGCGGCCAGGTTTTTCGCGGTGCGATAGAACACGGCGATTTGCATCTGCGGAATATCATGATGTCCGATACCGATGTGTCCTTCATCGATTATTCAAACCACAAGGGAATTTACCACTACCGGGACATCGCAGATATTTGGATATCGAACTGCCCGGACCACCTGGCACCCGACGGATGCCAGCCCGGTTTCGGTGGTATTGCCAGTGCGGATTGGGCGGCATTCGAAGACGGATATGGCATGCGGCTGACGGTTGATCCGCTTTTCCGGTTTTTCTTCACCTGGCGTTTGTTCAAACTGTGGTCCGGTCTGGCGGCGAGGCCATCGTATCAACACCGGCGCACCGCCGATGCCTTGGCCGGTGCCCTACGTGTTTTGGACGCGTTGTTGGAAGACGGAGCGTGACCTCTGAAACCGTCAGAACAATCCTTCGGGCGGATCTGCGATGATGCGACCTGACGCAAGATCTACAGTTGGTACCGCAGCCAGCGTGAAAGGGAGCAAGATGGTGCTGCTATGGCCTGGGACAGTGATCTCCAGAAGATCGCTGGCGCCGTGGTTCTGCACCGTTTTGACCGTCCCCAGCAGAGTGCCACCCGTGTCGTAGACCTCAAGGCCCATCAGATCGGTGTGATAATATTCATCATCCGGCAAGCTGGGGAGGCGGTCGCGTGGCGCAAAGAGGCGCAGGCCCTTCAGGGCGTCGGCCTGTTCTTTGGTCTCAACCCCGCCGACCCGCGCTGTAAAGCCATTCTTGATGGCGCGGACCAGTACCAGCGTGTAGCTTTGGGTGCCGTCTTCGTTGCTGAGCGGAGAATAGGCCTCGATGTCTTCGGGGATTGCGCAGAAACTTTTCAGCCGCACTTCACCACGCACCCCATACGATCCGGCAATGGCGCCAACACAAATCTGCTCAGTCATTCTGTCCATCCTTCGCAGAAACGCGCAGATGACCACGTGCCACCAGCGTTTCCACAGCGTTCTTTCTGGTAATTGCGTTCATAGAGGATACCCGCGGTAAAGGCGATCATCACGAAAACCGCAAGCCGGATCAGCCGCCACATTGGGGCTACCGGGTTTCAATGGGCAAAGAGTGGCGCCGTTGTTCCCAGCCCAGCTGCTCCAACTCCGGAGTTTTTGAGACGTTTTCAGGGTGCCCGACGCAGAAATACCCGATTAGTTTCCAATCATCCGGCACATCGAGATCTCGGTTCAGCTGTTCGGGATCAAGCACCGACACCCAGCCAAGACCCAACCCTTCTGCCCGCAAACTCAGCCAGAACAGCGTGACGGCTGTCACAACGGAATAACTGCGCATTTCGGGCATGGTGCGCGCGCCCAGGCGATGTCCCTTGCTGGTCGCATCGTCGCAATAGATTGCCAGCTGCACGGGGGCTTCGCGCATCCCGGACAATTTTAGCTTGGCATAGCGCTCGGCTTTTTCTTCCGAATATCCCGCCAGCGCAGCTGCGTTGGCAGTTTCGAAATTGGCCAGAGCGGCAGAGCGGGCGGCTTCGCTTTCGATGCGAATGATCCGCCACGGTTCACTGAGCCCAACAGAGGGGGCCAGTTGAATGGCGCCGAGGCAGCGCTGCAGCACTGCCTCGTCCACCGGATCAGAGCGGAACCGGCGCACATCGCGCCGGACCCGCATCAACAGATCAAGCTGGCTGCGGAAATCTTCAGGAAACGAATTCTCCCGCAGATCCATTTGCTTATTCCGCGTCAGCAGCCGCTTCGGCAGCTTCAGCTGCCTTTGCAGCTTTCTCTTCTGCGCGTTCCTGAGCTTTCTTGCCCGGGGTACCCTTGTTGGGGTTGTTGCGCTCTGCTTTTTCGCGGACGCCAGCTGCTTCCAGCATACGTGCGACACGGTCGGTGGGCTGTGCGCCCTGGCTCAGCCAGTGCTGAACGCGCTCCATGTCCATTTTCACGCGCTCTTCGCTGTCTTTCGGCAGCAGCGGGTTGTAGGTGCCCAGCTTCTCGATGAAGCGGCCGTCGCGCGGCATGCGGCTGTCAGCTGCAACGATGCGGTAGAAGGGGCGCTTTTTCGAGCCGCCACGGGCCAGACGGATTTTCATTGCCATGGGTTCAGTCTCCTTTGATGGCGTTTTCAGGGATATCCCTGTTATTCCTGGTGTTTCTTGTGGTGTCGGATGACTTCCTGAATGATGAAGTTCAGGAAAGCCTTGGCGAAATCGGGGTCCAGGTCGGCCTGTTTCGCCAGGTCTTCGAGCCGTGCGATCTGCGCTTCCTCGCGGGTCGGATCGGACGGGGGAAGGTCGTGTTCGGCCTTGAGCCGACCAACAGCCTGGGTGTGCTTGAAGCGCTCGCCCAGAGTATAGACGAGGATCGCATCCAGACGGTCGATGCTTTCGCGGTGCCCCTTGAGCAGCTGAGCTGCGCGGGCAACGGGATCTTGGCTGTCGGTGGTCATGCCGGTCTCCATCAGATGTACTGCCCTGCGGGCTGGGCACAGGTAGCAGGGAAGGCAAAGCCTGTCACGACCTGCATATCTGCACACCACCGTGCGGGGGTCTGCTCTGTGTGTTTTTGCATATCAGTCAAGCGCCCATCCCTTCGGTTTGAAGAGTGGGTCGGCGTAGTGGCTGATTTCCATCTCAATACCATGGGACAGCTGACTGTCCCGCAGCGCAGCCGGAGAGGGGTGGCGATAGACCGCGTCACTGCCATCGATGGTCGGTGCGTCGTGGTCTTTCTTGGCCCCTAAACGTTCAGCGAGGCGAATCGAGTCCAGGTTCTTGGGATCGATGTAGCTCACTGCGCCATCCCAGCCCTGAACCTCGTACAGGTAGTTGCGCGCTGCATGAGTGGCCTCGAGTGCATAGCCCTTGCCGGCGGCATCGGGCCAGATGATCCAGGCAATCTCGCGCTCGGGCCAGCCTGCTGGTTGCCAGGCGCCAGCCATCCCATACGTCTCTTCGGTGATTTTGTCGTGGATCATCCACATGCCAAAGCCGCGAACCTGCCAATGACCGATCTCAGCTGCATAGAGCATCCATGCCTCATAGGTATTGAGAGGCCCACCCATGAAGCGCGCACGATAAGAGCTGAACGTGGCCTTGAAGTCGGGGTAATCCTCGGCTTCCGGTCCACGAAGCACCAGACGTTTGGTTTCGATGACAGGGATGGAGGACGGCATCACAGCACCCCCATCTGGATGTGTAGCATGAAAACGGTCATTGCAGCCGCTCCGTGATGCTCGGCTGCTCCAGTCTGCGCGCCGCCGGATAGTGACGCCACGTGCGCATATTGTCAGCCGGGGCCAGCCGGAAGGAAACCAGTTGCTCCGGCCGGGCTCCGATGCGTTGTGCCAGCGCAATGGAGGCATCGTTGTCTTCAGGAATGAAGGAGGCGACGGTGCTCCATTTCATTTCGTGAAACAGCCAGTCCAGAACGACTTCAGCGGCCTCGCTGGCGTATCCTTTGCCACGGGCGTCTTCCGTCAGGTGCCAGGACAGCTCCGGCTCTGGCCAGCCTTTGGGGAACCAGGGGCCAATCAGGCCAACGGGACGGCCGGTGCTGCGTTCGATGACGGCAAACAGGCCGTAACCACGCAGGTGCCAATGGCCGATGATGGTGGCAACGGACCACCACAGCGCATCGGGGTCATCGGCGGCATCAATAAAGCGCGGTGCACCAATGCGCAGGAATGCCTCATGCGCATCAAACCCCGCCTCCGCAGGAGAGACCAGCTGGAGCCTCCGGGTCTGGAGGCTGGGGAAACGGTTGCCCGTGTATGGCATATCTACACCCTTTTTGACTGCAGCTGCCCGCGCAGTTGCAGTCTGTTCCTGTGTCGATGATTGCGAGATCATGCCACATGTGCGGAAACAAGGGGTTAAGCCGCGCGCCAGCGCATAGCCTGCAAACGGCGGGAGAGTCGGAGAGGCAATCATGCGTGCCCCTCCATTCCGCCGTCTCTGTCTGGTGCAAAATGGCGATACACGAGCGTATCTGCAGGCGTCTCGCCTTCTGGCAGAGCGGCCTTAGCGTCCTGCTTGGCCCCAAGCCTCTTTGCGACCAAGACTGATTTTTCGTTTCCGGGAGTGATGTAGCTGACCAGAGTTGTCACGCCCATCTGAGACCATGCCCAGTCCAGAACTGCTGATGCCGCCTCGGTAATGTATCCGTTGCCTTCGAAGCCGCTGCACAGCATCCAGCCGATTTCCGCTTCGGGGTAATGGGCCGGCCTGTTGATGCCCACCTGGCCGACCAATACACCGTCTTCCGTGCGCTCAACGGCCCAGCTGCCGTGACCCAAAAGGGACCAGCTGCCCGTCTCTGCCGCAATCGTTTGCCAGCTGTCTTTCAGTGAAAACGGTCCACCCATATAGCGCGCGCGCCCGCCGCACAGCACAGCGTGAAGCGGCGCGAAGTCCGACATCACGTGGTGGCGCAGCGTAAGGCGTGCGGTGGATATGGTGGGCGCAGTGGTCACTTACTTCTTCTTTCCAAAGCCGCTCAGGCCACCGGGGAGGCCGCCCATGCCGCCCAGACCCGGCAGGCCGCCAGGCAGGCCCTTGCCGCCGCCCATCGCCTTGGCCGCCGCTTCCAGCGCTTTGGGGTCCATCTTGGACGGGTCCATACCGGCCATATCAGGCATGCCGCCGCCTTTGCCGAACATGCCCTTCATGGCCTGTTTCAGCATCTTGCCTTTGCCCATCTTGCCCATCTTCTTCATCACATCGGCCATCTGCCGGTGCATTTTCAGAAGCTTGTTGAGGTCCGAGACCTCCATGCCGGAACCGGCCGCGATGCGTTTTTTGCGGCTGGCTTGCAGCAGGGCGGGGTTGGCGCGCTCTTTCTTGGTCATCGACTGGATCATGGCGATCTGGCGCTTCAGCACCTTGTCGTCCATGCCGGCGTCCTGCACCTGCTTGGCCATTTTGCCCATGCCGGGCATCATCGCCATCATGCCTTCCATGCCGCCCATCTGGAGCATCTGTTCAAGCTGCATCTTCAGGTCGTTCATGTTGAACTGACCCTTCATCATGCGCTTCATCATCTTTTCGGCCTGTTCGGCCTCGATGGTCTCTTGCGCCTTTTCGACCAGCGCAACGATATCGCCCATGCCCAGAATGCGGCCCGCGATACGGTCCGGTTCAAAGGTCTCGATGGCGTCCATCTTCTCGCCCAGGCCGACAAATCGGATGGGCTTGCCGGTGACTGCGCGCATCGACAGTGCGGCACCACCGCGGCCGTCGCCGTCCATCCGGGTCAGAACCACACCGGAGATGCCGATCTTGGCGTCGAATTCCTCGGCGACTTCGACGGCGACCTGACCGGTCAGACCATCGACGACCAACAGTGTCTCCCGCGGGGAGACGACATCGCGGACGTCTTCGACCTCTTGCATGAGCACTTCGTCGATTTGCAGACGCCCGGCCGTGTCGAGCATGTAGACGTCATACCCACCCAGGACAGCCTGCTGTTTCGCGCGTTTGGCGATGTCGACAGGTTTCTGGCCAGGCACGATCGGCAGGGTGTCCACGCCAATCTGGGTCCCGAGCACGGCCAGCTGATCCATCGCAGCAGGGCGATAGACGTCGAGCGAGGCCATCAGAACCTTCTTGCCCTCTTTTTCCTTCAGGCGTTTTGCCAGCTTACCGGTTGTGGTCGTCTTACCAGAACCTTGCAGACCCACCATCAGGATCGGGGCAGGCGGGCTGTCGATCTTCAACTGGCCGGGGTCGCCTTCGCCGCGCAGGGTGTCGACCAGTGCGTCATGAACGATCTTCACGACCTGCTGGCCAGGGGTCACCGATTTGGTAACGGCCTGGCCGGTCGCCTGATCCTGCACCTTCTTGATAAAGTCGCGCGCAACCGGCAGCGAAACGTCGGCTTCAAGCAGGGCCACGCGGACTTCGCGCAGAGCAGTTTTGACGTCTTCCTCAGACAGGGAGCCCTGTTTAGTGAGCCGATCAAAGACGCCGGAAAGGCGTTCGGATAGATTTTCAAACATGCCTGCGGCCTCCTATGCCGGTTTCAACGCGTGCGCCCCACATCTAGGGAGCAAATGACCCATGCGCAATTGCCCCCACGGGCGTAACACGCTGGTGGGGGGCGATCCCTGGCACGGGCAGGGACCGGAAGACTCAACTCGGCTTCCGGATATGGCCCTGCGTTACGCCCTCTGCCCGGATGAGTCAACCCACGGCCCGTTCCGGGGGGGATCCAGAGCTGGCTGTCTCTGTTCGACAACGCTTGACTGGCCCGCAGCGGGGCGCGAACATACTCCTGCGCCATTGGCCACTGTCGGGGGATAACGGTCAGAACAGCGCAGAGCCAAGAGGCGGTGACATTCGGGTAATGGGTGCGTGCACCTTCTGCATTCCTTCATCGGGCATCATGAGCCAAGAGAAGGACAGGGAAAATGCGTGTCATCACTATTCTGGGCCCCTCCCATTCGGGCAAGAGCGAGCTGGCAACAGCGCTCGCCACGCTGGAGGGCAACAATCAGCCGCCGGGCAAGACCACCGATGTCGCTCAAATTCATACCTTTGCCTTTAAGGGAGAGGAATGGGGGGTGATTGACATAGCAGGTGGCGTTGAAAATCTCGCGTCAGCTGGTCCTGCCCTTGCAGCGAGCGATGCAGCGGTCGTCTGCGTGCCAGCGGATGATGCATCGGGCGTTCTAGCGGCCCCCTATTTGCGGATGGTTGAAGAGGCGGGCATTCCCGCCTTTCTTTTTATCAACAAGATGGATCAGGCTGACGGGCGGGTGGCCGACATTGTTGCGGCTTTGCAGACCTATTGCCGCCACAATATCATTCTGCGCCAGATCCCGATCCGTGAGGGCGGGCGCGTGGTCGGCGCGGTGGATCTGATTTCCGAACGGGCCTGGCAATACCGCGAAGGGCAGCCTTCCGCGCTGGTCGCGTTTCCTGACAGCGCCCATGTGAGGGAGCGGCAAGCCAGGGGAGAAATGCTGGAGGCGCTGGCCGACTACGATGATGATCTGCTGGAGCAGCTCATCGAGGACCGCAAACCGATCGCTGAAGATGTGTATGAGGTGGCGACGCGCGTGCTGCGCCACAACGACATGATACCAGCTCTTCTTGGTTCTGCATTGCACCGCAACGGGATTTTGCGTCTCATGAAGTCGCTGCGCCACGAAGCCCCGACGTTTGATGCGGCTGTCCGCCGATTGGATGATGGCGCGACGGCGGAGAATGGCGTCATCGCTGTTGGCTGTGCCGCCGATGTGGTGAAACACCTTGGCAAAACCATCGTCCTGCGTGCGATGACGGATGATGTCGGCACCGGCACGCAGGTCTGCGGCACGACCCTTGGCACGCTGACGCCGCTACGCGCGGATGGCCGGAGCTTGGCGGCGGGCCAGATCGGTGCTGTTGTCAAATCTGACCATCTCGACCTGGGATTTGCCTATGACAGCACTGGCCAGATTGGCCTGCCGGACTGGGCGCAGCCGCGGCCTTCGACCTTCCAGCGGATTATCACCCCACTGCATGAGCGGGACGATGCGCGTCTTTCGACTGCTTTGGAACGCCTTGCAGAGGTCGATCCGGGCCTTAGTCTCGCACAGGATGACGTGACGGGGCATGCGCTTGTGGGGGTGCAGGGGCCATTACATCTGCGGCGCATACTTGCACAGCTTGCAACCTCCTTCGGAGTTGACGTGAGCGACGCGCCGGTGCCCCTGGCACTGCGTGAGACCATCACGCGCCCGGCGACAATCCATCACCGGCACCGAAAGCAATCAGGAGGGGCGGGACAATTCGCTGATGTGGTTCTGAGTATCTCCCCAAGTTTGCGCGGCAGCGGATTTTCCTTCCGTGAGGAGATCAAGGGCGGCGCAATTCCGAAAGGCTATATCCCGGCGGTGGAAGCCGGTGTCCGAGAGGCTTTGCAAGCTGGGGTGAATGGCCACCCTGTCGTGGATGTGCAGGTGGTTCTTCAGGATGGCAAACATCACTCGGTTGACAGTTCTGATCATGCATTCCGTACAGCGGGAAAGGCTGCTGTGAAAGCGGCGCTGGAGGACGCGGGAGCCGTGGTCCTGCATCCCATCATGAAAGTCGCGATCCACGTTCCTGCCGTCTTTACCGGTGGGCTGGTGCCAGTGGTGAGCGGGATGAAGGGCCAGATCCTTGGGTTCATGTCACACCCTGAGGCGGCAGGTTGGGATGTGTTCGAAACGCTGCTGCCAGTGGCGGCCCAGGATCAGCTGTCGGCCTCCCTCGCCAGCGCGACGCGTGGAACCGCTTGGTTTTCCAGTGACTTTGATCACTATGAGGAGATGCGGGCCTGATTGATTTGGCCAAGTGGATCAGCGTGTCACCCGATTGTGTGGACAATGTCGCATCTGGTTGCCAAATGGCGCTGAAGCTGGCTTGCATCCGGTACGGTTTCGGATTGATCTGCCCCCAGATCAAATTCAGCAGTGAAAGAGCCCGCAACAATGGATGCTTCCTCCGCCTATCAAGACAGTCTCCCCGTTTCCTCTGACGCGTTGCTGGCGCAACTGGACGATTGGGGCATTGACTATCGCCTGCACGAGCACGTGCCGTTGCGCACGGTTGAGGATGCAAAAGGTGTTGAGGATGCATTCATGGCAGAAGGCGAAGTGGCGCTGCGGCTGAAAAACCTCTACCTGCGTGACAAGAAAAAGCGCAACCATCTGATCAGTCTGGAGCAAGACCGCGATGTCGATCTTAAGGCGCTCGGAGCCGAGCTCGGGCTTGGAAATCTGTCGTTTGGATCAGCGGATCGGCTTCTGGAGAACCTGGGCGTGCGCCCAGGTGCGGTGACGCCGCTCGCCATGATCAATGGTCGCGACCATAATGTGCGGTTTTACATGGACAAGGCGGCGCAGAATGCTGACAGCATTTACATGCACCCTTTGGTGAATGACCGCACCATCGGGCTGAGCCGTGATGCATTTTTTACCGTGATGGGCCGTCTGGGTGTCGAGATCCAGTGGGTCTGACGACTTCGCGCTTGCAAAAATGAACAGTTCTCTGGCCTGATGTGCAGGAATGTGCATGTTTGCAAGTAAGCATGCGACGGGAGAGGGCGTCATGGAGAACTGGGATGAGGTGCGGACCGCTTATCAGGTCGCCAAAATGGGAACTGTCAGTGGCGCTGCGGAAGTGTTGGGCGTTCACCATGCAACGGTCATCCGCCACGTAGACGCGCTTGAGGCGCGGCTGGGGGTCAAACTGTTCCAACGCCATGCACGTGGCTACACCCCCACCGAGGCCGGGCAGGATCTGCTTCGCGTTGCGCAGGCCACTGACGATCAGTTCGGGCAATTGGTTGGACGGTTGAAGGGGCACGGCGATGCCGTATCGGGGGAGCTGGTGGTGACATCCCTGTCTGCGATGTCCGCGTTGCTGGTACCTGCCTTGACCGAGTTCCAGAACCAACACCCTGATTTGATTATCCGTTTCCTGACCGGCAGTCGCTTGTTCCGTCTGGAATACGGTGAAGCGCATGTGGCAATCCGCGCAGGGGCACCGCCGGAACAGCCTGACAATGTTGTGCAGCCATTCATGACGCAGCAGCACAATCTATATGCAAGCCAAGGCTACCTCGACAAATATGGCCCGCTGAAGGGGCTGGACGACATGGCCAACCACAGGTTTGTCGCCAATGATGACGTCGAAAGCCGTGCTCCCTATAGCAAGTGGCTGCGAGCCCATGCGCCCGAAAGCGCCCTGTCGTTCCGCTGCGTTGCGGGCGTGTCCATGCAGGATGCGTTGATTGCCGGTGCGGGGATTGGTTTTCTCACGCAATGGGAGGCTGCCCGCTATCCGCATCTGGTGCGCATGATGGACCCGCTATCGGAATGGACCAGTGATCTGTGGCTTGTCACCCATGTCGACCTGCACCGCACACCCAAGGTTCAGACATTCCTTAAATTTCTGAAAGCCGAAGCCAAGGCCTGGACTGCATGAGCCCCTATTACCGCGGCCATCTTGCGATGCTCTTGTTCTCGGCCCTTGTGGCCGGGTCATTTTCACTTGGATCAATGGTGGCCAACGATATCGCGCCGATGGCGCTGAATGCGATCCGGTTTGTCATTGCAGGGGTGGTGATTGGTGTTGCGGCCCATCTGACCCATGGGCTGAGGCCTGCACACTTTCGTGCCCCGTGGCGGTTTGCTGTGCTTGGTGGTTTGTTTGCCGTTTATTTCGTCCTCATGTTCTATGGGTTGCAAACTGCCCCGCCGGTCAGCGCTGCTGCGGTATTCACGCTGACGCCGGTACTGAGCGCAGTTTTCGGCTTTCTTCTGTTGCGCCAAATTACAACGCTGCCGATGGCCCTTGCCTTGGCCATTGGCGGGGCAGGCGCAATCTGGGTGATCTTTCGTGGTGATCTTTCGGCGATGCGGGCCTTTGAGGTCGGGCAGGGTGAGATCACATATTTCTGGGGCTGCGTTGCCCACGCAATCTACACCCCGATGGTGCGGCGCCTGAACCGGGGCGAGCCTGCGGTTGTTTTCACATTTGGCACCCTTGTGGCCGGGGCCATCATTCTCACGCTTTTCGGCTGGCAGGATATCCGGGCTACAGACTGGGCGTCCCTGTCATCGCTCGTCTGGATTGCTATTCTGTATGTCGCGGTCTTTGCCAGCGCCGCCACTTTTGTTCTTCTGCAATACGCGAGCCTGCATCTGCCCTCAGCCAAGGTGATGGCCTACACATATCTTACCCCAAGCTGGGTGATCCTGTGGGAAATCGCGCTGGGCAAGGGGGTGCCAGATGTCATTGTTCTGCTCGGCATTGCACTGTCTGTGCTTGCTTTGGTGATGCTGCTGGAAGGACGTGCCAGAACATCCAAGGCATAATTGATCCGCCACACCGTCCTTGAGATACATCAACGCAGCATCTTTTTGCAGCGCTACCTTTGGATATAGGGAGCGCGCCCTGATGAAGGGAGAAAGAGATGTTTAGTCATATCATGGTTCCAATTGACCTTCGGATGCCACCGTCTGTTGCCAAGGCGATGAAGGTGGCCGCTGAGCAGGCGAAGTTGCACGGCGCCAAGATCAGCCTTGTTCACGTGACAATGGAGCAGATCAAAGAGGGCAAGACCGACGGCAAAGCCGGAGCGCAGCTTCAGGATCTGACCGACAAGCTCGCTGCGGAAACGGGGTGTGAGGTTGAGGCCGTGCCGGTGCATTCGGTGGACACAGTGGCCGAAATCAATGGGATTCTGTCACAGACCGCGGCAGAACTGGGCGTGGATCTGGTGGTTATGGGCACACATATGCCGAGCATCCTCGACTACGTGTTTTCTTCGCATGCAAGCCATCTGGTCCTGCACTCTGACGCGTCTGTCTTTGTTGTGCGGTGACGTCGTGCGTTGAGGCTAGGCTTCTGGCTTGGCGTCATCGTTTAGCAGCTCCGCCTCAAGAAAGCGTTCAAAGGCATCCAGGTTGACGGGTTCGAACTGACCAAACCCTTGCATCCAGACACTTGCAGATCGCATGGCATCCGGCTGCAGTTTGCACCATTTGACCCGGCCGCGTTTTTCCTGCGCAATCAGACCTGCACGGGTCAAAATGGTCAGATGTTTGGAAATCGCAGCCAGCGACATTTCAAACGGCTCTGCCACATCCGTTACCGCCATGTCGTCTTCCAACAGCATGGTCAGGATGGTGCGGCGCGTCGGATCAGCAAGGGCGGCAAAGACAGTGTCGAGGGGATCGCTCATGATCTACTCCTAAACCGCAGGAAGCGGGTCGACAATCCCGCAGGGTTGGTCACAAATGGCGCGCAATCAAAAGGGGCGCGCGCATGGCACTGAAATATTGGGCGATTATCTTTGTTCTGGGGATCGGCTGGGGCATGTCCTTTATGTTCAATGCGATCCTCCTGCGGGAGCTGGGGCCGCTGTCGGTTTCCATGGGGCGGGTCGGCTTTGGGGCTGTGGGGTGCTGGATCTATGTGATCGGCGCCCGAAAGAAGGTGCCGAGCGACATCCGCAGGTGGCTGGCTCTCTTTGGGTTCGGTGTCCTCAGCTATGCGGCCCCTTTTGCGTTTTACGCACTTGGTCAGCAGGATATCGCAAGCGGTGTTGCGGGTATCGTCAATGCGATGACGCCCGCGCTCGCTGTGGTTGCTGCGCACTTCTGGCCGGGAGGTGAGCGCGCAACACTGATGAAATCGCTTGGTGTGCTCTGCGGGTTTGTGGGGATTGTCGTGTTGTCCCTGCCGCTGTTGCAGGAAAACCGAACATCCGAGATGTGGGCCGTTTTGATTACGCTTTGTGCGCCCGTCTGCTACGCGATTTCGGTAAACGTTGCCCGCCAGTTCAAGGATATGGAGCCTGTGGTCCTGGTGGCAATCGCGCTGACGGGGGCTACTATCGCGATCGCGCCCCTCGCGATCTGGACAGAAGGGCTGCCAATTGTGACGCGCGCCGAGACATGGGGCGCGCTGTTCATTATCGGTTTTGTCCTGACGTCCGCGGCTTTCATCCTGTTCTATTGGGTGCTGCCCAAGGTTGGCCCGACCAACATCACGATGCCGACGCTGATCGCGCCGATCTCTGCCCTCGTGATGGGAAGCTGGATCCTGAAAGAACCCTTGATGCCGGAACACCTGATCGGCATGGCGGCAATTCTGTTTGGCCTGCTGCTGATTGATGGCCGAATTCTCAGCGGACTGCGCCGCTCCAGACGGGTCTGACAAGATCAACCTTTTGGTTGAATATGGCTTTTGCGGTCTTTTCCACTGTGTTTTCCGTGGCAGGGGAGGCGCGTCACGATGCGGCTATCAGGAAATTCATTTTATTTCAGTTGGTTGCGCATGGCGCCGCAGGGGCGTCTGCGTTGTTGACTCTGTGACCGTGACTCCTTAGCACCGCACACAGAATTCACGTGAGGATGGCGCCCGTGACAGATGAGCCACATAAGCAGCGCTTGGCGCAGCTGGAGGCCCGACTGGCAGAGGCGCGTAAGGCACAAGAGCCCAAGCCGCGCGCGGACGAACATTATTCGACAGCCAATCAGGCCTGGAGAATGGTGATTGAATTGGTGTCCGGTCTGATGATCGGATTTGGCATTGGATACGGGCTGGACCACCTGCTTGGGACCATTCCGATCTTTCTGGTGCTGTTCACGATACTGGGCCTCGCCGCCGGAGTGAAAACAATGCTCCGCAGCGCGCAAGAGATCCAGGAAAAGAAACTGGCCGAAATGGCCGAACAAGATGCGCAAGACCGGGATTGATCCCCCGGCGACAGGAGAAACGGGACAATGGGCAAACTAATCTTTGGTGCAGCATTCCTGCTGGTACTTGCTTCTGGGCTGTTCTTTGCGCCCGCTATTCCGGGCCTCCAGATCCACCCGACTGATCAGTTTCTGGTTAAGCCTCTGGGTGGCGCAGGCGAGCTGAACTTCTACACCCCGACCAACGTGACCCTCTGGATGGGTCTGGCAATCGTCGCGATCTTCGCGCTGATGGTTCTGGGTTCTGCAAAGCGCGCGATTGTCCCGACGCGCATCCAGTCTGTTGCTGAACTGGCCTATGGCTTCATCTACAAGATGGTCGAAGATGTGACCGGCAAAGACGGTCTGAAGTTCTTCCCCTACATCATGACACTGTTCATGTTTATTCTGACCGCGAACATGCTGGGCCTGATCCCGGGCAGCTTTACTACCACATCGCACTTTGCTGTGACTGCTGTTCTGGCGATGCTGGTGTTCGTGACCGTAACCGTGACCGGTTTCGTTCTGCACGGCACCAAGTTCCTGGGCCTGTTCTGGGTCAGCTCCGCACCGCTGGCGCTGCGTCCGGTGCTCGCGATCATCGAACTGATTTCCTATTTTGTGCGTCCCGTCAGCCACTGCATTCGTCTTGCAGGTAACGTGATGGCGGGCCACGCGGTTCTGAAGGTATTCGCAGGTTTTGCAGGCGCTCTTGGTCTGTTCAGCTTCCTGCCGATCTTTGCCATCACCGCGGTTTACGCACTCGAAGTTCTCGTGGCCTTCATCCAGGCTTACGTGTTCACCATTCTGACCTGCGTGTATCTGAAAGACGCGCTGCATCCGTCCCACTAAGGCTCGGTTAGGTCTGAACAACAAATCCTCAACTTCCAATCGTAAGGAGATACACAATGGAAGGCGAACTCGCACACATCGGCGCTGGTCTGGCTGGCATGGGCACTGGTATTGCTGCACTGGGTGTTGGCAACGTTGCTGCTAACTTCCTGGCAGGCGCTCTGCGCAACCCCTCCGCGGCTGCTTCCCAGACCGCAACCCTCTTCATCGGTATCGCATTCGCAGAAGCCCTGGGCATCTTCTCGTTCCTGGTTGCTCTGCTGCTGATGTTCGCCGTCTAAGAACCTTCGGAACCATTTTCCTTACGGCCGGGCGGTGTGGACGACTGCGCCGCCCGGTGTAACGGCAAGTTCCCTAGGAGGACGACATGGCAACTCAGACGCAGGACGCAGGTCACGGTGCCGCAGAGGCCGCCCACGGTTCGGGCGGCATGCCGCAGCTGGACTTCTCGACCTATGCGAACCAGATCTTCTGGCTCGTGGTCACGCTCGTCGTGATCTACTTTATCCTGTCGCGCATCGCGCTGCCTCGCATTGCGGCAGTGTTGGCCGAGCGTCAGGGAACCATTACCAACGACCTCGCTGCAGCCGAAGACCTGAAGGCCAAAGCTGTCGAGGCCGAAACCGCTTATAATCAGGCCCTGGCGGACGCCCGTGCAGAGGCTCAGCGCATCGCTGCTGAGACCCGTGCGGAAATCCAGGCAGACCTGGATGAGGCTATCGCCAAAGCTGATGCGCAGATTGCTGCAAAAGCCGCGGAATCCGAAGCCTCCATCGCTGAGATCAAGGCTGGTGCCATCGAGAGCGTCGAAGCTGTCGCTGTTGAGACCGCCGCTGAAATCGTTGCTGCCTTCGGTGGCAAAGCAGACGAAAAAGCCATCGCAGCTGCGGTTGCTGACCGGATGAAAGGATAAGGACATGCGTACAGTCTTCGCTCTTGCCCTGACACTCGGCGCCAGCCCCGCATTTGCAGCGTCTGGTCCCTTCCTGTCGATGAGCAACACCGACTTCGTCGTAACGCTCGCGTTCCTGCTGTTCATCGGTATCCTGCTCTATGCCAAAGTGCCGAGCCTGCTGGGTGGCCAGCTGGATTCGCGCGCTGAAGGCATCAAAAAGGACCTCGAAGAGGCCCGTGCCCTGCGTGAAGAGGCCCAGACCATTCTGGCATCCTACGAGCGCAAGCAGCAGGAAGTTCAGGCTCAGGCAGATCGCATCGTTGCTTCGGCACGTGAGGATGCTGCGCAGGCCGCTGAACAAGCCAAGGCAGACCTGCAGACTTCTATTGCGCGCCGCATGGCCGCTGCAGAAGAGCAGATCGCAGCAGCTCAGAACTCTGCTGTGAAAGAAGTGCGTGACCAGGCGATTGTCGTTGCGATCCAGGCTGCCGACGCAGTTATCTCCAAGCAGATGACAGCGACCGAAGCCAACAAGCTGATCGACGCAGCAATCGCAGACGTGGACGCAAAGCTGCACTAAGCTTCGCTATATCGTCTGTGCATCAAGAACCCGGCCCCTGCGGCCGGGTTTTTCAGTTTGGGGTCAACGCAAGCAAGGTGTGGCTCAAAAAAGGGGTGGTTCAAACCTGTTTCGCGGTCTTGTTCACCCACTAAACGGGGGGCTGGCTGCCAGGGCCAAGACGCGACACTGCCCCATCAGGCAGTGGGCCGCGCGGATCACCACAATACACCTTGGGGGATGGCAAAAAACTGCCCCGCTTGTCAGCAGGGCGGTCGCTGTGTTTGGGCAAGATCTCCTGCAGGAGGGGTGTCAAACCGCCTCTTTGAAGTGATCAAAGCCTGCGTCGGCCTGTGGCGCAGCAGAAACGCCACCGGACAGGTCGAACCTCTCCATCAGACGTGCGAGGGTTTCGGCGTCAGACCGCAGCATATGGCCTGCGGCTGTTGCTTCTTCGACCATGGCCGCGTTCTGCTGGGTCACCTGATCCAGCTGGCTTACGCCCAGGTTGATCTCGCTTAGGCCGTTTGCCTGTTCGGATGCCCCAGTTGCAATGTCAGACACCAACCCGGAAATGTGGTTCACCCGTTCGACGATTTTCTCGATCGCCTCACCGGCCTTGCCAACCAGATCGACGCCCTGTTCCACCTGCCCAGAGCTGGCGGCGATGAGCGATTTGATCTCTGTCGCGGCGTCAGCAGATCGTTGGGCAAGGCCACGGACCTCCGACGCGACGACCGCAAAGCCACGACCCGCTTCACCGGCGCGAGCTGCTTCAACACCTGCGTTGAGAGCCAGCAGATTGGTCTGGAACGCGATGTCGTCAATCACACCAATGATCCGCGAGATCTGGGCAGAGGATTCTTCGATGTGGCCCATCGCGCTGACAGCGGTGCGAACGATTTCACCGCTGCTTTGGGCCTCTGCGCGGGCTTTGTGCATTGTCTCTTCAACGTTTTTTGCGCCTTCAGCCGCTGATTTGACAGAGACAGTCAACTCCTCCAGCGCGGCGGCTGTCTGTTCCAATGTTGCCGCCTGGCTTTCGGTTCGGTTGGACAGGTCATCAGAGGAACGGCTGATCTCAGTCGCGCCATTGTTGATGCTGCCGGTTGCGTCCAGAACCTGATGAATGGTGCCTTTGAGGGTGTCGACCGTTGCATTGAAGTTTGACTGGAGCTTTGCGTATTCCGGTGCAAACGGTTCATCAATCCGACAATTCAGCTTGCCTTTTGCCAACTCGTTCAGGTGGTCGCCCAGAACCGCCACCATGCGTTCGGTTTCCTGCTGGGTCTGGATAGCACGTGCTTCTGCCCGTTCGGCTGCGGCGGCCTGTTCGCGCGCGGCGTCCTGTTCGCTGAGCAAGGCTGCGTCAGCGGCCCGGCTCTTGAGCAGGCTGATCAGTAGAACCCCGCTTTCAAGCAGAACAATCGCTGCATGCAGGACCGTCCGTTGCAGGTTCTCGCTTAGCCCGCCTGATGGGTAGACAAGGCTGGGCAGTAGAAGGCTGAAGGAGATGTGATGTAGTGCCACAAGGACGGTGGCAAAGATAAGCGCGCTTGGGCTGCCCAGTGTCGACACGATTGCCAGGGCCGCGAAGAACATCATGTGGGCATCAAGCTGCCAAGGGTGACCGTTCAAGGCCGCCGCGAACAGGATGCAATGGCCCACAAAACAGAAGCTGAGCACGTAGTCCCGCGTTGA
The DNA here is from genome assembly GCF_019801785.1 of Phaeobacter italicus. Classification (NCBI taxonomy): domain Bacteria; kingdom Pseudomonadati; phylum Pseudomonadota; class Alphaproteobacteria; order Rhodobacterales; family Roseobacteraceae; genus Phaeobacter; species Phaeobacter italicus. Next base: position 325,236 of record NZ_JAHVIJ010000004.1, on the reverse strand, counting down.
ATGCGGCAATGACTGAGACACAAACGCAAGCCCACCAAGGGTAAGGCTCAGCAATCCGAGGGTCCACCAGTTCCCCGCATCATTGAGGTAGAATGCCGCGAGAGCAGGGATTGGCATCAGCAGCCAGCTCGATACCTGTTGGACGCGCTGCTCCGCATTCGCATTGGAAACAGCAGGGGCGGTGGCTTTACCTTGGCTGACGCCCTTCACTTTGAACATAGTTCCAGAACCTTTCTTCCATCCATGACCAACCACGCCCCCTGGCGCAAAAGTTGATCGGCGCTTTGTGGGGTTTCCAGCATCACCAAGGCACCAAACGGCGCACGCTCTGGTGTGACCTCAGCCACATTTGAACGCTTTGCGATCTGCGCGGCGCTGTCACCCCAGGGGGGCGCAATAATCAACGCCACCTCACCGACCTGCGGAGTGGCACTGGCAAAAAGCATGATCGCGGGTGCGCAGACGGTGATGACTGCGGTCACTGCAAAGAAGATGAGATTCTGTGCGGCTTCCCCCATACCTCAACACGTAGGGGATATACCTTTAAATTTACTTTCTGGATTGAAAGTGAATTTGCGTGGAAATCCTCGTTAGGCGGTCACTGGCCCAGTTCGTGCTGCAGCCGCTGCTTGGCGATTTCTGCGTTCCGCATCGAACGTTGGTGATCCACCAAAGCCTGTTTGACATAATCCAGATGGGTCTCCACCGCCTCCCGTGCCCGGGCCGGATCGCGGGCCTGAAGAGCGGCGTTGATAGCTCGGTGCTGCTCCAATAGCGCCTCGCGGGTGGTGTGTTGTTGGAACATGACACGGCGATTATAGAATACGCCCTCTCGCAAGAGATCAAACATCGACCGCATCATATGCAGCATCACGACGTTGTGGCTGGCGTCCATGATTGCGGAATGGAATTTTGCATCCAGGGCGGCCGCCTCTTCCGAGGTCGCGGGATCGCCTGCCATTTCCATTTTGTCGAAGATCGCCTGAATGACTTGCAGATCATAGTCCGAGCCGAACTTTGCGGCCCGTTCTGCAGCGAGCCCCTCCATATCGCGGCGAAAGCTGAGGTAATCGAAAACCGCCTCATCATGACTTGCAAACAATTGCACCAGCGCAGGCGAGAATGCAGAGCCGAGAACATCGGCCACAAATACACCTGCCCCCGCTCGTGACACCAGCAACCCGCGATCTTGAAGGTCCGCCAACGCGTCCCGCAGAGATGGGCGAGAGACGCCCAGCCGTTCTGCCAGCTCGCGCTCGGCAGGGAGCCGTTCACCCGGTGTCAGAATACCCCGCAGGATGAACTGCTCGATCTGACGAACCACAGAGGCAGAGAGTTTTTCAGGCTGAACTTTTTGAAAGGGCATTGCAGCGGACCGGTTCATATTGATTGGTCAAAACATATGACCACGTGGGGCGAGCGGCTGCAAGGTCTCCATCGCAGATCGCGGGTGCAATTGCAGACAGGTGCGAGGCGCCATGCTAACCTGCGCATAAGGCCAAGTTCACGTACTCACGACCCTGTCCACAGACCACGGTGCGCCTTATGTATATGACTGTCCGTTTTCCGCAAAACCTCCGTTTTCTTCTGATTTTGCCCCTTGTCGTTTTGGTTGGCGCCTGCAATACGGCAAGCCCGCATTTTGCGGCAATGCCGATGCAGCGCGTCACGGTTGATGGCAGCACCTTTGAGGTGCGGGTGCATGGCAATCTGGCAGAGGCGGTACGCATCAATGCCCAGTATGCGCCGCGTCTTGGCCCTATCCGGGAGCGGGCTCGCCGAGCGATGGAAGCGGCCAGCGGGTGTGACGTGGACCGCGTTCTGGGGGATCAGGCGCTGCTGGTTGGGCAGCTCAGCTGTCCGGGCGGAGAATCCGCAAAATAGCAGGTTATCCACAAGATATGGTGGCGAATTGGCGCTGATACCGCTGATTTGGGGGGCAGCCAGATTGACAGTGGTGTAACAAACCCATGACACTTGGACCCCAATGAATCACAGGATAGTCGCTTGCGATTTTCGAAACTCAGACTGAATGGCTTCAAAAGCTTTGTGGATCCAACCGACCTGCTGATTGCGGACGGGCTGACCGGTGTGGTTGGGCCAAACGGCTGCGGCAAATCCAATCTGCTTGAGGCCCTGCGCTGGGTCATGGGGGAAAACCGCCCCAAGGCGATGCGCGGTGGCGGTATGGAAGACGTGATCTTTGCGGGCACGAACTCCCGTCCTGCTCGCAACTTCGCCGAGGTGAGCCTGCTCATCGACAACAGCGAACGTCTGGCTCCCTCCGGCTTTAACGAAAACGACAATCTGGAAATTCTCCGCCGGATCACCCGTGATGTCGGCAGCGCGTATAAGGCGAATGGCAAGGATGTGCGGGCCCGCGACGTGCAGATGCTGTTTGCTGACGCATCAACGGGCGCGCATTCTCCGGCTCTGGTGCGCCAGGGGCAGATTGCAGAGCTGATCAACGCCAAACCCAAGGCGCGCCGCCGCATCCTTGAGGAAGCAGCGGGCATCTCGGGTCTTTATCAGCGCCGTCACGAGGCTGAGCTCAAGCTCAAGAACACCGAAGCCAACCTCCTTCGGGTGGATGATGTGATCGAGCAGCTGGCAGCCCAGTTGTCGCAGCTCTCGCGTCAGGCCCGCCAGGCGCAACGCTACCGTGACATCGGTGAACAATTGCGCCGGGCAGAGGGGATGCTGCTGTATCGGCGCTGGCGCGAAGCTGATGATGCCCGACTTGAGGCCGAAGACATCCTTCGCCTGCGTGAAAGCCAGGCAGCCAAGGCCGAAGCGCTGGCGCGGGCATCCGAAATCAAACGCCAGGAAGAAGAGGCAAAGCTGCCTCCTCTGCGCGAGGAAGAAGCGATTGCTGCCGCCGTGGTCCAGCGGCTTGTCGTTCAGCGTGACGCGCTGAGCGATCAGGAAGCTCAGGCTCGCCAGACCATTGAAACCCTGACCAATCGGGTGGCTCAGCTGGGACGCGATATCGACCGCGAAAGCGGTTTGAACCGGGATGCGGGGGAAACGATTGAACGGCTGGAGTGGGAGCAGCGCGAACTGTCGCGCGCTTCTGTCGGTCACGATGACCGCCTTGCCGAGGCTGCGGAGCGCGCCCGCGAGGCTGGAACCGTTCTGCAAGCCCGCGAAGAGCACCTGACCAGTCTGACGGAAGACGTCGCGCGTCTGGCCGCCCGCCACCAGTCAGCGCAGCGACAGGTCGAAGATTGCCGTCGCGCGCTGAGCCGTGCGGAGGACGAAGGCAGCGCTTCGCGCGAGGCAATGGCAACCGCCCGCGAGACGCTTGAAATGGCAGAAGGGGCCTTTGCGTCCGCAATCGAAGCCGAAGAGGAAGCCCGCGAAGCCGCTGAGCAGGCCGAAGAAACGCTTGCTGCCGCCGAGGATGCGCGCAGTGAGACCCAATCGCGTGAGGCAGAAGCCCGCGCGTCCCGGTCCGAGGCAGAAGGTGAGCTGGGCGCGCTGCGGGCGGAAGTGACGGCGCTGGCCAAGCTGGTAGAGCGTGACACTGCCGAAAGCGGCCATGTGCTGGACGACATGCGCGTCGCACCGGGCTATGAAAAGGCACTGGGCGCCGCGTTGACCGATGATTTGCGTGCGCCCCTGGCAGAGGTCGATGGCCCGAGTGGTTGGGTGACATTGCCACCTTACGACGGGGATGCTCCGCTGCCTGCGGGTGCTGTGCCGCTGTCGCTTCATGTGACCTGCCCCGACGCGCTGCACCGGCGTATCTCTCAGGTTGGACTGGTGGACAGTGACGCTGCGCGGGATCTGCATGCGAAGTTGTTGCCGGGTCAGCGCCTTGTCACCCTGGAGGGCGATTTGTGGCGTTGGGATGGGTTCCGGGCATGGGCCGAAGATGCCCCCAGCGCTGCGGCTTTGCGGCTGGAGCAGATGAACCGCCTGGAAACACTCAAACAGGAATTGGAACACGTCAGCGCCCGCGCTGACGGGGCCCGCGCGGCCCATGAGGTTCTGATGCGAAAGCTTGCAGATGTCACCGCGGCCGATCAGGCGGCCCGCCAGGCCCGGCGCGCAGCAGACCAGCGATCCGCTGAGGCCGCACGTGCGTTGAGCCGGGCAGAAAACAACCGCAATTTGGCTGAGGGCAAGCTGGAAACCCTTGGGATCGCGGTGGCCCGTCACGACGAAGATGCAGCCAATGCCAAGGCGCAGCTGGCAGAGGCAGAGGCTGCACAGGCCGATCTCGCCGATCTGGATGAGGCCCGCACAACGGTTGAGGACGTCAAGCAGGCGGTTGAGGCGGCACGGATCACGATGCTCACGCACAGGTCTTCTCATGATGAGCTGCGCCGTGAAGGCGAAGCCCGGATTGCCCGCAGTCAACAGGTCACAAAGGATCTCTCTGGTTGGCGGCACCGTCTGGAAAGCGCGGACCGACGTATCGCAGAGTTGAACGAACGTCGGGAGGCCACTCAGGAAGAGCTGGAAGAGGCGCACGCGGTTCCGGCCGAGATCGCGGAGACCCGCGAAGAGCTGAACGCCGCGATCGAGGATGCAGAGGCCCGCAAGGCCGCAGCTTCGGATGCGCTTGTCGGTGCGGAAACCGTGCTGCGCGATGCCGTGCAAAACGAACGTGAATGTGCCCGCCTGGCATCAGAGGCCCGTGAAGCGCGCGCCCGATCCGAGGCGCGCTGCGATGGGGCACGCGAAGCTGTCGCACTGGCCGAAGACCGTATTCGCGAGGAACAGGAAACCGTTCCGGAGCAGCTCGCCGCGCAACTAGATGTGGCGCCGGAGGACATGCCCAGCTCGGACGAGCTGGAGGCCGAAGTCAACCGACACAAGCGCCAGCGCGATGCCCTTGGTGCGGTAAACCTGCGCGCAGAAGAAGATGCGCGGGTGGTACAGGAAGAGCACGATCAGCTGGTCGGTGAAAAGGCGGATCTGGAAGAAGCGGTGAAAACCCTTCGCGCGGGGATCGCCAGCCTCAACCGTGAGGGCCGGGAGCGGCTCTTGACCGCATTTGAGGAGGTGAACGCGAATTTTGCCATGCTGTTCACTCATCTCTTTGGTGGTGGTGAGGCCAATCTGGTGATGGTCGAAAGCGACGATCCGCTTGATGCTGGGCTCGAGATCATGTGCCAGCCGCCGGGCAAGAAACTGTCGACCCTGTCCCTGTTGTCGGGTGGCGAGCAGACGCTGACCGCAATGGCGCTGATTTTTGCTGTCTTCCTGTCCAACCCCGCTCCGATCTGCGTGCTGGACGAGGTCGACGCGCCGCTCGATGACGCGAACGTCACGCGGTTCTGCGACCTGCTGGATGAAATGTGCCGCCAAACCGACACGCGGTTCCTCATCATCACGCACCACGCCGTGACTATGGCCCGCATGGACCGGCTGTTTGGTGTCACGATGCAGGAGAAGGGCGTGAGCCAGCTGGTTTCCGTGGATCTGAAAAAGGCCGAAGCTTTGGTGGCCTGATCGGTTGTTCTGCTGCGACCCATGTCCTAGGGTCGCAGCATCAACCACAGGAATTCACATGAAGTATCTTTCTCTAGTGACCGCCGCGGCATTGTTCGCATTGCCCGGCTTTGCCCAAGCGCAGAACATCGTCGCGAAAAATGCGACCAGCATTGCCAACTTCTTTGACGAAGAAGGGGTGGCCTTCGAAGTCACCACTGATGATGTGGGCGACCCCAAGATCAAGGTCGACTACTACGGCAATGACTTTTCCATCTATTTCTACGGCTGCACAGACAACACGAACTGCGACGCGATCCAGTTCTTCTCTGGATACCAGACCGATGGTGGCGTTCGTCTTTCGAAAGTGAACGAATGGAACACCGAAAACCGGTTTGGTCGCGCCTATATCTCTGAGGAAGGCTCTGCCCGGATCGAGTTTGACATCTACCTTGGAAACGATGGCATGGATCCGGATGACTTTGCCGAGACGCTGGGTATCTGGTCCCGCATCGTGCAGGATTTCGAGACCTTGATCGACTGGTGAGCCGTGTCTCTCTGACCTGACCGCAAGCGTCACTGAAACGTGACGGCGATCTGTGAACAAGTCTGATAGGCTGGCAGCATGAAATTCCTGTTGCTGCCAGCTTTGTTTCTTTCCCTGCCTGCCATCGCGCAAGAGGCATCAGCACCCACATGGGCCCTCAGGGCAGGGGACACGCCATATGATGCGGAAACACTCGCGAGTTTGCCGGGGCAGTCGTTTGTGTTCTACGACGATGGCGAGGCCATATTCGGGCTGGATGGGGCCTATTCCTACACATATTCCCCGGCCAATGGGGGCGGCACTGCCTGGGGCAGCTACCACATCGCCACGGACGGCAGTGTTTGTGTGGCATTTGTTTCGGGGGCGACCCGCTGCGATCTCTATGTAAAAAATCGCAACCGCACCATTTTGATCACGGAAGATGGGCAACGTTTCCCGGTGCGCCAGTCAGGTTAGCGCGGCGATTTGAACAGGCTCTAACCCGCAAGTTAGAGCCGGATTTTCAAAGACGCGAGAGCAGGGCTGGGGTAGGCCAGGCGTCAGCTGGCAGGCCCAGACGTTTCTGTTCCTGCTGCACGGCCTGTCGGGTGCGCGCCCCGAGTATGCCGTCGATTTCACCAACATCGTGACCACGGGCCTGCAATTTTGCTTGCAGCTGTTTCATCTGGCTACCGGACAGACCTTTATCCGGATTGCCCGCGTCATAACGATCTGCACCGGACAAGCGGGTGCCAAAATAGGCGGCTGTCAGAACGTAGGTAAAGCTTTGGTTCCACTCGAAGTAGACGTCAAAGTTCGGATAGGCGAGAAAGGCTGGCCCCTTGTGTCCCTGCGGCAGTAGCAAGGCGGCCTTCATGTTTGGGTTGGCGAGCCGCCCATTGCGCGGCGCCACCCCAAGTTTCTGCCACTGGGCAACGCTTTTCTTGCGGTAGGCCCCCGTCTGGCTGAGATCCAGATCCGCCGGGATTTTGACCTCCTGCAGCCAGGGCTCGTTTGGCCGCCATCCGAGGTGCGACAGCATCTTGGCACCCGACATCAGGGCATCCGGAGCAGAGGTTTTCAGCCGCACGTGGCCATCGCCATCGGCATCAACCCCGTTTTCGAGAATGTCGCGCGGCAGCATCTGAACCATGCCGATTTCGCCCGCCCAGGCTCCGGTCGTTTTTTGCGGGTCGAAATCCCCGTTGCTGTAAAGCTCCAAAGCCGCGAACACCTGCGGGCGGAACAGCTCTGGGCGGCGACAGTCATGCGCCAGGGTGACAAGTGCATTCAGCGTGTTGAAGTTGCCCTGGACCGCGCCATAATCGGTCTCAAACGCCCAGAATGCCAAGAGCACGCCGCGATCAATGCCGTAGGTTGTCTCGATCCGGCGGAAGATGGCGTCGTATTTCTTGGACATCGCCCGTCCACGATCCAACCGCCCCTGGGATATCAAGCGCTGCGAGAACTCAACGAATGGTTTTTGGAAAACACCCTGTGCCCGATCAGCCTTGAGTACGGCAGGATCCTGACGCACGCCCTTGAAAAAGCGGTTCACGGTTGCCCGGTCATACCCGCCAGTCATCGCCTCCTCTTTGAGAGAGCTGACGAAATTGGAAAAGCCGCCGCCGCATTGGGCATGGGCTGTCACAGGAAGGGCAAGGGTAATCAAAGCAAATAGGCTGGAACGCAACACGGGAAAACCGTCCTTTTTCGTGGAACTTCCCTTTGTTAGCTAGAACAGCACGGCAATGGCAACCGTAAGGATAAGCCCAAGCCCCCAAGCAAGCCAAAGCGTGCGCACGGCCCGCTTGATGCTATGGGCGTCACTGCTCTTGGCTCCATCCGGATTGACCCATGGAAAGGACTGCATCCGCCCGTCATAAGACCGGGGCCCGGCGAGCGCGACGTGGATGGCGCGTGCCATCGCGGCCTCTGGCCAGCCGGCATTGGGTGAGCGGTGTTGACGGGCATCTGCGGCAATGTCGCCCCAGTTGCGCAGCTGTCCACCGACGATTGCGATCAACACAGCTGACAGACGCGCCGGAATCAGATTGAGAAGATCGTCAAATCGCGCAGCCGCCCAACCGAAATGGCGGTGACGCGGTGTCTTGTAGCCGATCATGCTGTCCGCGGTATTGGTGAATTTGTAGATCAGCAGGCCAGGCAGGCCGCCGATCAGGAACCAGAAAGCCGGAGCGATGATCCCGTCAGAGAAATTTTCGGCGGCACTCTCGATGGCAGAGCGAGAAACCTGCGGGCCAGTCATCTTGCCGGTGTCGCGACTGACAATCATCGAAACCGCAGTCCGTCCTTCCGCGAGATCGCGGCGCAGCCCGTCTGCCACAGCCTCCACATGTTCGCACAGCGAGCGCTGCGCCAGCAGGATGGCCGCGACCAGAACTTCGACAATCGGACCCGCAAGGGACAAAACCCACCCCAACCAGCCGGCAAAAAGAACAAGCCCGACCATGGCTGCGATGCCTTTTGCCTTTCGGTGGTGGCCATGGTTCAGCTGATTGTCCAGCTGTTTGATGACGCGCCCCATCAGCACCGCCGGATGCGGCAGGCGCGACCATAGCCACTTTGGTTCACCAAACAGCGCATCCAACGCCAGCGCAGGAACAAGAAGGGCAGCGGTGGTCATAGCGCAGCCTCCAGGCGCTCCCATCCGTCGGCAGGGGGCAGGCCAAGACGAAGATAGGTCGAGGAATATGGGAAAATCCGGCTCCAGATATGGGCCTTTGCGAGCCGCTGCTGCCAGGCAGCAGCGTCATCCACTTCGTAAAGACGGAACAGATCCGTGCCCCCGACCAGCGTGGCGTCCTTGGCATGCATCAAGGCATCCAGCCGCTCGGCCCCTTTTGCCAGTTGCGCGCGGGTGGTGATTGCCCAATCCACGTCGCGCAGCGCACGTGTGCCAACCCGCAGCGCAGGTCCGGACACAGCCCAAGGCCCTTGCAGGTTGCCCAATTGCTGGATCAGCTCGGGATCACCGATTGCAAAACCCAGCCGCATCCCGGCGAGCCCCCAGAACTTGCCAAAGCTCTTGAGGACAAGGGTGCCCGGCCGCTCAGCCAGATGAATCAGACTGTTTTGGGGACAGACGTCGCAGAAACTCTCGTCAATGACGACAAGTGGGGCCTGAACGTCTTCGGCAGACCATAGACGACCATCGGGGTTGTTGGGGTGCACGATGACGCGGGCCTCTGCCGGACCATGGGCGACGGTTGTCCAGCCGTGGTTCACAAAGGCTGCTGCGTGTTCGTTGTATGTTGGCGTGGTGATTTCGACCCAGCGTGCCTCTGCCAGGGCGGGGATCGCCGCAATCAGCGCAGAGGCTCCGGGAGCAGGAACAATATCAGCACCTGCCGGGACATCCCAAAATGCCCGCGCCGCCTGTATGAGATCGAGCCGTGCTTGCTCGTCTGGCAGAGCGGTCCAGTCAGAGGCGGTGAGGCCCGCGACAGGGTAGGGATCGGGGTTGATGCCGGTTGAGAGGTCAATCCAGTCTTCCGGTCTGCCCCCGAATTCCGTCATGGCGGCGCTCAGATTGCCGCCGTGGTCGCGTTTTTGAGGGGCCGAATTGTCCAGGATGCCAGTCATCATGAGCCTTGCATGAGAAAACAAGATCAGCGGTCGTGCCGAAGCCCGCCGCGATCACCGTATGGAGTAGCTGTGTTTGGGATGCAAACATAGGTGATTGTGCACCGCAATTCCCCAAAAACGGTGATCGAACAACGGTCTGCAACAGACTTGCGGCAGATTGACGGTCGGTGTTTGTCGCAAATTGCCGCAGAAGCCGCCAATGGCGACTTTTCGTGCGCTGGTGCCGCGAATCGCGGGCGGGCTTTGCAGAAAACTCCTCGCAACAATCCACTAGATTTGCGCTGATTTAATCCCTGAGGGGGCCACCTGAGCGTCCCCTCAGAAATCCATGAACCACTTGCTGTCAGTCACGGCCGTGTGGGGCCAACCAGTCAATCTGTGGGTTGGTCGGAATAATCCGGTGCGGATTGATGGTGTCGTGGCTGTAGTGGTAGTGGCGCACGATGTGATCCATCCCGACTGTCTTTGCAACGCCAGGGTGTTGAAACAGCGCCCGCGTGTAGGCCCAGAGGTTCGGATAGTCGATGATCCGTTTCCGGTTACATTTGAAATGCAGGTGATACACCGGATCAAACCGAAGCAGGGTCGTGAACAGGCGCCAGTCGGCCTCTGTCAGCTGCTCTCCCAGCAGGAAGCGATGTTCCGACAGGATATCTTCGAGCCAGTCCAGTGTCTCAAAAAGCGGATCAATCGCGGCGTCATAGGCTTCTTGCGATGTGGCAAAACCGCATTTGTAGACGCCATTGTTTAGTGTCGAATAGATACGGCTGTTCACCGCTTCGATCGGCTCCCGCAGCTCTTCCGGCCAGTAATCGTCGGTGTTGCCAGTGATGTCATCAAATGCACTGTTGAACATCCGGATGATGTCGGCGCTTTCGTTAGAGACGATGGTGTTTTCCTTTTTGTCCCAAAGAATTGGAACAGTCACGCGCCCCGAATACTTTGGGTCGGCCCGGGTATAGATTTCATGGGCAAAACCACTGCCAAACAGGGTGTCACCGGTGGCGCCATGCTCGTCCTTGGCAAAGGTCCACCCTTTGTCGAGCATGTCGGGGTGCACGACCGAGATGCTGATATGGTCGGACAGGTCTTTCAGCTGGCGAAAGATCAAGGTGCGGTGCGCCCACGGGCAGGCGAGAGATACATAGAGGTGATAGCGTCCACTCTCGGCAGCAAAACCAGCGCGCCCTGTTGGGCCAGCCCGCCCGTCAACGGTGATCCAGTTGCGAAATTGCGCAGCCGAGCGTTTGAATGCGCCACCGGTTGATTTGGTGTCATACCACTGGTCGTGCCAGATGCCGTCAATCAGAAGGCCCATGCTGTTCTCCTTTTCATCTGGCCACAACTTAGGCCCGCAAACGACGGGCGCCCACTGCCGTCAGCGCGCAGTTTCTCTGCATCCATGCACAAGGGGAGGAAAGAGTGTGCGCCAGACGACATCTCGGGGGGATGCGATGGCAACTCACGGAAATGACTCAAAAACTTCACTTGATTTTAGTCATTTGCGAGTCATCCTTTAATCAGCCGGGCAAAACGCCCACCCGCCCGCTGGGACGGTCACAAGAGTGTGACCAGTTCGTAGCGTGTGGGATCACAGAGAAGGGTCATTCAGATGACGACATATGTGCCAAAAGCTGTACAGGACGCCCTTGATGCCGCCCGGATGCAGGGCCTGAAGAGCAAAAGCCGTCTACGGGTCTCTGTCGAGGATCAGATCTTTCCGGTTTTGCGCATGTGGAAGGATGGCTTCTCTGTTGAGGCAGAAACAGCACCGCAACTGCGGGGGCTGGTTGATCTGTACGATGGCGCACGCCACCTGTCGCAGTGCCTGATCGTGGCCTCTGATCTGGAAGGCGATGAGATGTGCTATGAATTCAAACGGGCAACCCCGGCTGCGGAGAGCGCACCGCTTGATTTCTACCGTGCACCTGATGCGCCGGTTGCGCTTCTTGCGCAGGATGACAGCCGCCTGTGATGCGGCAATGCCAGTGATCCGTACCACGCCGGATCTACGAGATTAGAAACGGGGGCAGCCATCTCTGGCGCCCCCGTTTTCATGTGTGTTCAGTGTCCTGATGGTCGGATCACTGCAGGTCCGAAAACGCTTCGCGCAGGCGATTGCAGGCTTCTTCGATGCGCGAGCGCTGGGTGCCCAGGTTGAAGCGCAAGAAGTTTTCTCCGCCGGTTCCAAAGGTGCTCCCGTGGTTGGCGGCGATCTTTGCCCCCTGTTCAACCCGCGCGGTAAACTCTTCCCGGCTCATGCCGGTGCCGGAGAAATCGACCCATGCCAGATATGTCGCCTGCAGCTCGGTCGACCGCAGGCCAGGAATGGAATTGACCGCTGCATCAAACATCTGCCGGTTGCCGTCGAGATATGCCACCAGCTCGTCGACCCATGCGGCGCCTTCGGGAGAATAGGCGCAGGCCGTTGCCCATTGGCCGGGCGAGTTGGGGGACAGCGCCAGCGCCATCATCCGACGTGAAAACTGTGCTCGGAGGTCCGGATCCGGGATGATGACCTGACCGGTGTGCATCCCTGCAAAATTGAATGTCTTGGATGGCGCCGTCAGCATCAGCAGACGGTCGGTGATGTCAGGGGCAGCATTCTGCATCGGAATATGCTTGGCATCCCCATAGACCAGATCGTGATGGATCTCGTCCGACAGCAACATCAGATCGTGCCGTTTGGCAAAATCCGCAACGGCGCGCAGCTCTTCCTGGGTCCAGACACGGCCACCCGGATTGTGCGGTGAACAGAGGATGACCATCTTTTCGGATCCGGTCATCTGCGCGTCATATGCTTCGAAGTCCATTTCATAGCGGCCGTCATTCTGGACCAGCTGGCATTCCACCACTTCGCGGCCCGCATTGCGGATGACTTTGGCAAAGGCGTGGTAGACAGGGGTGAACAAAACGATGCCGTCACCGGGTTGGGTGAAGGTATCCAGACACATGCCCACGCCGTTGACGAGCCCGGTCGTCGTAAAGATGGCATCTGCCTCGACATCCCAGCCATGGCGGTTTTTCATCCACCAGCGAATGGCGTCTTTATAGGGGCCGTCGCAGTTGACGTAGCCGTAGACACCATGATCTGCCATCTCCCGCATCTTGTTGGTGACAACGTCTGGAACCGCGAAATCCATATCAGCGACCCACATGGCCAGACCGTCGTCGCCCGGCACATTGTAGAGGTCGCTCATCATGTCCCATTTGGCGCAATGGGTGCCGCGGCGGTCGATGATCTTGTCAAAATCCATGCTCAAAACTCCGTTTGTCAGGGCCGAAGCTAACGCCATCAGCGCTGTGCGCAAGGGGGGCGTTGCAGGGCGGGCGGCAATGGCCTACATCAACGGCATGAAACGTCCAATTCTGATCCATCCCGATCCCCGCCTGAAAAAGGTCTGCGCAGAGGTGCCAGATCTGACTGATGCGATGCGCACTCTGGCGGATGATATGCTGGAAACCATGTACGCGGCCCCCGGTGTTGGCCTGGCTGCGCCGCAGATCGGTGTGCTGGACCGGCTGATCGTTCTCGATTGCGCCAAAGAAGACGAAGAGAGTCCGCGCCCGCTGGTCATGTTCAACCCAAAGATCGTTTCGGCCTCTGATGAGACCAACGTCTACGAGGAAGGTTGCCTGTCCATTCCGGATCAATACGCAGAAGTCACCCGCCCGAAGGTCGTTGAGGTCGAGTGGATGAACCGCGATGGAAATGCCGAGCGTGAAACCTTTGACGGGCTGTGGGCGACCTGTGTTCAGCATGAAATCGACCATCTCGATGGCAAGTTGTTCATCGATTACCTGAAGCCGCTGAAGCGCCAGATGATTACCCGCAAGATGCAAAAGCTGAAGCGGGAGCGCGCGCGCGGTTGATGCGTGGGGCCGGGTTTGCCCCTGTGCGTTCCGTTCGGACAGCCTGCTGAAAACCACAAGGGAAGGACCAAGACCGATGGCAGTTCGCCCCATTGTTGCCTGGCCCGACCCTGTCTTGTCGACGCCTGCCAGCCCGGTGATCGCCGTCCCTGACGTCGCCGATCTGGCCCAGGATATGCTGGACACCATGTATGGGGCGCCAGGCCGTGGGCTTGCAGGCCCGCAGGTTGGTGTCCTGCAGCGCGTGTTTGTGATGGACACGACCTGGAAGGATGGCACACGCGCACCGCTGATCTGTATCAACCCCGAGATCAAGGATCGTTCCGATCAGCATGTTTCCGGGCCCGAAGGTTGCTTGTCGATCCCGGGTGTCAGCCTGACGGTCGAGCGATCGGAGTGGGTCGATCTGGAATGGAGCGACCTGCAGGGCGTGCGCCATTGCCGCCGTTTCGACGGGTTTGACGCAATTTGCATTCAGCATGAATACGATCACCTTGATGGTATCGTGACCTTTGACCGGGTGTCAGCAGTGGCACGGGCAGAGGCAGAGAAAACATATAATTCCTACGTGGAGACATCCCGATGACCGTGCGCACCTGCCTGCCGTGGCCCGACAAACATCTGCGCAGCCGCGCTGTAGAGGTAAGTGAAATCACCGACGATGTCCGTGCTCTCTGGCAGGATATGATCGATACGATGGAGGCCATGCCGGGGGTGGGTCTGGCCGCCAATCAAATCGGCGTTCTTCAGCGGCTGGCTGTTGTGGACGGCTCTACCGAGCGCGGTCGCGCGGTGCGTATGGCAAACCCTGAAATTCTTCATGCATCGGTTGCGCTGCGGGAACATGACGAAGCGAGCCCCAACCTCCCCGGCGTGTCGGCAAAAATCAAACGTCCCCGCGCCGTCACAGTACGCTATATGGATGAAAACGGAGAGACGGTTGAGCGGGATTTCGTCGGGATCGAGGCGACCAGTGTTCAGCACCAGATCGACCACCTGAACGGCAAGATGTACTTTGACAACCTGTCAAAGGTGAAGCGGGACATGTTGCTCCGCAAGGCGAAAAAACTGACCGGTTGATGGTTGGCTTCGGGGGAACACCCTAGGGTCCAAGCGGGTCAGCCAGAAGGGAAAGGGCAGGACATGCGCATTGTATTTATGGGGACGCCCGATTTCTCGGTTCCGGTTCTCGACGCATTGGTGGCGGACGGCCACGAAATCGCGGCTGTTTACTGCCAGCCCCCCCGTCCGGCTGGTCGCGGCAAAAAGGACAGGCCAACTCCTGTGCATGCCCGCGCGACGGAACTGGGCCTTGAGGTGCGCCACCCGGTCAGCCTGAAAGGCGCAGACCAGCAGGCGGAGTTCGCGGCCTTGGCGGCGGATGTCGCGGTGGTGGTTGCCTATGGGTTGATCCTGCCGCAGGCGGTGTTGGATGCACCACATCACGGCTGTCTGAACATCCATGCAAGCCTGTTGCCGCGTTGGCGCGGTGCGGCGCCCATCCACAGGGCCATCATGGCGGGCGATGCGGAAACCGGCGTTTGCATCATGCAGATGGAAGCGGGGCTGGATACCGGTCCTGTCCTGATGCGAGAGGCCACCGCGATTGGATCAGAAGAAACAACCGCCCAGCTGCATGACCGTCTGTCCGACATGGGGGCGGCGTTGGTTGTGCAGGCTCTGCGGCGCTTGCCGGAACTGACCGCCGATGTGCAACCAGAGGAAGGCGTGACCTATGCCCATAAGATCGACAAGGCCGAAGCCCGTGTCGATTGGGCCCGTCCTGCAGCCGAAGTAGACCGCCAGATCCGTGGCTTGTCGCCGTTTCCGGGGGCTTGGTGTGAAATCGATGGCCAGCGGGTCAAGCTGCTGGCCTCTCGTTTGACAGAGGGCACAGGCCCTGCCGGGGTTGTTCTGGACGACAGTCTGCGGGTGGCCTGTGGTGACGGAGCAGTGGAGCTGCTGCGCCTTCAACGGGCGGGTAAGGGCGCACAGGACAGGGAAATCTTCCTCAACGGCTTTCCTGTTGGCGCGGGGACCCAACTCTGAAAGGAGCGAGTATGTTCTTGGCCTTGTTTGGCAGCGTCGTGATCGCAGGCATCGTTGGCTACCTGGCCGAAAAATCCGGCTTCACCCGCAATGGTTACCTGTCATCCATCATCATCTGTGTCGGTGGCGCGTTTCTGTTCCACTTTGTGGCGATCATGTTTGGCGTCGGGTTTCGTGCGCCCGGATGGAATGCCATCGCGGCTTCCATCGGGGCGCTGATTATCGTGCCGTTTCACTGGCGCAGGTAGTGTTGTGGTTGCTCAGCAGCGGGGCGGCCGGGCGCGATAGACCGGCAGGTGCCAGCCAAAGGCAATAGAGCCTGCGCGCAGCACCCAGCACACTACAGCGCAGGCGAACAGCGCCCAGCGTGTCGGCATCCCGAGGGAAACCGCAACAACCGCCGTGATCGCGCCGACCATGGCGCAGGTGATGTACAGCTCACCTTGCTTGAGCACGAGCGGAACCTCGTTGCAGACCACATCCCGCATCAGCCCGCCGAGGGTGCCTGTGGCCATCCCCATCAGAACCACGATCACCGGCGTCTGTCCGGTCAGGATGGCGGCACCTGTCCCGGCTGAAACCGCGACCGCGAGCGCAAAACTGTCCAGCCAGACAACCCAACGCAAGCGGCTCTCGACCAGGTGTGCGGTAAAGAACACCACCACAGCCGCACCGGCGGCCAGCAGGATGTTGTTGGAATCCCCAATCCAGAACACTGGGTGACGATCCAGCAGCAGATCGCGCACCGTGCCGCCGCCTACCGCCGTGAGGCAGGCCACAAAGGCAAAGCCGACAATATCCAGCTGCGCCCGGCTCGCGACCAGCGCCCCGGAGGCGGCAAAGACCAGAACGGATGCGTAATCCAAAAGGGTGAGGATCGTCATGCTTTTGCTTTGCCCTGCTTGAACGGAGCCATGCCAGCACGAGCCAGTTCATCCGCGCGTTCGTTTTCGGGGTGACCCGCGTGACCCTTCACCCACTCCCATGTCACGGTGTGGCGTCGCTGCGCCTCATCCAGACGCTGCCACAGCTCGACATTCTTGACGGGTTTCTTGGAGGCTGTTTTCCATCCGTTGCGCTTCCAGCCGTGGATCCAACCGGTCACGCCGTTCTTCACATACGCGGAATCGGTGACAACCGTGATGGTCGAGGGACGGGCGAGGCTTTCCAGCGCATGGATGGCTGCCAGCAATTCCATGCGGTTGTTGGTCGTCTCTGCTTCGCCGCCCTTCAGCTCTTTTTCTTTGATCACGGTGTCGCCATCCATCGCGCGCAGCAGGGCGCCCCAGCCGCCGGGGCCGGGGTTGCCGGAACAGGCACCGTCCGTGTAGGCAAACAGCTCAGCCATGGCAGGCCACCGAAATCCAGCGGGCGACAGAGCCGTCCAGCCCGGTGCTTTCGCCTGTGGTGCTGTTGGTCGGGGCAAAGCCCGCAGCGCGCAGCAGATCCGTCAATTCATCTTCCTCGTAATAGGTATAAAGCCGCCCGATGGCGTCTCGGGCTTCGCCCTTACCGAGCTTCAGCGCAATGTAAAAGGGCCCACCTGATCGCAACGCCTGCCGAATGGCGCGCAAGTGGCGCGGGAAATCCAGCCGGGGGGCATGCAGCAGGCTGAAATTGGCCCAAACACCATCGAACAGATCTGTGCCCGATATGTCGTCAAAGCTGCCTTGCCGCGTTTCGACGCCTGCGTGGTCCTTGGCGAGGGCGAGCATTTTTTCTGAGGGGTCCATTGCAAGCGGCCGCAACCCGGCCGAGGCCATGACAGCGCTTGATGTGCCAGGACCACAGCCCAAGTCCAGGACATGGCCGTTTTCGCGACATGCAGAGATGAACGCCGCCAACCTGGGATCTTTTTGCAAGTGATCGGTATTCTGCGCGGCGTAGTCGGCCGCGCGGGTGTTGTAGATCTGGAGCGTTTCTGGATCTGGGCCCCTCATAGGTAGACGCCGATCGCGAGGCAGGAAATCACAATCGCCGTCAGCAGCAGGCGCAGACGCATCCACCAGCCGGGGGTCAGGCCCCACATGTGAAAGGCATAGTCCAGCAGCAGAAGGCCGGCGAACCCATAGATCAGGTTGATCCCTGCGCTTGTCGGCCCGCCGCCCGTCATGAAAAAGGCCCACAAGGCAGGGATCACCGAAAGCGCATAGCCCATCGTGGCGCGCAGGCCGGAGGTTTTGGTGGCGAACCCCCACAGAACTCCGGACATGAAACTGAGGATCACAGAGCCATAAAACAGCTGGATATAAGGGCCAACAAAGCGGGGGCCCAGGTGCGTGGCGCCCCAGGCCTGAAGGTTTGGCATATGGGTGGTCAATGCGCCCCAGACAAAGGGGATGAGGCCGGCCAGACCCAAGACAAGCGGGGCAGGGGGGATCTTGGTCATGCGCGCTCCATTGCAAGGCGGGCAGCAAGCGCGCCAAAGAGCGCAGCAAAGCTCCGGTTGAGCCATTTTATCACTGTGTCCGACCCCAAAATCATGCGACGCGCCTGGGCCGCAAACAACCCGTAGAGGACAAAAACAGCAAACGTCATGGCCATGAATATACCCCCAAGCAGGACCATTTCTTGCGTTGCCGCATCCGGCGCACCTGACAGAAAGGGCGGCAGCAACGCCAGGAAGAACAGGGAGAGTTTGGGGTTCAAGATGTTGATAAGCGCCCCGCGTTTGGCGATTTTGATGCCTTCGTCCTGGGCGCGCCTCTCAGCAGAGAGGGAGAGCGCCCCATCAGATCTCAGCATCTGCCAAGCAAGGTACAACAGATACAGGACACCTGCGATTTTGACCGCCTGAAACAGAACAGCGGACGTATGCAGAACTGCGGCCAATCCCAAGGTGGCTGCAGCCAAATGCGGGACGATCCCGGCTGTACAACCCAAGGCCGCCCATATAGCGGCGCGCCGTCCCTGACCAAGGCCAAGCGCAATCGTGTACAAAACCCCGGTGCCGGGCGCGAGAACAACGACAAATGCCGTCAGGAGAAACTGCACTGAAATCAAATGACCAAATCCTTTTTGCCCTGCCTAACGAGGGCAAGGGTAGTGGGCTGTCGGTCAGTTGCAAGATAAACAAAACCCGCAGACGGGGAATGTGGCTGCGGGTCTTGATGGTTGG
Source organism: Phaeobacter italicus (assembly GCF_019801785.1). Taxonomy (NCBI): domain Bacteria; kingdom Pseudomonadati; phylum Pseudomonadota; class Alphaproteobacteria; order Rhodobacterales; family Roseobacteraceae; genus Phaeobacter; species Phaeobacter italicus. The sequence goes on along the minus strand of NZ_JAHVIJ010000004.1, from coordinate 306,619 downwards.
GCGCTTCAGGCAGGCGTGCGTAGAACGCGGGGGACTTTGAACTCCACACGCTCAATCGCGGTCTCAACAAGTTCTACGGTAACATCATAGCGTTCGCGGAACGCGTCGATGACCTCGTTCACGAGCAATTCCGGCGCGGATGCCCCGGCGGTGATGGCGACCGAAGAGATCCCTTCCAATGCGCGCCAGTCGATATTCTCCGCCCGTTGCACCAACTGTGCATACTGGCATCCCGCTTTTGCGCCGACCTCGACAAGACGCTTGGAGTTCGACGAATTGGGGGCGCCCACCACGAGCAGGGCATCCGCCTTGGGGGCCACTTCCTTCACGGCTTCCTGACGGTTCGTCGTGGCATAGCAGATGTCTTCCTTGTGAGGGCCGACAATATTGGGAAAGCGGGTCTGCAAGGCTGCGACGATGTCCTTGGTGTCATCAACGGACAGCGTTGTCTGGGTGACATAGGCAAGGTTGTCGGGATCGCGGACGTCTACGGTCGCGACATCATCCGGCGTCTCGACCAAAAGCACCTCGCCATCCGGCAGTTGCCCCATTGTGCCGATGGTTTCCGGGTGGCCCTTGTGGCCGATCATGATCATCTGCAGACCGTTTTCTGCGTGGCGCTGCGCCTCGATGTGTACTTTTGAAACCAGCGGGCAGGTGGCATCGACATAAACCATCTGACGGCGATCTGCCTCTGCCGGGACGGATTTCGGGACGCCGTGCGCGGAAAAGATCACCGGCCGGTCATCGGGGCATTCATCCAGTTCTTCCACAAAGACGGCGCCTTTGGCCCGCAGGCCATCGACCACATATTTGTTGTGGACGATCTCGTGGCGGACAAAGACAGGTGCGCCCCATTTTTCGATCGCCATTTCAACGATCTTGATGGCGCGGTCGACACCGGCGCAAAAGCCGCGTGGGGCGGCGAGATAAAGGGTGAGGGCTGGCTTGGTCATCACGGTCTCCTTGCCGCTCAGAGCTAGGGCTTTCTGTGGTCAAGGTCCAGACCCGTGACAGGGTTGTACGTAGGTTTCAGACAAAGCCGTCACAGGCGGTTGGTTCATGGCGGGCGTTGGCCTGGTGGCGCGGGGATCGGAACAACAAAGACCCGCAGCGCGATATCCCATCGTGCTACGGGTCTTGGTCCGAAGTCAGATCGCGCATAATGGCGCGCCTGCCTTGTGTCAGCCGTTGGCAGCAGACACGGGGCGCGGTTCACCCTGTTCGCGCGGAGGACGGCCAATCACGTCCTTCAGCTCTTCCAGTTCGATGAAGTTGTCGGCCTGGCGGCGCAGCTCATCCGAAATCATGGGTGGCTGGCTGCGGATGGTCGATACAACAGAAACGCGCACGCCCTGACGCTGCAGGCTTTCGACCAGTGGGCGGAAATCACCATCACCGGAGAACAGCACGATGTGGTCGACACGCGGTGCAAGTTCCATGGCATCGACTGTCAGTTCGATGTCCATGTTGCCCTTCACTTTGCGACGGCCCATGCTGTCGGTGTATTCCTTGGCCGGTTTGGTGACCATGGTAAAGCCATTGTAGTGCAGCCAATCCACCAGGGGGCGGATTGGGGAGTACTCATCGTTTTCCAGCAGAGCAGTATAATAAAACGCCCGCAGCAATTTCCCCCGGCGCATGAATTCCTGCCGGAGCAATTTGTAATCGATGTCAAAGCCAAGCGCCTTTGCGGCGGCATATAGGTTTGATCCATCGATGAACAGCGCGAGCCGTTCGTCCTTGTAAAACATCAACAGTGTCCTTCTGGCATATCCGCTTCAACAGTGAAGTCCGTGAGTGAATGCTGAAATGTGTCGAAACGGGTGGACTTAATGTAGGTTATTTGACATTTGCCGCAAGTGGACCGGGATTAAGAAACGGGGTGAAAAATGACCGAAATTCGGTCAAAAGCACTGGTTGCCTTGGGGGGGAACCTGCCTATTGGCGAACAGTCGGTGGTGCACTCTCTTATAGGTGCGATTGCGCAGTTGTGCGAATCACGCACGCGGCTTTTGGCCGTGTCGCGGTTTTATCAGACGCCTTGCTTCCCCGCGGGGGCCGGTCCTGACTATGTAAATGCCGCCATCGCGGTGGAGACGGATCTGGACCCGCGGACCCTGTTGGAACGCCTGCACGAGATCGAGGCGGATTATGCCCGTCGCCGGACCCAGCGTTGGGGGATGCGCACCCTTGATCTCGATCTGCTGGCTTATGGGAACCTGATCCACCCGGATCAAGCGACCTTTGAGCGGTGGAAGGATCTGCCGCTGGAGCAGCAGATGCGGGATGCACCGGGGCAGATGCTCCTGCCACATCCAAGGATGCAGGACCGTGGCTTTGTGCTGGTTCCACTTGCGGATATCGCCCCCGATTGGCGCCATCCGATTCTTGACCGGACCGTTCGTCAGATGCGCGATGCGCTGCCAAAAACGGATTTGTCCGAGATTTCTCCGATTTGAACCGGCAATGCGTCCTATTCGGCGCTTGTCAAGAGAAAGCTTTGGTTTTAGAAGTCTCCCTTCTGGACCCATTTTGATTTGGAGAGTCGCCCATGGCCCGTGTGACGGTTGAAGACTGCGTAGACAAGGTTCCCAACCGGTTTGAGCTGGTAATGCTCGCCGCGCACCGTGCACGCGAGATCTCGGCTGGCGCTGCGCTGACCGTTGATCGTGACAACGACAAGAACCCTGTCGTGTCCCTGCGCGAAATCGCCGAAGAAACTCAGAGCGCCGACTCCCTGCGCGAGCGCCTGATCGAGAGCAACCAGTCCCAGATCGAAGTTGACGAGCCGGAAGAAGATTCCATGGCTCTCCTGATGGGTGCTGACAACGACAAGCCGGCAGCAGACGATATGTCGGAAGAGAAACTGCTGCGCGCGCTCATGGAGGCCCAGGGCCAGGGCTGAGATAACGCTCGACATAACTGAATGAAGGCTGCGGACCGGAAATGATATCACCAGAAGACCTGATTGCTCTGGTCCGCAACTACAATCCAAAGACCAATGCGGACAGGATCGCCGATGCCTATGACTTCGGTGAACAGATGCATGAAGGCCAGTTTCGCCATTCTGGCGAACCTTACTTCACCCATCCCGTCGCTGTGGCCGCCATCCTGACAGAACAGCGCTTGGATGATGCAACCATCATCACCGCTCTTCTTCACGACACCATCGAAGACACAAAAGCGTCCTATGACGAAATCGCGTCCCGCTTTGGCGGCGAGGTGGCGATGTTGGTTGATGGTGTCACCAAGCTGACCAACCTCCAGCTAAGCAGTCGCGAAACCAAGCAGGCCGAGAACTTTCGCAAGTTGTTCATGGCCATGTCCAAAGACCTGCGGGTTATTTTGGTCAAGCTCGCTGACCGTCTCCACAATATGCGCACGATCAAGGCGATGCGTCCTGACAAACAGGCCCAAAAGGCCCGTGAGACGATGGACATATACGCGCCGCTCGCCGGTCGCATGGGCATGCAGTGGATGCGCGAAGAGCTGGAAGATCTGGCGTTCCGCGTCCTGAACCCGGAAGGCCGCCAATCAATTATCCGCCGGTTTGTGACCCTGCAACGTGAGACTGGAGATGTCATCCATCGCATCACCGGGGACATGCGGACCGAGTTGGAGAAGGCCGGCATCGAGGCCGAGGTGTTTGGCAGAGCCAAGAAACCTTATTCCATCTGGCGCAAGATGCAGGAAAAGGATCAGGGCTTCTCGCGGCTGTCCGACATCTATGGCTTCCGGATCATCACGGCCAGCGAAGAAGATTGCTACCGTGCGCTAGGTGCGATCCACCAACGTTGGCGGGCGGTGCCGGGGCGGTTCAAAGACTACATCAGCCAGCCGAAATCCAACGGTTATCGGTCCATCCACACAACCGTTTCCGGCCGCGACGGCAAACGGGTTGAGGTGCAGATCAGAACCCGCCAGATGCATGATGTTGCGGAAACCGGTGTGGCAGCCCATTGGTCCTATCGCGACGGGATCCGTTCTGAAAACCCGTTTGCGGTTGATCCGGCCAAGTGGATTGCCTCGCTGTCCGAACAGTTTGACGCAGAGGAGGATCACGACGAGTTCCTCGAAGCGGTCAAGCTGGAGATGTATTCGGACCAGGTTTTCTGCTTCACCCCCAAGGGGGACGTTATCAAGCTGCCCAAAGGCGCGACCCCGATCGACTACGCCTATGCCATCCATACCCGCATTGGCCACGCCTGTGTCGGGGCCAAGGTTGACGGGATTCGCGTGCCGCTATGGACGCGGCTGCGCAATGGTCAGTCTGTCGATATCATCATCGCAGAAGGGCAAACCCCGCAGGTGAGCTGGCTGGATATCGCAACCACCGGTAAGGCGCGGACGGCCATCCGCCGTGCCCTGCGTGAGGCGGACCGGGCGCGGTTCGTCAAGCTGGGCCACGAGTTGGCGCGCTCCGCGTTCGAGCATGTCGGCCGCAAGGCCACTGATAAGGCGCTGGAGACAGCGGCGCGTGCGTTGCGTGTGAGTTCGGTTGATGAGCTGTTGGCGCGGCTTGGGGCCGCGGTTCTGACCGCCCATGACGTCGTGCAGGCCGTATATCCAGAACTGACTGCTGATGACAGCGAAGAGGTCTCTCCGCGTCGCGCTGTGATTGGTCTGGAGCCAGGACAGAGCTTTGAACGTGCCCAGTGCTGTCAGCCGCTGCCGGGAGAGCGGATCATCGGCATCACCTATCGGGGCCGCGGTGTGGTCGTTCATACAGCGGACTGTAACGCATTGAGCGAAGTCGAAGATCAGCCCGAACGCTGGGTCGATCTGCACTGGCACAGTGGGACACACCCAGCCGTTTATGGGGTGACGCTTGAACTGACCATCGGCAATGACGCAGGTGTGCTGGGACGCATTTGCACATTGATCGGCGAGAAAAAGGCCAATATCTCGGACCTTGAATTTGTGGATCGGAAACCAGACTTTTACCGGCTCATGATCAATGTCGAGTTGCGGGATGTGGAACAGCTGCATTCGCTGATGTTGATGTTGGAAGCCGAGAGCGATGTAGCTGCCGTGGCGCGTTTCCGTGACGTGCCCGAAAGCCGCCCCAAACTAGGGTAGCCGTTCAGAGCGATTGGAAGGACGCGAACCTTTGGTATTCAGGCGCCGTGATAGACGTCCGCCGCTGCGTGCGGTTGCGGATTTCCTCTGGCCGCGTGGTGGCTGGGGGCGGGCGTTTCATTACGTCAAACATCGTGTGCGTCGCCTGCCGGATTCGCCAGAACGTATTGCGCGTGGGGTCTGGGCTGGCGTGTTTACGACCTTTACCCCGTTCTATGGGATGCACTTTGTCGTGGCCGCGATCATCGCCCGGTTGATGAACGGCAACATCCTCGCAGCGCTCAGTGGAACATTCTTTGGCAACCCGCTGACCTATGTGCCTATTGGTGTGGCCTCTTTGCAGACCGGTCACTGGATCCTGGGAACGGAATTTGATTCCGATGTCGATAAATCCCTAGTGGGCAAGTTTCTTGCCGCCGGTGAGGATCTGTTCGACAATCTGGTTGCGCTGGTTTTTGATCGCCCGGCGGATTGGCAGGGGCTGACCCTATTCTACCACGAGGTTTTCTATCCCTATCTCGTAGGGGGTGTGATTCCCGGCATCATCTGCGCCACAGTTTGCTACGTTCTGTCGGTGCCTCTGATCCGCGCCTATCAACAGCGGCGCCGCGCCAAGATCAAAGCCAAATTCGAGATCATCAAGAAACGCGCCGCGCTGGATGCGGCAAACGACACTGACGGGGCAGGCTCTGCCTGATTGGCCGATTATTCGGTGATCCGGGGTTGCTCTTGCCACCGGGGCGCCTAGTGTCTCAGCATCTAATTCTGATTGAGGGCTTGCAATCCAATGGCACAGACTTCCCTGCAGGACACCACGCTGCGGCTGGGTGTGAACATCGATCACGTAGCTACCGTGCGCAATGCACGCGGTGGCCAGACGCCCGATCCGGTGAGGGCTGCAAAACTGGCGGAAGAGGCCGGAGCTGATGGCATCACTGCCCATTTGCGAGAAGACCGCCGCCACATCACCGACACCGATATCGACGCCCTGATGGAGGCGTTGAATGTCCCGCTCAATTTTGAGATGGCGGCAACCGAGGAAATGCAGAAAATCGCCCTGCGCCACAAGCCGCACGCGGTTTGTATCGTGCCCGAAAAACGCGAAGAGCGTACCACCGAAGGCGGGCTGGAAGTGGCGCGGGACGAAAACAAGCTGGCTCATTTCATTGCGCCCCTGCGTGATGCGGGGTGCCGGGTGTCGATTTTCATCGCAGCCGATCAGCGCCAGATCGAGGCGGCTCATCGGATTGGGGCGGAGGTGATCGAACTGCACACCGGGGCCTATTGCGATGCCCATGCCGAAGGTGACTTCGCCAAGCGCGACGCAGAACTGGCGGCCCTTCGTGAGATGTCCAGCTTTGCCCATTCCCTGGGGTTGGAGGTGCATGCAGGTCACGGTCTGACCTATGAAACGGTCCAGCCGATTGCTGCCTTCCCCGAGGTGCGCGAGCTGAACATCGGTCATTTCCTGATTGGCGAGGCCATTTTCAGGGGGCTGACCCCGGCAATTGCCGAGATGCGCCGCCTGATGGACGACGCCCGCGGTTGATCAACCGCAGTCAAAACTGATCCGGGGCCGCCACGTGGGCAGGCCCCGGACTTGGATCTCATGAACGCCCGTGTCGTGTCAGTCCAGTTTGCCGGGAAGGCTTAGGTCGCCCGATGCAATGTCAAAGACATCCGTTACGCACAGCAATGGCGCGTGGATGTTGGCATTGACCTTCAGTCCAGCTGTCACCCCGTCAAAGGCCAGAGGCTCAGGCCGAAGCGGCACAGTCAGGCTGACCTCCTTACCATTCAGGACCGGCGAAAAGCCGGGGCTGTCGATATAGAGCGGAAGCCCCGGCCAGGTGGCAGGCAGCTCAGGCGTTGCGCCTTCGGGAATGTCTTTTACCGACAGCATCCCTTCTCCGCAGCCATCGTTTGGCGACAGGACCACCCAATGGCTGTGCCAGCCCGCCCCATCATTGCCCAGATCACCGTCACCGTTTTCGTCAAATAGGGGCGTGTCGTCAAAGTCGGGGTGCGCCGTGGCCACAAGTGCCAGTGTGCCGCTACCGGTTTCAAATCCCACTGCCGAGGGATCGAGCGAGAGCGGCCAGACATAGGCCTGTACGCCAGCCCCCGCCAACGCCCCGGTTTCAGCGGGGATCGTGGTCCCGGCTGTAGCACCGGTTTCCATTGAAAACGTAACCTGCGCACCGCGCCGGTGAACATGCACCATGCGGATGTCGGTGTCGGCTGGAATGCCGTCCATTGCGTCAGAGGGTAGAACGGCGTGCGCTTCGCCGTGGTTGCCATCAGCCTGCGCGATTGTGCCGACAGCTGCGGCTGCAAGGATGGCTGCAATGATTGAGGGTCTCATCTCGATCTCCTTAATTTCGACTCGATACCATATCGGTAGTATCGAGTCGAAATTATTGCAATGATGATTTTGACTCGCTATCAAGCTTGCATGACCGCTGCCCATGACATCGCCAGCCTTCTTGATCGGCTCTCGCGCCTGCATGGCACGGGTCGCCGTTCTGTTGGCCTGAACCCGGCCCAGGCCTCTGCCTTGGACTATCTGGCGCGGGCCAATCGGTTTTCCCGCACGCCCTCTGCCGTGGCTGAGTATCTGTCCGCAACGCGTGGAACGGTTTCGCAGACGCTAAAGTCGCTGGCGGCCAAGGGGCTTGCTGAAGAAGGGCCAGCCGGCACCGACCGTCGGTCGCGGCGCTATGATCTGACCGCTGAAGGTGAGGCGCTCGCCCGAACCCTTGACGCAGGAGGAGGGGTGGATCTGCCGGATCACCTGCTCGAAGACGTTCGCAACACGCTGCGTCAACTGGTCATGGGAATGATCGCGGCGCGTGGTGGGCGCAGTTTTGGTTTGTGCCGCAGTTGTCGGTTCCACCGCAACTCGGAGGCGGGCGCCCATTGTGCGCTGATGGATGTGCCTCTGCGAAACGAAGAAACAACACAGATCTGCCAAGAGCATGAGCCGGGCGATTGCACCACAAAGGAAACGTGATCATGCCATTTCGTCCGAGCCGCTTTACCCGCTGGTGCAGACCTGTTCTGGCGGCATTGCTCTGGCCGGGCGCGGTTCTTGCGCAGTCGGTTCAGCCTGCATCGGTGCCCTGCCATCAGAGCGCGGTCTCTGGGGCGCAAAACATCTGGTTTCCCGTTGAAGACGGCATCCGTCTCTACGCCAATGGGAATGTGCGGTTCATCTGGCTGGATACGGAAGAGCCTGCCTGCTGTTCCTCTCATCTGATGGTAGCGATGCCGGACCCGGACATGCCGGGACAGATCTGCACAGTATTCTCCATGCCGGGCGGTGAGGGGTTTCGCGGGATCGATCTGCAGGGGGCCGAGGCTACATACGATCCGGCGCACGGGCTTCTTGTCGGTGCAGCTGTCAATGTCTGGCAGGGTGACGGCGCCGGACTGGCGTTTTTGATGGTGTTGATCAATCAGGGGCAGGGCACGATCGAGGCCCGGCTGGTTGATCCATGAGCAGGCCGTGAACTCAGAGGCGACGCATGATCCTTGGCATTGGTACTGACCTTGCAAATATCGACCGGATCCAACGCACACTGGATCGTTTCGGTGATCGGTTTCGCAACCGGGTGTTCACCGATGTAGAGCAGGCAAAGGCCGAAAGGCGCATGGATGTGGCGGGGACATATGCCAAACGCTGGGCCGCCAAGGAGGCCTGTTCCAAGGCGTTGGGGACGGGGCTGCGCATGGGAATCGCCTGGAAGGACATGGCAGTGTCGAACCTGCGCAGCGGACAGCCCGTGATGCAGGTCACCGGATGGGCGGCTGATCGCTTGCGACAGATGACCCCGGAAGGGCACGAAGCCATCATTCACGTCACGCTAACGGACGATCACCCTTGGGCGCAGGCCTTTGTGGTGATAGAAGCGCGGCCCATTGCCATTCAGGCGTTCGCGACGCTGGGCGATGCTTGACTTACCCCGGTCCGCCCCGCATGAAGCCCCGGACCCTTGTTCACAGTTAGACCGGAGAGCCTGATGACGGCCAAAGCTACAGTCGGAAGTTCGATCCTTGAGACCGTAAAGACGATTGTCTATGCGCTGCTGATTGCGGGCATCTTCCGCACGCTGTTTTTTCAGCCCTTCTGGATTCCCTCTGGCTCTATGAAGGAAACGCTGCTGATTGGTGATTTCCTTTTCGTGAACAAGATGGCCTACGGCTATTCCTCGGCGTCCTGCCCCAGCCTGAAGTTTCCAGGTCTGGGTGTTGATATCGACAGCAGTGATATCTGCGGTTTCCTGGATGGCGACAACAGCCGCATTCTGGCAAGCGAACCTGAGCGCGGTGATGTGGTGGTCTTCCGGCATCCGGTGAACCAGAACGACTTTATCAAGCGTCTGGTGGGCATGCCGGGCGACAAGATCCAGGTCAAGAATGGTGTTCTGCACATCAACGGCGCCGCCGTTGCGCTGCAGGACGCTGGCGATTTCGAAGAGATCATGGCACCGCAAGGTCCGGCCGGGTCATACCCGCTGTGTGAAAACGCTCCTGTGGGTGAAGGTGCCGTATGTAAGAAATCCCGTCAGATCGAAACCCTGCCCGGCGGCAGCCAGCATGTTGTGCTGAACATCGGCAACCAGGGGATGGATCACACTGGCGTCTATCAGGTGCCGGATGGGCACTACTTCTTTATGGGGGACAACCGCGACAACTCCTCTGACAGCCGTTTGCCGCAATCGGCGGGTGGGGTTGGCTTTGTCCCGTTTGAAAACCTCATTGGTCGCGCAGATCGGATCATGTTCTCCTCTGCGGGCCGCTCCATGCTGTTCTTCTGGACATGGCGTGGGGATCGTTTCTTCAAGGGGATCGAGTGAAACTCTCTAGGGATATGCACGCCTTCGAGGCGCGGATTGGCTACCAGTTCACGGAGCCCGCACTTCTTGTGCGGGCTTTGACGCATGCATCGGTGTCGTCTCCGAACCGAAAGGACAACCAGCGTCTGGAATTTTTGGGTGACCGGGTGCTTGGCCTTGTGATGGCGACAGCGCTCTTGGAAACCGACAAGGATGCCAGCGAAGGCCAGCTCGCACCGCGTTTCAACGCGCTAGTGCGCAAGGAAACCTGTGCGGATGTGGCGCGTCAGATCGATGTGGGCAGCGTGCTCAAACTCGGCCGCTCGGAAACCCTCTCGGGGGGGCGCCGCAAAATGGCGCTGTTGGGTGACGCAATGGAAGCGGTGATCGCCGCAGTCTATAAAGACGGCGGTTTTGACGCCGCACAGGAATTGATCCTGCGGCTTTGGGGGGATCGCATTGGTCGTGTCGAAGCAGATGCACGCGATGCGAAAACCACGTTGCAGGAATTTGCCCAGGCGCGGGGCGAACAGCCTCCGACCTATGTTCTTGTCGAACGCAAGGGGCCGGATCACCAGCCCGAATTCACCATCTCCGTACAGTTGCAGGACGGCACCGAGGGCCGCGCAACTGCCGGATCCAAGCGGCAGGCCGAACAGGCCGCAGCAAAATCTCTCTTGGCTCGACTGGAGCAGGACAAATGACGACACGCGCAGGCTTTGTTGCCCTGATCGGAGAGCCCAACGCGGGCAAATCCACCCTTCTCAATCGTATGGTCGGAGCCAAGGTGTCCATCGTGACACACAAGGTGCAGACAACCCGTGCCCGTATTCGCGGCGTGGCAATGGAAGGCGACAGCCAGATCGTGTTTGTCGACACGCCTGGTCTTTTCCGCCCGCGCCGCCGACTGGACCGCGCGATGGTCGCGGCCGCCTGGGGGGGCGCGGCTGATGCAGATGTCGTGGTTCTCATGGTCGAAGCCCATCGTGGGATCACCGAAGGGGTAGAGCGTATCCTTGAGGGGCTGCAGGACATCGGCGAAGGCCGCCGCATCGCGCTGGCCATCAACAAGATTGACCGCGTGCAGTCTGAGGTTCTGTTGGGGCTGACCAAGGATCTCAACGAACGCTACGACTTCTCCGAGACCTTCATGATTTCGGCTGAACGCGGTCACGGTGTCGAAGCGTTGCGCCAGTGGCTCGCTCAGGAGTTGCCCGAAGGCCCGTGGCTTTATCCTGAAGACCAGATCGCGGATCTGCCAATGCGCATGATCGCTGCGGAAATGACGAGAGAAAAGCTCACGCTGCGGCTCCATCAAGAGCTGCCCTATCAGCTGACTGTTGAGACAGAGCACTGGGAAGAGCGCAAGGATGGGTCTGCCAAGATTGACCAGGTGATCTATGTGATGCGCGATGGTCACAAGGGTATTGTGCTGGGCAAACGCGGCGAAACCATCAAGGCCGTCAGCCAGGCCGCCCGTGCCGAACTGGAAGAGTTCCTTGATCGCAAGGTGCACTTGTTCCTGCAGGTCAAGGTTCGCCCGAACTGGCTGGAAGAGGCGGAGCGCTATTCTGAGATGGGCCTTGATTTCAAGGACGGGAACTGACCGGCGATGGCGCGGCTGACGGCCAGCTTTTGGGTGCAGGCCTATCTGACGCGGCTGCGCCTGTCGGATATACCTGCATTTGTGACGGCCCATGGCGATGACACAGCCGGTGCCGTTCTGGTGAAGTTGAACACGCTGGATGGCCAGGCCAAAGCGTTGCATCGGTCCTATGACCTGATGACCGGTGCGCGCAGCTGGGTCACATTGGCCGATGGCGACGAACAGACTGTCGATGCCGCGATCGGCAAACAGCGCAGCTTTGATCCTGATCTATGGGTGGTCGAGGTCGAAGACCGACAGGGACGCCACCTGCTTGATGAGCCGGGACTGGAATAGTCATGGAATGGCGCGATCAGGGAATTCTGCTCAGAATGCGCCGCCACGGAGAGGGCTCGGCCATCGTCGACATGTTCACGGCAGAACATGGTCGCCACGCCGGTGTCATTCGCGGTGGGGCCAGCCGCAAGATGGCACCCATCCTGCAACCGGGCGCGCAGTTGGATCTGCTGTGGCGTGCCCGGCTTGAGGATCACCTCGGGAGCTATCAGGCGGAATTGATGCGCAGCCGGGCGGGGGCGGCCTTGTCAGGGCGTCTCGCGCTTGCAGGGCTCAACGCGGTCACCGGTTTGTTGGCTTTTTGCCTGCCGGACCGTGAACCGCACCCTGATCTATACCTGCGCAGCGAACGATTGCTCGACTTGCTGGGGCAGGATGACATCTGGCCGCTCGCGTATCTGCAATGGGAAATGGCCTTGCTGGAAGAGCTGGGTTTTGGGTTGGACCTGTTTTGCTGCGCGGTAAGTGGCGCTCTTGATGAGCTGATCTACATCTCGCCAAAGAGCGGGCGTGCTGTGTCGCGCGCCAGTGCCGGGGAATGGGCGGACCGCCTGCTGCCCCTGCCCGCCGTCATGCGAGGAGAGGGCGAGGCTGGCACAGCCGAAATTCTGCAGGGCCTGTCGACCACCGGTTTCTTTCTCGAACACCGTCTGGCGCCATCTCTTGGGAATACCCCCCTGCCTGACGCGCGGGGCCGCTTTCTGGATGTGCTTACTCGGCAGAAGTGAACAGCATTTCACGGCCGTCTTCGTTTGACAGGATCATGATGCGGCCCTTGATTTCGACAATCTGCATGGCCTGTAGCGCGTCGAGGATCGTGATTTCTTCTGCCAAGGCAGGACAAACCCGACGCGTTGTGGCGAGCTGTTCCAGTTCGAACCAGGGATAAGGCGAGCTGAGCCGTGCAGTGAAGCGATTGCAGGGCAGGGCTCCGGACACATCATTGCCACGTCCGAAGGTGATCGTGGTCGCGTCTGATACGGCTGCGCCGTCCAGTTCCTGCAGGTGCCACTGGCTGCCAAGGCCGCCATAGGCGCGCAGGGTTTCGTCGCCGAAACATCCGCTCAACCCAAGAAAGGCGGTGATGGAAAAGATGGAAAAGGTCTTGGTTTTCATGGCGGCACGCTCTCGCACCGGGGGGCAAAGGTCAACCAAAGCCTGCATGAAAAAGGCCCGGCACACTATGTGCCAGGCCAGAGGAGGGCCCAAGGGAAGAAAGGCCGAAATGGTCAGGCAAGAAGCCGTCTTGCGATCACTTGCGCCTGGATTTCTGCAGCGCCCTCGAAAATGTTGAGGATCCGCGCATCACAGAGCACGCGGCTGATCTTGTATTCCAGTGCAAATCCGTTGCCGCCGTGGATCTGCAGACCGTTGTCCGCCGCCGCCCAAGCCACGCGCGCGCCCAGCAGCTTGGCCATGCCAGCCTCAAGATCGCAGCGGTGGCCATTGTCCTTTTCCCAGGCCGAGAAATAGGTCAGCTGGCGCGCGATCATGATTTCGACTGCCATCATCGCCAATTTGGAGGCCACGCGTGGAAAGGCGATCAGCGGCTTGCCAAACTGTTTGCGGTCCTGCGCATACTGCATCGCAATATCAAGCGCGGATTGCGCCACACCGATGGCGCGCGCAGCGGTTTGAATGCGTGCGGACTCAAAGGTCTCCATCAGCTGTTTGAAGCCCTTGCCCTCTTCACCACCAAGCAGGTTTTCACGCTTCACGTGAAACCCGTCAAAGCCCAGCTCATATTCCTTCATGCCGCGGTAGCCCAACACCTCGATCTCGCCACCGGTCATACCCTCGGTCGGGAACGGGTTCTCGTCGGTGCCCGGTGTCTTTTCCGCCAGAAACATGGACAAGCCGCGGTGATCGGTGGTTTCAGGATCGGTGCGCGCCAAAAGGGTCATCACGTGGGTGCGGGCCGCATGGGTGATCCAGGTCTTGTTACCGGTGATTTTGTAGTCTCCGTTTTCGTCCTTGACCGCGCGGGTGCGCAAAGAGCCGAGGTCAGAACCCGTGTTCGGCTCGGTGAAGACTGCCGTCGGCAGGATCTCGGCGCTGGCAATCTTGGGCAGCCAATTGGCTTTTTGCTCTTCTGTGCCGCCTGCGATGATCAGCTCGGCTGCAATTTCGGACCGGGTGCCGAGACTGCCCACACCGATATAGCCCCGCGACAGTTCTTCTGAGACGACGCACATCGAGGCCTTGGAGAGACCAAAACCGCCGTATTCTTCGGGGATGGTCAGGCCAAAGACACCCATTTCGGCCAGCTCTTCGATGATTTCCATCGGAATGAGCTCGTCTTTCAGATGCCAGTCATGGGCGTTCGGCTCGACCTTTTCGACGGCATAGCGGCGGAACTGGTCGCGGATCATTTCCAGCTCTTCGTCCAGCCCTGATGCGCCAAACATCACCGATCCGGCCTGCTCCTGCATCAGTTCCACCAGCCGCAGACGTGCGGCCTGTGTATTGCCGTTGTCGCAGAGTGTCATCACCGCAGGCACCATCAGGACGCGCTGGCTGTCCTGCGACAACCCCAGATCCTGCAGACGCAGGATCTCGCCCTGGTTCATCTGAATGCCTCCGTAGATCTGCCAGAGGTATTCACCAAAGCCGATCTGCAGCAGCAGCTGTTCCATTTCGCCAAACTTGCCGTTTGCCTGGAGGTCGCTGGCCCAACGGTGCATCTGCCGCAGGCTATAGGCATAGGTTGCCAGCCAAGCGAGCCCGTGGGCCGCTGTCTGGTGTGCCTCGACCAGTTTCCCGGAAACGCGTCCGTCTTCGCTCACTTGCGCGCGCACCTCGGTTCGGGCGGCATCGAGCAATTGGTCCACCGGCTCCAATGCGGCAGCTGTCAGCGACAGCACATCAGGTATCAGCGTCTGTTGCATTTGCGGGTCCTGTCCGTCGTGGGGCATGAATCACATCCTTTTCAGCTGGGTCAGTGGTAAATCATTTTGCAGTTGCAGCGCAACAAAAATACCCTGCGATGATATATTTGGATCAAAAGTTACGTGGTGATTTTGCGCGCGCAGCAGGGTTCATTTGTGCTAAGGCTCTGATCATGTCTGATAATTCACTTGTTGCGCTTTTCCTGCCGGCGGACCTGACCGTGCTTAACCTGCTTGTCGCCTTTGCGATTGCGGCGCTGGCCGGCACGGTGAAGGGGATGGTGGGCTTTGCGATGCCAATGATCCTGGTGTCGGGGCTCAGTCTGTTTTTGCCCCCGGATATCGCGCTGGCTGGGCTGATCCTGCCGACGCTTGTGACCAATGGGATGCAGGCGCTCCGGCAGGGGGCGCAAGCGGCCTGGCAGTCGATTTACCGCTTCCGGATCTTCTTGCTGGTTGGCCTCGCGTTCCTTCTTGTCAGCGCGCAATTGGTGCGGATTTTGCCCGCAGATGTCATGCTGATCCTGATTGGCGCACCTGTAACGCTCTTTGCTGTGCTGCAGCTGTTTGGCATTGCGATCCCCATTTCCCGTGCGACGCCAAGGGTAGAGGCCACAGTGGCCGCTGTGGCCGGGTTCATTGGTGGGTTTTCTGGTATCTGGGGGCCGCCGACCGTGGCCTATCTCACGGCTCTCGGAACGGAAAAGCGTGAACAGATGCGGGTCCAAGGGGTCATCTATGGCTTGGGGGCTGTGGCGCTAATGGTCGCACATTTGGGCTCTGGCGTGATGCGGGCGGAAACGGCTCCGTTTTCATTTGCCCTGATCCCCCCGGCGATCCTTGGCATGTGGTTTGGTGGAAAACTGCAGGACCGCATCAACCAGGCGACGTTCCGACGGGCCACACTGGTTGTCTTGCTGCTTGCTGGCGCTAACCTGTTGCGACGCGGCCTGATGATGTGAGACATCTGCCCCCAGCGCCTGCCGTCGGGTGCCACGAGCCCTGAAAGCAACCGGAGACTGCCATGCTGCAGAGGCTGACAGCCGAAACCATTGCCAGCGCGTCGATCGCCATTGCGCTGCTGGTGCTGGCACTAAAGGCGCTGGCCTGGTGGATGACCGGATCGATTGCGCTGTTTTCCGACGCGATGGAGTCACTGGTCAATATCGGTGGCGCGATCATGGCCTGGTTTGCAGTGCGGTATGCCAACCGTCCCGCTGATGCCGGACACCCCTTTGGGCACCACAAGGCCGAATATTTTTCGGCGGTTCTTGAGGGGATCATGATCATCGTTGCTGCCCTGCTTATCCTGCATGAGGCGATTGAGGCGCTGCGCGCCCCTGCACCGCTGGTCTGGAGTCCGGTTGGATTGCTGGTCAATGCGGGTGCGATGGTGGTCAACCTGCTGTGGGCGCAGGTTCTGATCGCGCGGGGCGGGGCGTTGGCGTCGCCTGCATTGTCTGCCGGAGGCCGCCACCTGATGAGCGATGTCTGGACCTCTGCCGGGGTTTTGTGCGGGCTCGGCCTTGCGCTGGCGACTGGCTGGCCTTGGCTCGATCCGCTGCTGGCGTTGCTTGTCGCGGTCAATATTCTGCGCGAGGGCTACCGTGTGGTGGCCAGTTCGGTCGGCGGGTTGATGGATCAGGCCGCACCGCCCCATGAACGTGCAGAAATTGCCGAAATCATCCACAAGACCGCGCAGGGCGCATTGCAGGTGCACGGGTTGAAGACCAGGCGGGCAGGGCAGGCCGTGTTTGTGGAATTCCACATGGTTGTGGCAGGCGACATGACAGTGCGGGCATCGCATGCGATCTGTGACCGAATAGAAGAAGCCATTCGCGCCGCGCTGCCAACGGCCGAGGTCACGATCCACGTGGAACCAGAACACAAACTGGAAGACAGCGGCATCCGACCCGGGCAGTAACGCAAACCCCTGACAGCAAAAAAGCCCCGGTGTTGACCGGGGCTTTTTGTTTCGCAGTGTGCAAGGCTTAGCTGATTGCAGCAGCCTTCACGTCATCATCGATGTACGGCAGGTACTGTTCAAAGTTGTCCGAGAACATCTGTACCAGCTTTGCAGCCTGCGTGTCATAGGCCGCCTGATCGTCCCAGGTGCGGCGCGGATCCAGCAGGACCTCGGCAACGCCCGGTACTGTCACGGGAACATCAAAGCCAAAGTTGCCATCCTTGCGGAATTCGGCCTCTGCAAGCGAACCATCCAGTGCCGCAGTCAGCAGCGCGCGGGTCGCGCGGATCGGCATACGCGAGCCGATGCCATATGCACCACCGGTCCAGCCGGTGTTGACCAGCCAGCAGGTTGCGCCATGTTCCGCGATTTTTTCGCGCAGCAGGTTGCCGTACACTTCCGGGCGGCGCGGCATGAAGGGCGCACCAAAGCAGGTGGAGAAGGTGGGCTCAGGCTCGGTCACGCCACGCTCGGTGCCTGCCACCTTGGAGGTGAAGCCGGACAGGAAGTGATACATCGCCTGCGCCGGGGTCAGCCGTGCGATCGGAGGCAGCACGCCAAAGGCATCACATGTCAGCATGATGATGTTCTTGGGATGGCCGCCGCGCGCGCTTTCCGAAGCATTGGAGATATAATGCAGCGGGTAGGCGCAGCGCATGTTTGCGGTCAGGCTGTCGTCGTTGAAATCCAGCTCTTTGGTCTCTGGATCGAACACCATGTTTTCAATCACGGTGCCGAACTTGGAGGTGGTGGCGTAGATTTCCGGCTCTGCCTCGGCATTCAGGTTGATGGTCTTGGCGTAGCAGCCGCCTTCAAAGTTGAAGGTGCCGTTGTCGGCCCAGCCGTGTTCATCATCACCAATCAGCACGCGATCCGGATCTGCGGACAGGGTGGTCTTGCCGGTGCCGGACAGGCCAAAGAACACGGCGGTGTCGACCGGGTTGCCCTTGGCATGGTTGGCGGAGCAGTGCATCGGCATGATGCCTTTTTCCGGCAGCAGGTAGTTCAACAGCGAGAAGACGGATTTCTTGTTCTCACCAGCATATTCCGTGCCGCCGATCAGGATCATCTTGCGATCGAAGTTCATCGCGATCACGGTTTCGCTGCGGCAGTTGTGGCGCTCGGGGTTGGCCTGGAAGCTGGGGCAGTTGATAACGGTGAAATCTGCAATGAAGTCGTTCAGATCCTCGCGGTCCGGACGACGCAGCATGGTGCGAATGAACAGACCGTGCCAGGCCAGTTCGGTCACCATCCGTACGTTGATTGCATGTGCGGGATCCGCGCCACCGACGAGATCCTGAACGAAATACTCTTTGCCCTGCATATGGGCCAGCATGTCGTCATAAAGTGCGTCAAAGCCCTCGGGGCTCATCTCGGCGTTGTTTTCCCACCAGATGGTGTCAGCAACACTGGCGGTTTTCACGACATGTTTGTCCTTGGGGGACCGGCCGGTGAATTTCCCGGTTGTCACCAGGAATGCGCCGCCATTTCCAAGGGTGCCCTCGTCGCGCTTCAGGGCCGCCTCAATCAGGGCGGGCTCCATGAGGTTATAATAGACGTTACCCAGACCTTCGATACCTTGATCTTCGAGGCGGAAATTCGGGTTTACCCGTCCAGATGCCATTTGTTTCTTCTCCCGTGTCGACCATTGAAGGCCGCAAACAATAAAGCCGCGCCCTGGGGCATTCGTCGGCTCAACCAGCCGATGAGGGTGGTCTTAACATGACGTTTTGCTGGCTGAACAGGAGCCTTTGCCGCAGTTAGCGCCATCACGTCGATGTTTAGCGCAACCATTCTTTTTGACGACAATTTGTCGGGCAAGATGTCGGATCGTTCAGCGCCTGCTAAGGTATTTTTGTCTCAATTGAGGCGAAACTGTGTCGGGAATCTTTGATTGGCATTGATTCGCCGCTGCAGACGGGCGATGAACGTCTAAAAGACGCAAAAAATGAGCAGTTAAGGGACCAATCAGATGTCAAAGATTGCATTAGTTGATGATGATCGGAATATCCTGACCTCGGTCTCCATGACGCTTGAGGCTGAAGGGTTCGAGGTGGAAACCTACAACGACGGACAGGCCGCGCTGGACGCTTTCAACAAAAAGCTGCCCGATATGGCCGTTCTCGACATCAAGATGCCGCGCATGGATGGCATGGATCTGCTGCAACGTCTGCGCCAGAAAACACAGATGCCGGTGATCTTCCTGACCTCCAAGGATGATGAAATCGACGAGGTTCTTGGCCTGCGCATGGGCGCGGATGATTACGTCAAGAAACCATTCTCTCAGCGCCTGCTGGTTGAGCGTATTCGCGCGCTCCTGCGGCGCCAGGAAGCGATCAGCGGGGATGCGGTCGCAACGACCACGGAAAGCAAGGTCATGGAGCGGGGCAATCTGCGGATGGATCCCTTGCGCCATTCGGTCAGCTGGAAGGGGCAGGATGTGTCCCTGACCGTAACCGAATTCCTGCTGCTGCAGGCACTGGCGCAACGCCCCGGTTTCGTCAAAAGCCGCGATCAGCTGATGGATGTGGCCTATGACGATCAGGTCTATGTGGATGACCGCACCATCGACAGCCACATCAAGCGCCTGCGCAAGAAAATGCGCAGCGCCGATCCTGAGTTCGCCGCGATTGAGACGCTTTATGGTATCGGATACCGTTACAATGAAGAGTAAGCCGACAGCCCGGATGGGCAGGGAATAACGCCGATGCGCGATGCGGGTATAGGCCGCTCTCAGCGGGACAATGATGTGGTTCTGGGCGAAGATTGGGTCGCGCCGGATCAAGCCGTCACGCCCGAGTTGCAGAACAAGCGCGCGCGCCGCGGGGTTTTCTCTCTGCGAGGCTCGCCCCTGACCCGCAAGATCATCACCCTGAACCTGATTGCCCTCATCATTCTGGTCTCAGGCATCCTCTATCTGAACTCTTCCCGGCAAAGCCTCGTCTTGCAACGCGCCGGGGCACTTGCCGCCGAGGCGATGCTGATTTCCGATGTCTTTGAGGCTCAGTTGCCTGAAATTGGCACCGTTAGCCTCGCGGTTGGGGACGGGATTGATCCGGTAACAACCCTGCAGAACATCAGCCTGCGCTCGGGTGTCGAGGTGTTCGTGTTCGACACGGCCGGAACGTTGATCGCACAGACCAAGGGCGTCGAAACCGGTGGTGCGCTGGATCTTTTGGGCGAAAAGGGGCAGGCGCCTACGATTATCAGTGATGCCCTGTCCGCGGTCTGGTCGGCTGTTGGTGGTTTTGTCAAACCTGATCAGGGCGGTGTCAGCACCTCTCTTGAGGACCAGCTGCGCAATATGGTGCAGCGGGCATTATCCGGCGGCACCGAAGTGCAGGCTGTTGTGGATACCTCAGGCGGGACCGTTTTTTCGGCGGCAACACCGATCCTGTTTCAGGGAGAGGCAATTGGCGTTGTCACCCTTGCATCGCCGACCGGCGAAATCGATGCGCTTGTTCGTAGTGAACAGGAACAGGTTCTGCAGATGTTCGTCGTGGCCCTGCTGGTGTCCATCGGTCTTAGCCTGGTTTTGGCCTCTACCATCGCAAATCCATTGGCCGATCTCGCCGCGGCAGCCGAATTGGGACGTGACGGCGATGCCCGCAAATCCAAGCCGGGCCGCATTCGTATTCCTGACCTGACCGCGCGACCGGATGAGATCGGTCGCCTGAGCCGCGCGCTGCGTGGCATGGTAAAGGCGCTTTACAACCGGATCGATAGCAACGAGCAATTCGCTGCGGATGTGGCACATGAAATCAAGAACCCGCTGGCTAGCCTGCAATCGGCGGTGGGTACGTTGCGCATGGTCAAGCGAGAGGATCAGCGTGACAAGCTGCTCGACGTGATCGAGCATGACGTTCGCCGACTGGACCGTTTGGTCAGTGACATCTCCAATGCCTCGCGCCTGGATGCAGAGCTGGTCAAGGAAGAAGAAGAAACCTTTGACCTGCTGAACATGCTCGGCAACCTCAATCAGTTTCTGGGCGAGGATGCGCGCGGCAAAGGCATCGACTATATCACTGACCTGCCCAAGACGCCGATCGATATCCAGGGCCTTGAGGCCCGGCTTGCTCAGGTCTTTGTGAACCTCATCACCAACGCAATTTCCTTCTGCGAAGAAGGCGATGCAATTCGGGTCTGGGCACGTCGACGTGATAATCGGGTGCTCGTCGTGGTGGAAGACACTGGCCCCGGCATCCCCGAACAGGCCCTGAGCAAGGTTTTCAAGCGGTTTTATTCCCAGCGCCCGGTAGAGCATTTTGGCAATAACTCCGGCCTTGGTCTGGCGATCTCCAAGCAGATCGTTGAGGCCCATGGCGGTGTCATCTGGGCTGAGAACATTCGCCCGACTGAGGCAGATATCACCTCTGAACCTCTGGGCGCCCGTTTCGTGGTCGGCCTGCCGATCTGATCCATGACAGATGAAACGACCTGCCAGATTCATGCCAGCTGTGTGGATGTGGCAGGGCGCGGTCTCTTGATTACCGGGGCGTCCGGCAGCGGAAAATCGACGCTTGCGCTTTCACTCATCGCGCTTGGTGCGCGTTTGATTGCGGACGACCAGGTCTGCCTCAACGTCGAGAGTGGCTCGCTGGTGGCGCGACGGCCCGCGACGCTGCCGCCATTGATCGAGGCGCGCGGCATAGGGTTGTTGCAGGCCGATACCGTGGCGCATAGCCGCGTTGCGGCTGTGGTGGATATGGACGCGCTTGAAACAGATCGTTTGCCCCACCACCTGAGCACTATGTTTCTAGGGTGTGAAATACGACGGTTTCGACGGGTGGATGGCCCACAGTTTGCCCCGGCGCTGCTGCTGGCCTTGAAGAACGGAGCACATGATGCAGATGCCCGGATCTGATAGCGAAATTCCGGTTGTTCTGGTGACGGGCCCATCGGGTGCGGGCAGGACAACAGCGATCAACGTGCTGGAGGATCTCGGGTTCGAAGCGATTGATAATCTGCCGCTTCGGTTGTTGCCTGATCTTGTTGAGGCAAACAGCCTGAGCCGCCCAATGGCGCTTGGCCTTGATAGCCGCAACAGAGATTTTTCTCCCGCGGCACTTCTGGATGTCATCGACCGGCTTTCGGGGCAGAAGAACCTCGCGCTCAATGTGTTGTATCTGGATGCAGACCCGGATGTTTTGTTGCGGCGCTATTCAGAGACCCGGCGGCGCCACCCGATGTCCCCTGCGGAAGACCCGGAAATTGGGGTGACGCGGGAGCTGGATCTGATGGCCCCGATCCGTGACCGGGCGGATTTCCTGCTGGATACTTCCGAGATGAATGTTCATCAGCTGAAGGCAGAAATCGAACGGCAATTCGCCCCTGGCGGGCGGGCCCTGGCCGTGTCGGTCCAGAGTTTTTCCTACAAGCGCGGGGTGCCGCGCAGCATCGACATGGTGTTTGATTGCCGGTTCCTGGCCAATCCCTACTGGGACGCAGACCTACGCAGTCTTAATGGACGTGACCGGGCGGTGCAGGACTATGTCGGACAGGATGCCCGGTTTCAGCCATTTTATGACCGCGTGCTGGATTTGGTCCGGTTGCTGTTGCCTGCCTATCGCGAAGAGGGTAAATCGCATCTCTCCATTGCATTTGGGTGCACCGGAGGACAGCACAGGTCGGTCACATTGGCAGAAAGACTTGCCAGTGATCTTGCAGAAGACGGGCAGCAGGTGTCAATTAGACACCGCGAGCTGCATGGCCAGCGGCAGAAGTGAGGGACCGGCTTGATCGGAATCGTTATCGTTGCACATGGTGGTTTGGCCAAGGAATACCTGGCCGCTGTAGAGCACGTGGTTGGCCCTCAGGTCTGTCTTGAGGCGATCGCCATCGGGCCCGAAGACGACCGGGACGCAAAACAGCGTGAAATCTGCCGTGCCGCAGACACCGTCGACAGCGGCGATGGCGTCGTTGTGGTGACTGATCTGTTTGGCGGATCTCCGTCCAATCTCAGCCTTATGGCCTGCACCCCTGCAAACCGGCGTATCCTGTACGGGGCGAACCTGCCCATGCTGATCAAGCTGGCGAAATCCCGCCATCTGCCTGTGGCAGAGGCGGTGCGTCACGCGATGGAAGCAGGACGCAAGTACATCAACGCCCAAAATATCAACCCCGAAGGGGAGCAAGCGCATTAAATGGTTCAGAAAACTCTGAAAATCATCAACGAAAAAGGCCTGCACGCGCGGGCATCGGCGAAATTGGTCGAAGTGGTCGAAGGCTTTGATGCCACGGCAGAGGTCTCGCGCGATGGATTGTCGGCATCGGGCGACAGCATCATGGGGCTTTTGATGTTGGCAGCCTCCAAGGGAACGACTATTGACGTCACGACTTCGGGACCGGATGCAGAGGCGCTGGCTTCAGCTCTTGACGCATTGGTCGCCGACAAGTTCGGTGAAGGATACTGAACCGGCAGGAACGAGACGACACAGGACTGAGCCCTTGGTGGAAACGGCGCATGAACAGGATACTGGTGGCAAGCCAGAGGCTGCAGAGACCGGCGAGATTTATGATCGCCGCACGCTGACCTATGCCAACTCCTTTGATGATCGCTGGACCTCGCTGGCCATCCGGGCGATTGAATGGTGCACCGGCAAGCTGAAGATCCTGCGGATGGTGCGTAAGTTCGAGCGCAACAATGCAGAGTATCGTGGCCAGAAATTCTGGCGCGGCGCGTTGAACGTGATGGGTATCGATCTCGTCACGCCGCAAGAGCAGATCGCTCGCATCCCGACCGAGGGGCCGGTTGTCGTTGTGGCAAACCATCCGCACGGCATGGTTGATGGCATGATCTTTGCGGATCTGATCGGCAGAGTGCGGCAGGATTACCGGATCCTGACACGTTCCGTTCTGACCGGTCTGGACGAGGCAGCGACCTCTTTCATGATTCCGGTGCCCTTTCCTCATGATCCTGACGCACAGCGCAAAATGGTCGAGATGCGCGGCAAAGCGATGGCCTACCTCAAAGAGGGCGGCGTTGTCGCATTGTTCCCCTCGGGTGTTGTGATGTCATCCGACAGCTGGTTTGGTCCGGCGGTGGAACGTGAATGGAATGTCTTCACCGCTCAGCTGATCCGTCGCTCCGGTGCGCGTGTGGTGCCGATCTATTTCCCAGGCAGCAACTCTCGCTGGTATCAGATCGCCAACCGGATCTCGCCCATTTTGCGACAGGGGCTTCTCCTGCATGAGATTGTCCGTTCGTGCAACAAACCGCAGGCACCTGTGGTTGGTGAACCGCTGACAGATGAGCAGATGGAGCAGCTGCACAGTGACCCACGTGGTTTCATGGCCTGGCTTCGCGAACATACGCTGAACCTCGGTAAATCGGCCTGATTGGTCAAACCCCGGAATAGAAACGGCGCCCCCTGGGCGCCGTTTTTCGTTTGGACCATTCAGCGGGTCGGGACGGGAACTTCCCCACGGTAGTCGTAGAAACCGCGCTGTGTTTTCCGGCCCAGCCAGCCTGCTTCGACGTATTTCGTCAGCAGTGGGCATGGGCGATACTTGGTATCCGCCAACCCGTCATGCAGCACGTTCATAATCGCAAGACATGTGTCCAGCCCGATGAAATCTGCGAGCTCCAGAGGGCCCATAGGGTGATTGGCGCCCAGCTTCATCGACTCATCAATCGACTTAACGCTGCCGACCCCTTCATAAAGGGTATAAACCGCCTCATTGATCATCGGCATCAGAATCCGGTTCACAATAAAGGCAGGGAAATCTTCGGCGCTGGCAGCGGTCTTGCCCAGTTTCTCGACCACGGCATGACATGCAGAAAATGTGGCCTCGTCCGTGGCAATGCCGCGGATCAGTTCGACCAGCTGCATGACAGGCACAGGGTTCATGAAGTGAAAGCCCATGAACCGTTCGGGACGGTCCGTGCGGCTGGCCAGCCGGGTGATCGAGATCGACGAGGTGTTCGACGTCAGAATCGTATGCGGGAGAAGATGTGGCTGAAGATCTTCAAAGATCGCCTGCTTCACGGTTTCCCGCTCTGTTGCCGCTTCGATCACCAGGTCTGTCTTGCCGACATCCGCCAGCGTCAGCGTGGTCGAAATGCGCGCGAGTGCTGCGTCGACCTCGGCCTGATCGATCTTGCCCTTGCTGGCCTGGCGGGTCAGGTTCTTTTGGATCGCGCTTAGCGCCGCGTCCAGAGCCTGCTGACTAATATCATTCAAAACAACGTCATAGCCTGCCAAGGCCATGACATGTGCGATGCCGTTGCCCATCTGGCCCGCACCGATAACGCCGATTTTCTGGATGTCCATCGCTCATGCCTCTTGGAGTTTCCGGCGGATCATACTGGCCCGCCGATAGACGGCACAAGGCCGATTGGGGGAGTTTTTACTCAAAGTTGAGCATTAGCAATTCGTCAACAGGTCGCGGGCTAACTGAGACTCGGGTGAAAATTGGTGGGTACCATGAGCTACGAACTCAAGAGCGCAACCGCGCTTGCGGGCGAGCCGTGCAGCTATGCGGGCTCGAAACTGCTGGTCAGGGGACCAGCGCGGGATCTGACTGAACCATATCTGGCATTTATCGGCGGGACAGAGGTCTTTGGCCGCTTTGTCGAGGTGCCATTTGTGGCCGAGGCCGAGGCGCAGTTGGGGCAGACCTGTGTCAATCTTGGCAGCGTCAATGCAGGCGTTGACAGCTTTCTGAGCGACGATGCCCTGCTTGGGATCGCGCATGGGGCTGAAACGACTGTTTTGCAGGTGCTTGGGGCTCAGAATATCTCCAACGGCTATTACAAGGTTCACCCGCGCCGCAACGACAGGTTCCTGTGCGCGCACGCCCCCTTGCGAGAGCTCTATCCTGAGATCGACTTCACGGAATACCATTTCAACAAACACCTCCTTGGGGCCCTGAGATCCTGCTGCAAAACCCGTTACGAAACCGTGCGGGATCATCTGCAAAGCACCTGGATCGATCGCATGGGAGAGCTGATTGCAGAGATAGAGGGCAATGTGGCCCTGTTGTGGGTACAATACGATCTCGATCAGCAGTCGCTCTTTGGTCATGAACCCGCGCTGGTGGATCGCCCGATGGTCGATTCCCTGCGGGCACAGGTGGACGGGGTGATCGAAATCCCCGTGCACACCGCACGAGAGGCCGCTGATATCGAGGGAATGTTCTACGGCCAGATGGATCTGGCGTCGGCGCAGCGCATGATTGGCCCGAAGGAACATCAGCGCATCGCCGCAGAGCTGGTGCGCTATTTCCAGAACAGTTGAGAAGACCAGCCTGAAACGAAAAAAGCCCGCAACGGATGTTGCGGGCTTTCGTGTTTGAAAGAAAGCTGTGCTTACAGCTTTTCCATCAGCTCGGGAACGGCGTCGAACAGATCGGCAACCAGACCGTAGTCAGCAACCTGGAAGATCGGTGCTTCTTCGTCTTTGTTGATCGCGACGATGATCTTGGAGTCTTTCATACCCGCGAGGTGCTGGATCGCACCGGAGATGCCGATCGCAACATAGAGCTCAGGAGCGACAACCTTACCGGTCTGGCCAACCTGCCAGTCGTTCGGGGCATAGCCGGAGTCCACGGCGGCACGCGATGCGCCAACAGCCGCGCCCAGCTTGTCTGCCAGACCTTCGATCAGTTTGAAGTCTTCTTCGGAACCGACGCCACGGCCACCGGAAACAACCACACCAGCAGAGGTCAGCTCAGGACGATCGCTCGCGGCAACCTTGTCCTCAACCCACTCGGACAGGCCGGGGTTTTCAGCAGCAGAGATAGTTTCCACAGATGCAGAGCCGCCGTCGCCAGCCGCGTCAAAGGTGGAGGTCCGGAAGGAGATGACCTTTTTCGCGTCGTTCGACTTCACGGTCTGAACCGCGTTGCCTGCGTAGATCGGGCGCTCGAAGGTGTTGCCATCGACAACGCCGGACACGTCCGAAATCACCATCACGTCCAACAGCGCCGCAACGCGGGGCAGAACGTTTTTTGCATCGGTGGTCGCCGGTGCAACGATGTGCTCGTAGTCAGAGGCAAGCGACGCGATCAGCGCAGCGGTCGGCTCTGCCAGGCGGTGACCCAGGGACGCATCTTCTGCGACCAGAACCTTGGCAACGCCAGCGATCTTGGCGGCTTCTTCGCCAGCGGCTGCTGCGGATGCACCAGCGGCAAGGACAGTCACGTCGCCCAGTTTCGCAGCCGCGGTTACGGCTTTTGCGGTTGCGTCCAGCGCCAGGGCGCCATCGGTCACTTCGGCAAGGAGAAGAACAGCCATTATACAGCCCCCGCTTCTTTGAGTTTCCCAACCAGCTCGTCCACAGAGCCCACGATGATACCAGCGGCACGGGCAGCAGGTTCGGTGGTGGAAATGATTTCCAGACGCGGGGAGACGTCGACGCCGTAGTCGTCAGCGGTTTTCTCGTCCAGCGGCTTTTTCTTGGCCTTCATGATGTTCGGCAGCGACGCATAGCGCGGCTCGTTCAGGCGCAGGTCCACGGTGACGATGGCAGGCATCTTCACTTTGATGGTCTGCAGACCGCCGTCCACTTCGCGGGTCACAACAGCGTTGTCGCCGTCGATGTCCAGCTCAGAGGCAAAGGTGCCCTGGGACCAACCCAAGAGCGCCGACAGCATCTGACCGGTTGCGTTCATGTCGTTGTCGATCGCCTGTTTGCCGGCCAGAACCAGACCGGGCTGCTCTTCCTCGACCACTTTGGCCAGGATTTTCGCAACGGCCAGCGGCTCGATGTCGGTGTGAACGTCGTCGGCTGCAACAACCAGGATCGCGCGGTCTGCGCCCATGGCCAGAGCGGTCCGCAGAGTTTCCTGCGCCTGCTTCACGCCGATGGAGACAACAACGATCTCATCTGCTTTGCCGGCTTCTTTGAGACGGATGGCCTCTTCGACGGCGATTTCGTCGAAGGGGTTCATCGACATCTTTACGTTGGCGAGATCGACACCGCTGCCGTCCGCTTTCACGCGGACCTTCACGTTGTAGTCAATCACGCGTTTGACGGGCACAAGCACCTTCATTTTGCGTTCTCTCCTTAGACAAACGGTAAGCCGCCGGGGCGACTCTCCTCCATGCTCTCGCGATGTTGATAACGGCTAAGAATGACCCGCAACAGGGCAAAATCGTCACGTTACCGTCCACCGACGTCGCGTCTGAACAAATGTCGGATCACTTTTGCAGGAATGTTTCCGCTCTCATGTTCAGCTGTCGCTGGGGAAACAATGCCGGGCGGGATGCTGCAACTGCATCCTCCGGGAATCGTTGACGCGGCGTTGTGCCGCGTCAATCAAGCCATGCAGAAACGTTGGTCTCAGCGATTTGCGCCGGGCACCCACAGGACATCGCGGGCGCCATCGTCGTTGGCCGCACGCGAAGCAACAAAAAACCAGTCCGACAAACGGTTGAGATACGTGACCGCAGCGGGGTTGATGTCTTCGAGTGTGGCCAATTCCGTTGCCAGGCGTTCGGCGCGCCGGGCCACTGTGCGACAGACATGCAGATGCGCCGACAGGGCAGAGCCGCCGGGCAGCACGAAACTGCGAAGGGGCGCCAGGTTGGCGTTCATCGTGTCGATTTCTGCTTCCAGCCGCTCGACCTGTGAGGACGCCATCCGCAGGGGCGGATATTCGGCGGTTGCATCCTTGTCCATGTCGGGCCGGCACAGATCCGCGCCAAGATCGAACAGGTCATTCTGGATGCGGGCAAGGGCGTCGTCCATGTCGCCTTGGGCTTCCAGCCGCGCGACACCAACAAAGGCATTCAGTTCGTCAGATGTGCCGTAGGCATTGACGCGCGCAGAATGCTTGGCGACCCGCTCACCATTGCCTAGCGCGGTATCCCCCTTGTCGCCGGTCCGGGTGTAGATCTTGTTCAGTACGACCACGTCTTACTGGCCTCCCTGGTTACGAAGATAGAGATACCCCAGAAACAGCACGACCGCGATGAACTGAAACAGAATACGCAGGCGCATCATCTTGTTTCCGTATTTCGCATTGAAAGCCCCGCCTGCGCCAAAGCCGCCAATGCCGATGGCGAGCACGATAACGGTGGCCGCAATCGCGAGGATCGCCAGAATGTGGAGCGGATCACTCATCTTCTCATGTTCCTTGTCTGTCGGTGCAGCAGGCGAATGCCCCCATGGCAGGCCGCGCTGCGAGTAAGCTATCTAAGGCGCGCAAGGATGCGGTCAATCGCGCGCGTTGTCAGAATGCGTTTTAGCACACCGCCGATGTGGGTCGGTACGGTGACATAGTAGCGCGGACGCGGACGTGGGCTTTCGCAGGCATGAAGGAGCTTTGCTGTCACGGCGGAGGCGGGCAGTTCAAAGGTGTCCGGCCCTTTGCTCTCGTACAGGCGCTTTAGCAGGTTCGATTCGTAGCGATCACGCAGGGCCGAATTTTCCCAATCCACGTATCTCTCGAAATGGGGGATCGCCTTTTCGCGAATCTTGGATGTCACAGGGCCCGGTTCGATCAGAATGACCTTGATTCCGCTGTCCCGCAATTCGATGCGCAATGTGTCGCTCAGGCCTTCGATGGCATGTTTGGTTGCCACATATGCGCCGCGCCACGGAAAGGCGACGAACCCGAGAATAGAGGAATTCTGCACAATGCGACCGTGTCCTTGGGCGCGCATGACGGGGATCACAAGGCGTGTCAGCTCGTGCCAGCCAAATACGTTTGATTCGAAAATGGCCCGCAGCCCGTCGGTCGACACATCTTCTACTGCGCCGGGCAGCCCATGCGCCCCGTTGTTGAACAGCACATCCAGCGTGCCACCGGTGTGCGCCAGCACCTCCGCGAGCCCATTTTGCAGGCTGTCGGGGTCGGTATAGTCCATTCGTGGGCTGATAAACCCTTGGGCCCGCAGACGGTCGCAGTCGGCCTGTTTGCGGCAGCTTGCAAATACGGTCCAGCCTTTCGCGCGCATTCCGTGCGCAGCATCCAGGCCGATCCCGGAGGAACAGCCTGTAATCAGGATCGTTTTTTGCATGATGCCCTCGCGCGTCAGGTAAGCCCTAACCGCGCTTTATGAGCCTTTCTTGCTGATCAGGGAAGCGGCAATCCAGCCAACTTTTCCCCCTTCAACAGTGCGCAGGTGCAGCCAACCGGTGCCGATGTCTTCAATCACCTGAACCTCTGCGCCGTTGGTCAGCTGGTCAAGAACGGGATAGACCGTGCCGGGACCGGAACGCATGTTCACCCGCGTCGCGGTGACAGAGCGAATGTCTGCCTTTGGGTCTTCGATCTCATCGACCACTGCGGCAGCGGTGATCAGTTCGGCCTCCGGGGTTGCATCAGACAGCCCCGAAAGGCCGTTGGAAAGCGATGCAAGCTGCACGGTGGCCTGCTGGTCATCCGCTTGCGACGCTGCACCAACCGAGAAAGCCGTGTCAGAATCGGTGAAACTGTTCCCGACCGCTGCGATCTGCTCCATCGCGACGCGCTTGCGCAGGCTCGGATCTGCGAGTGGGCGTTCGGTTTTGGTCGCCGAGGTTGCGGAATCCACCCGCAGCGCGACCTTGCTTACCAATGATTCTGCTGTGACCGGAGTGGCCCGCGACGGAGTATCGTCCTGGCCAAACATGGCATCCGCAACATCCAATGCAGCGGATGGTCCTTTGGGTGGTTCAAAATCAGCGCCGCCGCTGGCCTCGTAAAAACCCCAACCAAGAAACAAAAACGATGCGACGACGAAACGTGACATTTTACATCCCCCCCAGGATAGCCGGATAAAACACAACAAATTCAAGACAGATGGCCAATGGCCGTGTGCAGGTAATACGCATCTGCACCCCAGAATGTTCCGGCCAAATTACTGTACGCTATTTGGCGTAATTTCGGTAGGGGAGTTCCCGGCGGTTTCTCCCCCAACGGGTGAGAGGGCATGGCTGGGCCCTTGGTGCGTGCGAATGCTGGGGGTAACTGCGCATTTTCGGTCAGCCCTGCTTTACCAAGGCCAGAGGGGGCAGTATCACAAATGCATGACCGACCTGGTAGATGATCAAGACACCCCCGATTCCCCCGCATCTGGAGAAGTGCTGGAGCCGCTGCGCCGCGCCATTGGCGAGCGGTATCTGACCTATGCGCTCAGCACCATCATGCACCGGGCGCTGCCCGATGCGCGCGATGGTTTGAAACCGGTGCACCGTCGAATTCTCTATGCGATGAATCGCCTGCGGCTGAGTTCGTCCGGCGGCTTTCTCAAATCGGCCAAGATTTCCGGCGACACGATGGGGGATTTCCACCCCCACGGCGATGCGGCGATCTATGATGCCATGGCGCGCCTCGCCCAGGACTTTAACGTCCGCTACCCGCTGGTCGATGGTCAGGGCAACTTTGGCAATATCGACGGCGATAACCCGGCGGCCTCGCGCTATACCGAAGCGCGGATGACCTTCATCGCCGAGGCGATGCTGGAAGGGCTGAATGAAAACGCGGTTGATTTCCGTGACAACTATGATGGCCGTCTGACAGAACCCGCGGTTCTGCCGGCGACTTTCCCAAATATTCTGGCCAATGGTGCATCGGGCATCGCCGTCGGGATGGCGACCAACATCCCGCCGCATAACATCGCTGAATTGATCGACGCCTGTATCCATCTGATCCGCACGCCGGATGCACGCGATGATACGCTGCTGAACTATGTTCCGGGGCCGGATTTTCCGACCGGTGGCATCATCGTCGAGCCCAAGGAAAACATCGCCAAGGCCTACAGCACCGGCCGCGGTTCTTTCCGTCTGCGGTGCCAGCACGAAGTCGAGGACCTGGGCCGCGGCCAGTGGCAGATTGTCGTCACCGAGATCCCTTACCAGGTTCAGAAATCCAAGCTGATCGAAAAGATCGCAGAGCTGATCCAGACCAAAAAGGTGCCGATCCTTGCTGATGTGCGTGACGAATCGGCTGACGACATCCGCATCATCCTGGAACCCAAGTCCAAGAATGTGGACCCTGAGGTTCTGATGAACATGATGTTCCGCAACTCGGATCTCGAAGTGCGGTTCAGCCTCAATATGAACGTGCTGATCGATGGTGTGACCCCAAAGGTCTGCTCGATGAAGGAAGTGCTGCGTGCCTTCCTCGACCATCGTCGTGACGTCCTGCAACGTCGGTCGCAGCACCGGATGGACAAGATCGACCACCGTCTGGAGGTTCTGGAAGGCTTCATCATTGCCTTCCTCAATCTGGACCGTGTGATCGATATCATCCGCTATGATGACGACCCCAAGGCAGCGTTGATGCGCGAGGACTGGGATCGCGATCACCCGCGTGCCTACAGCGAGGCGGAATATGTCTCGCCGGACGAGGGTGTGGGAGAGCTGACAGAGGTCCAGGCCGAAGCGATTCTGAATATGCGCCTGCGCAGTCTGCGCCGTCTGGAAGAGATCGAGCTGACCCGCGAACGCGACGCGCTGCGTGAGGAACGCGCGGGCCTGGTTGAGCTGCTGGGATCCGAAGAGCTGCAGTGGTCCCGGATCACCGAACAGCTCAAGGACACCAAGAAGCAGTTCGGCAAGGATTATGCTGGTGGCGCCCGTCGCACCCGTTTTGCCGAAGCAGGCGAAGTGGAAGACGTGCCGCTGGAGGCAATGATCGACCGAGAGCCGATCACCGTGGTGTGTTCGCAGATGGGCTGGATCCGCGCAATGACCGGCCACATCGACCTGAACCGCGAGCTGAAGTTCAAAGATGGGGATGGCCCGCGCTTCATCTTCCATGCGGAAACCACCGATCGTCTGCTGGTGTTTGGCTCAAACGGCCGTTTTTACACCGTCTCTGCGGCCAACCTGCCCGGCGGGCGTGGCATGGGCGAGCCCCTGCGCCTGATGGTCGATCTGCCGAACGAAGTCGAAATCGTTGATATCCTCATCCACAACCCCGATGGCAGGCTGTTGGTTGCCTCGGATGCGGGCAATGGCTTTATCTGTGCGGAAAAAGACATCGTGGCCCAGACCCGCAGCGGCAAGCAGGTTCTGAACGTCAAGGATGACGACAAGGCCAAGATCTGCATCCCGGTAGAGGGCGACCACGTTGCGGTGGTCTCTGAAAACGGCAAGTTCCTGGTCTTCTCTGTTGAAGAAATGCCCGAGCTGAGCCGTGGCAAGGGGGTTCGCCTGCAGAAATACAATATGGCCCGCGGCAAACAGGGCGCGCTGGAACTGGACGGTGGGCTGAGCGACATCACCACATTCAACTGGGATGAGGGGCTCAAGTGGGAAATGGGCGGTGGCAAGACCCGCCACGAGGGAGACCTGACCGAATGGCTTGGCAAGCGTGCAAGCGTCGGCAAACGGCCTCCGCATGGTTTCCCGCGGAACTATAAATTCAAATAGGGCGCTCATTGCGCCCTGTGACCTGTGACCTCAGCGCCACCCGGTCCCCGGCCTTGGACGGTATGTCTTTACCGCTGCCGGGCCGGGCGGCTATCTGGGAGCAGATGTTTTTCACAATGAGACTGTCATGATCCGCATTTTTGCCCTTCTGGCCGCCCTGGTCACTCTTGCTGCCTGCACAGCGGCTGCTCCGGATGAACCTCTCGAGGATCTGGGCGCCTTCAAGCTGGGCCATAATATCGTGATCGCGTCCAAGGTGCAGATGGTGCCCGGCTCGCGTGAGGTGTCGCAGGAGGAATGGATCGACGCGCTGAAGAACGAGGTGGACGCCCGCTTCAGCCAATATGACGGCGATCAGCTCTATCATTTCGGTATCAGTGTCGAAGGCTACTTTGTCGCTCCGGGCGGCGTTCCTCTGGTGCTGAGCCCGAAATCGGTTCTGGCCATCAATGTGACGGTCTGGGATGACGCCGCAGGCTCCAAGCTGAACCAGGAGGTGAAGAAATTCACCGTCTTTGAAACAACCACTGCGGACAGCTTCCTGGTGGGGTCGGGACATGCGCGCACCCGCGAAGAGCAGATCCTGGGACTGGCGCGCAATGCTATCGGTCAGATCGAAGACTGGATGGTCGAACAGCACAAGGAAAATGGCTGGTTCGATGCCAAGTCAACCACTGCAGAGGCGCCTGATACAGGGGCGGCCCCTGCTGCCGACGCCACCAACGAGGTTGCGGGCTAGCCCATCGCCTCTCTCCAGTTCCTGAAGAAACCTCGCCGGACACAGGCGGGGTTTTCTGCGTTTCATGCGCTGGTTTGTGCGATCTACGCGCAACTCTTGGCAAATGGCACGCAGTTGCCGATCAATCATGGGCCGACGCACAGGAACGGGTTGATTTTCGTCCACAAACCAAATAAGCCGCGCGCGCAGAGGAAAACCGGGTCACGTTTCGACCCCCAGTTCAAAAGGGCGCCTACAGAATGGCTAAGGAAAAGTTTGAGCGTACAAAACCGCACGTCAACATTGGCACCATCGGCCACGTTGACCACGGCAAAACCACGCTGACCGCAGCGATCACCAAGTACTTCGGTGACTTCAAAGCCTACGACCAGATCGACGGCGCACCGGAAGAAAAAGCACGCGGCATCACCATCTCCACCGCACACGTGGAATATGAAACCGCAGACCGTCACTACGCACACGTCGACTGCCCCGGCCACGCTGACTATGTGAAAAACATGATCACCGGTGCGGCGCAGATGGACGGCGCGATCCTGGTTGTGAACGCAGCTGACGGCCCGATGCCGCAGACCCGCGAGCACATCCTGCTGGGCCGCCAGGTTGGCATCCCGAAGATGGTCGTGTTCATGAACAAGGTTGACCAGGTTGACGACGAAGAGCTGCTCGAGCTCGTCGAAATGGAAATCCGTGAACTGCTGTCCTCCTACGACTACCCGGGCGACGATATCCCGATCGTTGCAGGTTCCGCTCTGGCGGCGATGGAAGGCAACAAGCCTGAGATCGGCGAAGAGAAAATCAAGGAACTGATGGCGGCTGTTGACGAGTACATCGACACCCCCGAGCGCGCTGTTGACCAGCCGTTCCTGATGCCGATCGAAGACGTGTTCTCGATCTCCGGCCGTGGTACCGTTGTGACCGGTCGTGTTGAGCGCGGCGTGATCAACGTTGGCGACGCGATCGAGATCGTTGGTATCCGTGACACCACCAACACCACCTGTACCGGTGTTGAAATGTTCCGCAAGCTGCTGGACCGTGGTGAAGCAGGCGACAACATCGGCGCGCTGCTGCGTGGTGTTGACCGTGACGGCGTTGAGCGTGGTCAGGTTCTGTGTAAGCCGGGTTCCGTGAAGCCGCACACCAAGTTCGAAGCTGAGGCCTACATCCTCACCAAAGAAGAAGGTGGTCGTCACACCCCGTTCTTCGCGAACTACCGTCCGCAGTTCTACTTCCGCACCACCGACGTGACCGGCACCGTGACCCTGCCGGAAGGCACCGAGATGGTTATGCCGGGCGACAACCTGAAGTTCGACGTTGAACTGATCGCCCCGATCGCGATGGAGCAGGGCCTGCGCTTTGCGATCCGCGAAGGCGGCCGCACCGTCGGCGCCGGCGTTGTGTCGAAGATCACTGAATAATTCGCTCTAGCGAATGATCAGATGAGAAAGGGCGCCCGATGGGCGCCCTTTTTCTTTGCAGTGCCTGCAGGTCAGGGCAGAAACCCGTCCAGGCAAAGCGCTCCTTTGTCTTTGCCTTACGTGCGCAGGGGCTGCCCGACGGCGCGGTCGGCTGTATCCGTGATATCGTCCAGCGAGGTTTCAATGCTCTGGCGCAGGAGTTCGAAATCCTCGTCGCTTGGCTTTTTTGGCACCTCGTCCGTCCATTCCCGGCACATCAGCACCCCGCGCGAAAACGGCAGCGGCAGCATCTGTTTGTCCCAGGTGGGCAGGCGCAGCACGCGACGTTCTGCAAAGGCGACGGTGAACACGCGGCAGCCTGTCATCCGCGCCCAGGTGATTGGCACGCCGGATGAGATGCGGGCCGGGCCGCGCGGGCCATCAGCCGCGATCCCGATCGAGCATCCCTCCTTTGTGCGGCGTAGGACTTCGCGCGACAAGGCCACATGGCGCTTGTGGCTCGACATCGGGATGGTCTCAAACCCTAGGCGCACCAGGATCTGGCCCGCCAGTCGTCCGGCGCGGGCGGCGGAGGTCAGCGCGCAGATGCGGCCCAGGGACGTGTCGAACAGATAAGGTGCCATGATCAGCCGTTGGTGCCAGAGCACGAAAATCACCGGCTCGCCCCGACGCACGCAGGCGTCCATTTCCTCAAACCCTGTGCGTGTCCAACGTGAGGTTCGGAAGGCGAATCGCACATAGCCTGCCAGGAGCGCCTCAACGGCACGGTTTACTTTCGGGCTGTCAGCGATCTTTTTGCGCAGGCTCACGGGGATTTTCCTTTCCCAGGACAGGTCTGTTGGCCCTGTCATACTGAACCAGAGCCACCGGGGCCAGCCAGAGCCGAGAGCAGAGCAGCTGTTTGGCGGAAAACCCTGCGTCTTCTGCGATTTCCCTCTTGCCAGTGGCGCAGCTCTGCCTTAGGAACTGCCGCACCGTAGGGGTATAGCTCAGTTGGTAGAGCGACGGTCTCCAAAACCGTAGGTCGCGGGTTCGAACCCTGCTGCCCCTGCCATTTTCTGATACATCGAGATCTTCCGCGCAATGGGTGGCCTGCGGTCGGGTGATCTGTGTGGCGTGTCATGTGCCAACGCCCCAGCCGTGACCGGGGCGTCTGACGGTTGTCGAATGGCTGTTATCAGGCGGCGTGGATCGGGCCGGATGCTGCACGAACCGGCGCGAACTCTGCAGGGATCACGGGATCTGGCGCGGTATTGGCCGGAACTGTCATATGCTGCGGTGGCAGGCCTTCAAGGCAGCGGGCAAAGGCCATTTCAAAACCTCGTTCCAGATCGCGGGCATAGCGGCTGTTGTCGAACAGCGGCGCCTTGGCCTGCATCAGCCGCAGTTTGCTGCGCAGCGTCATCAGCTGGTCACGATCCTCGGCGAGCTCCAATGCGCGCGCCTCATACGTCTTTTCGCTGGTGGTGAGCAATTCACCAAGCCCCGCCGCAGTGAGGAGGCTGGCCGTGGTCCGTGCCGCAAACTGGCGACCTGCCATCGACAGAACCGGCAGCCCTGCAATCAGCGCCTCGCGGGCTGTTGGCCCTGCGTTCAATGTAAAGGTATCCAGGAACAGGTCCGCGACCTTTGCCCGCGCCATGCGTTCGCTGCCATCACAGGCCGGGCCAAAGATCAGCCGCTCGGGAGAGACACCACGCGCTTCGGCCTCTTTGCGCAGGGCCACCTGTGCCTTGGTGGGGTAGGCGGGCATCCACAGAACGCTGTCGTCCACTTTGGTCAGAAGGCGCATCCAGATGTCATACTCGCGCGGGGTGATGGCGTGGCTGGGGGCCAATGTGCAGAACACAAAGCCATCATCAGGCAGGCCACAATCGCGACGGCTGAATTGATGACCAGAAAGATCCGGCGCCTCGATGCTGCCATGGTAGCTGTGCGGCATCCGGATCAGATGCTCTTCAAAGTAACGCTCGCTGCCGGGTGGGCAGGTGACGGCATCGGTCAGCAGATAGTCATAGGCCAGTGTCCCCATCGTGCCGGGAAAGCCGGGCAGGGCGATCTGCACAGGTGCGATTCGGGCGCCAAAGACCTGGGTCTCTACCTCTTCGGTAAAGCTGGTCAGATCAATCGCGATGTCCAGCTTGTCAGCCTGCGCCTGGGTGCGGATGGTGCTGGCCGCAAGGCCGCGCAGATCGCGGTGGTGGACATGGGCGCAGCCTTCGCGTGCGGGGCCTGCCACATAGGCATATAGCGCAAAACGGCTGGTGTCGTGCTGGGCCAGCAGCGTGTCGAGGCGGTCCAGCGCGTCGCGGTCTCGGGCTGAGCTCACGAAATATCCGATGCGCAGCTGAACAGGGCGGCTGTCTGTCGCGGCAGCAAGGTGAACCGGTTCAGCAGGCGGTGCCGCATGGGCATGGGCCTGCATCCGGATCCGCAGCAGGTCTGGGTTGTCCTCAAGGCCGATCAGCGCCTGCGGCGCGCAGGCGGATCCCCGCAGGCCCAGATTGCGGCGGTGTGCCTGATATTCGTCAATCCAACGCCAGTCACATAGTTCGGCCATCAGCCGCAGCTTGCGCGCCCGCGCGCGGTCGTCTGCGGGGCGGGCCACGAGGATCTGCTCCAGATGATGGATCGCCTCGGCCTGTCGCCCTGCCTGACCGGCCATCTGGGCCAGATTATAACGGGCTTCAAGAAAGTTTGGCGCATAGCGTGCGGCCTGTTCATACAGCTTGCAGGCAACGTCGACATTTCCAAGCTGGCGCTGGATGTTGGCACGATTGTACAGAAGCTGCGCGTTGTCTGGCGCCTGCTCAATCGCCTTGGCAAAGCATTCATCTGCCTCGATAATCTTGTCTTGTTCCAACAGGGTGTTGCCCATGTTGTTGAGCGCGGGCAGGCAGGCCGGATCAAGCGAGAGTGCCTTTTTGTACAGCGCCAGTGCATCCTGTCCGCGGTTCTGGCGTTTGTAGACATCGCCCATCGCGGCAAAGGTGGTTGCGGATGTGGGCTGCAGTTCGCAGGCTTTGTTCAGGCAGGTCGCCGCCTCGTCCAACGCGTTTTGCGCCAGATGGCAGCGGCCAAGCAGCTCCCACAGAAAGGCGGATTTGCGGTGGGTGTTCAGCAATTCGGCGCATCGTGCCGCGGCCTGCTGGTATTGGCCATGTTGATACAGCGCGGTCAGCTGCTCCTGCAGATCGGGGTCCAGCGCCTTTGCGGCCTGCGGTGGCAGGCTGCGGCTGCGGCCGGGGAGCTGGCCAGACAATTTCATCGTCAGTGGCGGAGCCGTGTGCGCATCGCGTTGCGGATCAGCGGCCAGGATGCCGGAATTGGTCGGGTCGTTCGCCTGTCGATCTGTAGGTGCGAGGGTCATGGAATCCTATCTCATAATCGCGCTCGAATAGGGGGTCGCGGCGTTGCGCTGGAAGAGCCCGCGCCCCATGGCCAACGTTTATGACCCTCGAAAATTAAGATAGAATTGATCAGACCTGCGAAACTTGACGTGCGGTCAGATGGTTGGATGCGCGGCCTGATGCCGGGGCAGAGCGGCGCCGCGGGGGGCGGGGCTTGAAATTGCCATAGTCTCCGGTTACATCGCAGACTGATTGCTAGCAGAGAGAAACCGCCTCATGGCCACTACAAACCCCGTCCAGTTCATCCAGCAGGTCCGCGCAGAAGTCTCCAAGGTCGTTTGGCCGACCCGTCGTGAGGTGCTGCTGACCACCGTGATGGTGTTTGTCATGGCGGCGCTGACTGCCGTGTTCTTTGCGATCGTCGATATCCTGATCCGTTTCGGGCTTGAGGGTATCCTGGGCATGTTCGGCTGATTTCGGCCTACCGCACAGTTTGATTGATTGGCCGGGAGACCGGCCTTTCTTGTCGTACGGCGGATAGGATGGCGTTCATCTAACCGTCGGCTTGGCATCCGCAAATCTTGGCTGGCCTCTTGATCTTGGCCGACTGGGGCGGTAGGTCAGCCGTAACTCTGACGATGGCGTGTGGCGATTCGTGTCGCGCGCCGCTTTTCGTTAGGCGCAGCTTGGGCTGCAATTGATTTCAGCAGTGGCCGTGAGTTTCCGGCCCAAGAGACACAAGGACGATCAGGTTCATGGCGAAACGGTGGTATTCGGTCAGCGTTCTTTCGAACTTCGAAAAGAAAATCGCAGAGCAGATCCGCACCTCGGTCGCAGAACACGGCCTTGAGGACGAGATCGACGAAGTGCTGGTCCCCACCGAAGAGGTGATCGAGATTCGTCGCGGCAAAAAGGTCTCGACCGAGCGTCGCTTCATGCCGGGTTACGTTCTGGTGCACATGGAAATGTCCGACCGCGGATATCACCTGATTTCCTCGATCAACCGTGTGACTGGCTTCCTCGGCCCGCAGGGCCGCCCGATGCCGATGCGCGACGCAGAGGTGCAGGGCATCCTGGGTCGTGTTCAGGAAGGCGAAGAAGCCCCGCGCACCCTCATCTCCTTTGAGGTTGGTGAGAAGGTCAAAGTCAACGACGGTCCGTTCGAAGACTTTGATGGCATGGTCGAAGGCGTCGATGACGAAAACCAGAAGCTCAAGGTTACCGTCTCCATCTTCGGTCGCGAAACCCCGGTGGAACTGGACTTCACTCAGGTGACCAAGCAGGGCTGATTGCTCTCCACCGTCAGAATTCAAAACGCCGCGTTGGGTTCAACGCGGCGTTTTTGTTTGTCCCTGTAGCTGCCTGAACGTCCAATCCGCGTGTTGCAGGCAAGCTGGTTCTCACCGCGATGCATTGGGGTGATCGCGTCCCCAGATCGTTCGTATGTCCTTTGCGGTTAGTTTCTGCTCAATCCGGTCCAGCTCATTCAGCGCCAGTTTTCGATCGCCGGCGCGGGCGAGGGCGGATTTGAAGGTTCGCTGAACTGACGGCACACTCCAGGGTAGGGCGGCTGAGGAAACCCATCTGCGCAAATCTGCGGGAAGGTTATCGTAATCCTGCATGGGATTGCGTCTGTTGCGCGAGCGCTTGAGACTGGTCCGGCCCAGATTTCCCGGCATATGTGGGTTCCTCTAATATGTAGCCCCGGCAGAGTTGGTGGGGTCGCGAGTCGGAGGTTTGTTATATGATAACATTGCATTCTGCAATCGGTTCGAGTCGCAATCGGACTGTGACCTCTCCGCCCACTTGCCAACCCCCGCATTCCCCTGTAAATGCCGCCCCTATCGTCTTCGGGCGAGATTCTCTCGTGGGAGATCGACGGGTCGCGACCCTGAAATCTGACCACGCAACATACTCCGGGCGGAACGCGTTTCGTCCTCGTTGAAAGGAACACCAAATGGCTAAGAAGCTTGTTGGCACAATGAAGCTGCAAGTGCCCGCCGGTAAGGCAAACCCGTCCCCGCCGGTTGGTCCGGCACTGGGTCAGCGCGGCATCAACATCATGGAATTCTGCAAGGCGTTCAACGCCAAGACGCAGGAAATGGAGCCCGGCGCGCCGTGCCCGACCGTGATCAGCTACTACCAGGACAAGTCCTTCACCATGGACATCAAGACGCCGCCTGCGTCTTACTACCTGAAAAAAGCTGCCAAGGTGAAATCCGGCGCGAACAACCCGTCGCGTGAAACCGTGGGCACCGTGACCGTTGCTCAGGTGAAGGAAATCGCCGAAGCGAAAATGAAAGATCTGAACGCGAACGATATCGACGCGGCAATGCAGATCATCCTGGGCTCTGCCCGCTCCATGGGCATCGAGGTGAAGTAATATGGCAAAGCTCGGTAAACGTACCCGCGCCGCGCGCGAAGCTTTCGCAGGCAAAGAAAACCTGTCCGTGGAAGAAGCTGTTGCCCTGATCAAGGCAAATGCCAACGCCAAGTTTGACGAGACCGTCGAAATCGCTCTGAACCTGGGCGTTGACACCCGTCACGCAGACCAGATGGTTCGCGGCGTTGTTGGTCTGCCCAACGGCACCGGCAAAGACATGCGTGTTGCCGTTTTCGCACGTGGCCCCAAGGCTGACGAAGCGAAAGAGGCTGGCGCAGATATCGTTGGTGCAGAAGACCTGATGGAATCCATCCAGGGTGGCAACATCGACTTTGATCGCTGCATCGCAACCCCGGACATGATGCCGATCGTCGGTCGTCTGGGCAAAGTGCTTGGCCCGCGCAACCTGATGCCGAACCCCAAGGTTGGCACCGTGACCATGGACGTGAAAGCAGCCGTGGAAGCAGCCAAAGGCGGCGAAGTTCAGTTCAAAGCTGAAAAAGGCGGCGTTGTGCACGCAGGCGTTGGCAAAGCGTCCTTCGACGAAGCCAAGCTGATCGAAAACGTGAAAGCGTTCATCTCTGCGGTTGCCAAGGCAAAGCCGTCGGGTGCCAAAGGCGCTTACATGAAGAAAATCGCTCTGTCCTCCACCATGGGCCCGGGCGTGACCGTTAACGTGGAAACCGCTGTCTCCGAGTAAGGATCGACAGTGGCGACAGAGCCGATCTGGCGCCTTGGCGCCATCCTGAACGAAAGCCTGGCGACGACCTTGCGGTTTGCGGCCTGGCATCTCGAACTGGGGGCGGATCGGCTCTTTCTCCTCTTTGACAATCCTCAGGACCCTGCGATCGGGGTCCTGAGGGACCATCCCAAGATTACCTGTATCCCCTGCACGCCCGATTTCTGGGCAGAACTGGGTCTGACGCAGGGCACCCGCTTTACCAAACGACAGAACGCTGCACTGACCTGGGTTTACCGGCAGGTCTCTGATGGCTGGTTTCTGAATGTGGACGCGGATGAGTTTCTCTTTCCCGGCCCCAATGGGCTTGACCCGCTCCTGGCTGATGTTACGGAAACGGACAGCGCTGTTCGGATCCTGACGGCGGAGGCTGTTGCATGGCCGGGGCAGGGGGGCACCGTCACCCGATTCCGGCTGCCGATGGAACGTCGCCCGACCCGGCGCGGTGTCTATGGTGCTGACGCTGGCCTATTTGGTCCGCGCCGACTGGGGTTGGTGGGGCATCCGCAAGGCAAATCTCTGACCCGGGCCGGGTTGGCGGATGTGAGATTGCGCCAGCACTGGCCCCAGAACGCAGCCGGCGAACGGCTACCGGAGAAAGTGGTCGACGCGGGTACTGGCGCCTATCTGCTCCATTTCATCGGGCTGGACTTCGCAGCCTGGCGCAGCAAGGTGGATTGGCGGCTTCAGTCGCGCGGTTTCAGTGGCCCCTTGTCCGAGAAAGTCAGCGAGGCGCTCCTGTGCGAGGATGCAGAGGACAGGCTTCTGGATCTGCATCGGCGTCTGCATCACGTGACCCCTGATGTCTGGGCCCGGATGGAGGCCGCAGGGGTGGCGCTTTCGCTGTCGATTGATCTTGATGCGCCGGTTTTGCGGCAGTTTTCGCTTGACCTTGCGGATGGTTGACAGGTCGGCCCCTTTTTGCCCTTGGAAAACTGCTGAAATAGGACTAACTACGACCTCGAAGTGAAGCGCGCGATTCGTCGTGCGCTTTATTTCATTTCGTCCAAGATGGTGGGTGGCCTGTCGATCGGGTCTTAATTTCCCTCCTGAGACGGGAAAGACCAAACGATCGAGGGAATTCAAACCCTCGGGTGATTTTGGCTCACCCCGTAAAACGGACTTGAACGCTGGGCAGCAATGCCGGGCATATCAATGAGCCGGGATACGCAAGTGTCCCTAAACTTGGAGAGAACTGTGGATAGAGCCCAGAAAGAGAGAGTGGTCGACGAACTCGGCCAGATCTTCGAAAGCTCTGGCGTGGTGGTCGTAGCCCACTACACCGGTCTGACAGTTGCAGAGATGCAGGACCTGCGAGCGCGCGCAAGCGCAGCTGGTAGTGCCGTGCGTGTTGCCAAGAACAGGCTCGCCAAAATCGCCCTCGAGGGTAAGCCGTGTGAAAGCATGTCTGACCTGCTGACAGGGATGACCGTTCTGACCTATTCCGAGGACCCCGTGGCAGCAGCCAAGGTGGCCGAGGACTTCGCCAAGGAGAACAAAAAGTTCGAAATCCTTGGCGGTGCAATGGGCGAGAACGCTCTGGACCGCGCAGGCGTTGAAGCCGTGTCGAAAATGCCGTCCCGCGAGGAGCTTATTGCTACCATCGCAGGCATGCTTGGCGCACCTGCTTCCAACATCGCCGGCGCAATTGGCGCACCTGCAAGCAACATCGCAAGCATCCTTTCGACCATCGAAGAGAAGGCGGAAGCTGCGTAAGCGGTTGGCACTGAATGACTGGCGTCGGGCATCCGCCCGCACGTTGGAACACACACACTGTAAACGGAAAGAGCTGATACAATGGCTGATCTGAAAGCACTCGCAGAAAGCATCGTGGGTCTGACCCTGCTGGAAGCACAAGAACTGAAAACCATCCTGAAAGACGAATATGGCATCGAGCCCGCAGCTGGCGGCGCAGTTGTCATGGCAGCTGGCGGCGACGCCGGTGGCGCAGCAGAAGAAGAAAAGACCGAGTTTGACGTCGTTCTGAAAAACGCTGGCGCATCCAAAATCAACGTGATCAAAGAAGTTCGCGGCATCACTGGTCTTGGCCTGAAAGAAGCCAAAGAGCTGGTCGAAGCTGGCGGCAAGATCAAAGAAGGCGTGGACAAAGCCGAAGCAGAAGACATCAAGGGCAAGCTGGAAGCAGCTGGCGCAGAAGTCGAGCTGGCCTAAGCTACGCGATACGGGACAACATTGGTTTCCTTCGGGGAGCCCCTGAACATCCCGGAAATTTGGCTGGGCCCGGTAATAACCGGGTCCAGCCGAACCTGTCTTAGAAAGGGCCCTAATCCCGGGGCGTTTTTTCAGGCGAGGTTCAAAGGATCGGGAGGCCACCATTCGGGAAGGTGGTCATGAATTGATCCGAACACGCTGTCTCGTATGGGCAAGGTGCCGGGGCCCGGCGGCATCCTTGTTCAGTGAGAATTGGAAAGGTGACATCTGACATGGCTCAATCGTTCCTTGGCCAGAAACGTCTTCGCAAATACTACGGTAAAATCCGCGAAGTCCTGGACATGCCGAACCTCATCGAGGTCCAGAAATCTTCTTACGACCTCTTCTTGCGCTCTGGTGATGCAGAACAGCCGCTCGACGGTGAAGGCATCATGGGCGTGTTCCAGTCGGTATTCCCGATCAAGGACTTTAATGAGACCTCTGTCCTTGAGTTCGTGAAATACTCCTTCGAGCGTCCGAAGTACGACGTCGAGGAATGCATGCAGCGCGACATGACCTATTCGGCTCCGCTGAAGGTCACTCTGCGACTGATCGTATTTGATGTCGACGAAGACACCGGCGCGAAGTCGGTCAAGGACATCAAGGAACAGGACGTCTACATGGGCGACATGCCCCTGATGACTCCGAACGGCACATTTGTGGTCAACGGCACCGAGCGTGTGATCGTGTCCCAGATGCACCGTAGCCCCGGCGTGTTTTTTGACCACGACAAGGGCAAGACCCACTCCTCGGGCAAACTGCTGTTCGCCTGCCGCATCATCCCGTACCGCGGCTCCTGGCTGGACTTCGAGTTTGACGCCAAGGACATCGTCTTTGCCCGTATCGACCGTCGTCGTAAGCTGCCTGTGACCACCCTGCTCTATGCGCTGGGTCTGGACCAGGAAGGCATCATGGATGCCTACTACAACACGGTTAATTTCAAGCTCGAGAAGAGCCGTGGCTGGGTCACACCGTTCTTCCCCGAGCGCGTGCGTGGCACCCGTCCGACCTATGATCTGGTTGACGCCGCCACCGGCGAGATCTTTGCCGAAGCCGGCAAGAAGGTCACTCCGCGCGCCGTCAAGAAGATGATCGACGAAGGCACCATCA
Source organism: Phaeobacter italicus (assembly GCF_019801785.1). Classification (NCBI taxonomy): domain Bacteria; kingdom Pseudomonadati; phylum Pseudomonadota; class Alphaproteobacteria; order Rhodobacterales; family Roseobacteraceae; genus Phaeobacter; species Phaeobacter italicus. Next base: position 261,649 of record NZ_JAHVIJ010000004.1, on the reverse strand, counting down.
CTGAGCTGCTGGTTCCCTTCGAACACATCGTTGGCAAATACGTCGCAAAAGATATCATCAACGAAGAAAACGGCGCGATCTACGTCGAGGCTGGCGATGAGCTGACCCTCGAGTATGACAAAGGCGGCGATATCATTGGTGGTACCGTCAAGGAACTGCTGGATGCGGGCATCACCGACATTCCGGTTCTGGACATCGACAACATCAACGTCGGCCCCTACATGCGCAACACCATGGCGCAGGACAAGAACATGGGTCGCGAAACCGCGCTCATGGACATCTACCGCGTCATGCGCCCGGGTGAGCCGCCGACCGTTGAAGCAGCCAGCGCGCTGTTTGACACCCTGTTCTTCGATAGCGAGCGTTACGACCTGTCGGCCGTTGGTCGCGTGAAGATGAACATGCGTCTGGCACTGGACGCCGAAGACACCCAGCGTACCCTGCGCAAGGAAGACATCGTTTCCTGCATCAAGGCCCTGGTTGAGCTGCGCGACGGCAAAGGCGACATCGACGACATCGACCACCTCGGCAACCGTCGTGTGCGTTCCGTTGGCGAACTGATGGAAAACCAGTACCGCGTCGGTCTGCTGCGCATGGAGCGTGCGATCAAGGAGCGTATGTCGTCCGTCGAGATCGACACCGTCATGCCGCAGGACCTGATCAACGCGAAACCGGCGGCTGCTGCCGTTCGTGAATTCTTCGGCTCCTCGCAGCTGTCGCAGTTCATGGACCAGACCAACCCGCTGTCCGAAGTGACGCACAAGCGTCGTCTCTCGGCGCTTGGCCCGGGCGGTCTGACCCGTGAGCGTGCAGGCTTTGAGGTCCGCGACGTTCACCCGACCCACTACGGTCGTATGTGTCCGATTGAAACGCCGGAAGGTCCGAACATCGGTCTGATCAACTCGCTGGCAACCTTTGCCCGTGTGAACAAATACGGTTTCATCGAAACGCCGTACCGCGTGGTGAAAGAAGGGCAAGTGACCGACGAGGTTCACTACATGTCCGCCACCGAAGAAATGCGCCACACTGTTGCGCAGGCGAACGCGACCCTCGATGAGAACGGCAAGTTCATCAACGATCTCGTTTCCACCCGTCAGTCCGGCGACTACACCCTTGCTCCGAACGAAAGCGTTGACCTGATCGACGTTTCGCCGAAGCAGTTGGTCTCGGTTGCGGCCTCGCTCATTCCGTTCCTGGAAAACGACGACGCGAACCGCGCTCTCATGGGTTCGAACATGCAACGTCAGGCGGTTCCGCTGCTGCGCGCAGAAGCGCCGCTGGTCGGTACCGGCATCGAAGAGATCGTGGCACGGGATTCCGGCGCGGCCATCATGGCCAAGCGTGCAGGTATCATCGACCAGATCGACGCACAGCGTATCGTGATCCGGGCAACCGAAGATCTGGAGCTGGGCGACGCGGGCGTTGACATCTACCGCATGCGCAAGTTCCAGCGTTCCAACCAGAACACCTGCATCAACCAGCGTCCGCTGGTGAAAGTAGGTCAGCAGGTCCGCAAGGGCGAAGTGATTGCCGATGGTCCGTCCACCGATATGGGTGAACTGGCTCTGGGTAAAAACGTCGTCGTCGCGTTCATGCCGTGGAACGGCTACAACTACGAAGACTCCATCCTGATCTCCGAGCGCATCGCGCGTGACGACGTCTTCACCTCGATTCACATCGAGGAATTCGAAGTCGCCGCACGTGACACCAAGCTTGGTCCGGAAGAAATCACTCGCGACATCCCGAACGTCGGTGAAGAAGCGCTGCGCAACCTCGACGAGGCTGGCATCGTGTACATCGGTGCTGACGTGGAGCCGGGCGATATTCTGGTTGGCAAGATCACACCAAAGGGCGAAAGCCCGATGACCCCGGAAGAAAAGCTGCTGCGCGCCATCTTTGGCGAAAAGGCATCTGACGTGCGCGACACCTCGCTGCGCGTTAAGCCGGGCGACTATGGTACCGTGGTCGAGGTTCGCGTCTTCAACCGTCACGGCGTCGAAAAAGACGAACGTGCGCTGCAGATCGAGCGTGAGGAAGTCGAACGTCTGGCCCGTGACCGGGACGACGAACTCGGCATTCTTGACCGCAACATCTATGCACGTCTGCGCGGCATGCTGCTTGGCAAAACCGCGGTCAAAGGCCCCAAAGGCATCAAGGCAGGTTCGGTCATCACCGAAGAGCTGCTGGACAGCCTGAGCCGTGGTCAGTGGTGGATGCTCGCACTGGAAGACGAGCAGGACGCACAGGTCGTTGAGGCGCTGAACGAGCAGTACGAAGCACAGAAACGTGCTCTGGACGCCCGTTTTGAAGACAAGGTTGAAAAAGTCCGTCGTGGCGACGATCTGCCGCCGGGTGTGATGAAGATGGTCAAAGTCTTCATCGCGGTGAAGCGCAAGCTGCAGCCGGGCGACAAGATGGCCGGTCGTCACGGGAACAAGGGTGTTATTTCCAAGGTTGTTCCGATGGAAGACATGCCGTTCCTGGCCGATGGTACCCCCGTCGACTTCTGTCTGAACCCGCTCGGCGTTCCGTCGCGTATGAACGTTGGTCAGATCCTTGAAACCCACATGGGCTGGGCGGCACGCGGTCTGGGCATCAAAGTGGACGAGGCGCTGCAGGAATACCGCCGTTCCGGCGACCTGACACCGGTCCGTGAAGCGATGCACCACGCCTATGGCGACGATGTCTATGATGAAGGCATCGCCGATATGTCCGAAGAAGATCTGCTGGAAGCGGCAGGCAACGTCACCCGTGGCGTTCCAATCGCAACTCCGGTCTTCGACGGCGCCAAGGAAGACGACGTGAACGACGCGCTGGTCCGTGCTGGTTTCGATCAGTCTGGTCAGTCCATCCTGTTCGACGGCCGCACAGGCGAGCAGTTTGCCCGCCCCGTGACCGTTGGCATCAAGTACCTGCTGAAACTGCACCACCTGGTCGACGACAAGATCCACGCGCGTTCGACTGGTCCGTACTCCCTCGTTACCCAGCAGCCGCTGGGTGGTAAGGCGCAGTTCGGTGGTCAGCGCTTTGGTGAGATGGAAGTCTGGGCTCTGGAAGCTTATGGCGCCGCCTACACCCTGCAGGAGATGCTCACCGTCAAGTCGGATGACGTCGCAGGCCGGACCAAGGTCTATGAAAGCATCGTCAAGGGCGAAGACAACTTCGAAGCGGGCGTGCCGGAATCGTTCAACGTTCTGGTCAAGGAAGTCCGTGGTCTCGGCCTGAATATGGAACTCCTGGATGCGGAGGTTGAGGAGTAAGGGCTTCGGCCCTTACCCCGCTCCCCCCTTCCGCGAAATTTGAGGTATCAAAATGAACCAGGAAATCACCAACAACCCGTTCAACCCGCTGACGCCGCCCAAGGTCTTTGACGAAATCAAAGTCTCGCTGGCGTCGCCGGAACGGATTCTGTCTTGGTCCTACGGCGAGATCAAAAAGCCGGAAACCATCAACTACCGTACGTTCAAGCCCGAGCGTGACGGCCTGTTCTGCGCGCGTATCTTTGGCCCGATCAAAGACTACGAATGCCTTTGCGGCAAATATAAGCGCATGAAATATCGCGGCGTTGTCTGCGAGAAATGTGGTGTTGAAGTTACCCTTCAGAAAGTGCGCCGCGAGCGCATGGGCCACATCGAACTGGCATCGCCGGTCGCGCACATCTGGTTCCTGAAGTCGCTGCCGTCGCGCATCGGCCTCATGCTGGACATGACCCTGCGTGATCTGGAACGCGTTCTGTACTTTGAAAACTACGTCGTCATCGAGCCGGGTCTGACCGATCTGACCTATGGCCAGATGATGACCGAAGAAGAGTACATGGATGCCCAGGACCAGTACGGCATGGACGCGTTCACCGCCAATATCGGCGCTGAAGCGATCCGTGAAATGCTGGCCGCGATCGATCTGGAAGCAGAAGCTGAACAGCTGCGCGCCGAACTGGCCGAAGCCACCGGCGAACTGAAGCCCAAGAAGATCATCAAGCGTCTGAAAGTCGTGGAATCCTTCCTGGAGTCGGGCAACCGTCCGGAATGGATGATCATGACCGTGATCCCGGTCATTCCGCCGGAACTGCGCCCGCTGGTTCCGCTGGATGGTGGCCGCTTTGCGACCTCCGACCTGAACGACCTGTATCGCCGCGTCATCAACCGGAACAACCGTCTGAAGCGTCTGATCGAACTGCGCGCACCTGACATCATCGTCCGCAACGAAAAGCGGATGCTGCAGGAATCCGTTGACGCTCTGTTCGACAACGGCCGTCGTGGCCGCGTGATCACCGGCGCCAACAAGCGTCCGCTGAAATCGCTGTCCGACATGCTGAAAGGTAAGCAGGGTCGTTTCCGTCAGAACCTTTTGGGTAAGCGCGTCGACTTCTCCGGTCGTTCGGTCATCGTGACCGGCCCCGAGCTGAAGCTGCACCAGTGCGGCCTGCCCAAGAAGATGGCGCTCGAACTGTTCAAGCCGTTCATCTACTCGCGTCTGGAGGCCAAGGGCCTGTCCAGCACCGTGAAGCAGGCAAAGAAGCTGGTCGAAAAAGAGCGTCCCGAAGTCTGGGATATCCTCGATGAGGTGATCCGCGAACACCCGGTCATGCTGAACCGTGCGCCTACGCTGCACCGTCTCGGCATCCAGGCGTTTGAACCCACGCTGATCGAGGGTAAGGCCATCCAGCTGCACCCGCTGGTCTGCTCGGCGTTCAACGCTGACTTCGACGGCGACCAGATGGCTGTGCACGTCCCGCTGAGCCTTGAGGCCCAGCTGGAAGCGCGCGTTCTGATGATGTCCACGAACAACGTTCTGTCGCCTGCAAACGGCGCACCGATCATCGTTCCTTCGCAGGATATGATTCTGGGTCTCTACTATGTGACCCTGGAACGCGAAGGCATGGTGGGTGAAGGCAAGATCTTTGGCACCATCGACGAAGTTCAGCACGCGCTGGACGCCGGCGAAGTGCACCTGCACTCCAAGATCATCGCGCGGATCCCGCAGATCGACGACGAAGGCAACGAGGTTCTCAAGCGTTTTGAGACCACCCCGGGCCGTGTCCGTCTGGGCGCCCTGCTGCCAAAGAACGCCAAGGCACCGTTTGAACTGGTGAACCGCCTTCTGCGTAAGAAGGAAGTTCAGCAGGTCATCGACACCGTCTATCGTTACTGCGGCCAGAAAGAGTCCGTGATCTTCTGTGACCAGATCATGACCATGGGCTTCCGCGAAGCGTTCAAGGCGGGCATTTCGTTCGGCAAGGACGACATGGTTATCCCCGATGGCAAATGGACCATCGTGGATGAGACCCGCGAGCAGGTGAAAGACTTTGAACAGCAGTACATGGACGGCCTGATCACACAGGGCGAAAAGTACAACAAAGTTGTCGACGCATGGTCGAAGTGTAACGACAAAGTCACCGAAGCGATGATGGGCACCATCTCCGCGGACAAGCGCGACGAGAACGGCGCTGTTATGGAACCGAACTCGGTTTACATGATGGCTCACTCCGGTGCGCGTGGCTCGGTTACACAGATGAAACAGCTGGGCGGTATGCGCGGCCTGATGGCCAAGCCGAACGGCGACATCATCGAGACCCCGATCATCTCGAACTTCAAGGAAGGTCTGACCGTTCTTGAATACTTCAACTCCACCCACGGCGCCCGTAAGGGTCTGTCGGATACCGCTCTGAAAACCGCGAACTCGGGTTATCTGACCCGTCGTCTGGTTGACGTGGCACAGGACTGCATCGTTCGCGAGCGTGACTGTGGCACCGAGGCGGCGATCACGGCAGAGGCTGCGGTCAACGATGGTGAAGTTGTGGCAAGCCTTGGCGAGCGTATCCTGGGCCGCGTTGCGGCAGAGGACATCAAACGCCCCGGCACCGAGGAGATCCTGGTTGCTCAGGGTCAGCTGATCGACGAACGCATGGCAGACACAGTGGAAGAGGCTGGCGTCCAGTCGACCCGTATCCGCTCGCCGCTGACCTGTGAGAGCGAAGAAGGCGTCTGCGCCATGTGCTACGGCCGTGACCTGGCCCGTGGTACGCAGGTGAACACCGGCGAAGCGGTCGGTATCATCGCGGCACAGTCGATTGGTGAACCTGGTACACAGCTGACCATGCGGACCTTCCACATTGGCGGTGTTGCGCAGGGTGGCCAGCAGTCCTTCCTCGAAGCCTCGCAAGAGGGCAAAATCGTGTTCGAAATGCCGAACACCCTGGAGAACGCCAATGGCGAGACCTTGGTTGTTGGCCGTAACATGAAGCTGATCATTCAGGACGAGCACGGCGAAGAGCGCGCCAGCCACAAGCTGGGCTACGGCTCCAAGCTGTTCGTCAAGGAAGGCCAGACCGTTGCCCGTGGCGACAAGCTGTTCGAATGGGATCCCTACACCCTGCCGATCATCGCCGAGAAGCCTGGTACCGCAAAATACGTCGACCTGGTTTCGGGTCTGGCGGTCCGCGACGAAACCGACGAAGCCACAGGCATGACCCAGAAGATCGTGATCGACTGGCGTGCGGCTCCGAAGGGTGCAGACCTCAAGCCGGAAATCATCCTGGTGGATGCAGATGGCGAGCCGGTCCGCAACGATCAGGGCAACCCGGTTCACTACCCGATGTCCGTGGACGCTATCCTGTCCTGCGACGATGGTCAGCAGATCATGGCAGGTGACGTTGTTGCGCGTATCCCGCGTGAAGGCGCCAAGACCAAGGACATCACCGGTGGTCTGCCGCGTGTTGCGGAACTGTTCGAAGCCCGTCGTCCCAAGGACCACGCGATCATCGCCGAAATCGATGGTTACGTGCGCTTTGGCCGCGACTACAAGAACAAGCGTCGCATCACCATCGAGCCTGCAGACGAGTCGATGGATGCCGTCGAATACATGGTGCCCAAGGGCAAGCACATTCCGGTTCAGGAAGGTGACTACGTCCAGAAGGGTGACTACATCATGGACGGCAACCCGGCACCGCACGACATCCTGTCGATCATGGGCGTTGAAGCGCTCGCAAACTACATGATCGACGAAGTTCAGGACGTCTATCGACTGCAGGGTGTGAAGATCAACGACAAGCACATCGAGGTGATCGTTCGCCAGATGCTGCAAAAGTGGGAGATCTCCGACTCCGGCGACACCACGCTGCTCAAGGGCGAGCACGTGGACAAGCAAGAGTTCGACACCGCCAACGAAAAGGCGCTGGCCCGTGGCAAGCGTCCTGCTCAGGGTGAGCCGATCCTGCTTGGTATCACCAAGGCGTCGCTGCAGACCCGCTCGTTCATCTCGGCGGCCTCCTTCCAGGAGACCACGCGCGTGCTCACCGAAGCGTCGGTTCAGGGCAAACGCGACAAGCTGGTCGGCCTGAAGGAAAACGTCATCGTGGGTCGCCTGATCCCGGCGGGTACCGGTGGCGCGACACAGCGCGTTCGCCAGATCGCCCAGGGTCGTGACAACGTCGTCCTCGAGGCTCGCCGCGAGGAAGCAGAAGCCGCAGCCGCACTGGCCGCACCCTCTGCAGATGACGTCATGATGGGTGATGAAGGTCTCGACAACCTGGTCGACACCCCGGAAAGCCGCGATTGATCCTGATCGGACGATCTGAATGATTTGGCCCCCCGCAGCGCAGGTTGCGGGGGGCTTTTTGTTTGGCAACGGTGCATTCCTACTCTTCCCAAATCAGGGCGGCGGTGCTCTCTTGCCGGGCAGCATGTTTGAGCACGCAGACCGCCGTCACATTTGGGGCCGCTTTGAATGACCATTGATCTGAGCATTGTTGGTGTCGTCCGTTTTTCGGTCCTGACCTCCACCTATTATTCCGAACGCTTCCCAACGCTGGAGGAAAAGGCCGCTCATCTGTTTTCGTCGCAACGGATGGAGCTGCGTCTGCGTGTGTTTGAACGGCTGTGTCTCCGTTCGATCCGGCGACAAACGGATCAGGGGTTTCATCTGGTCGTTGTCACCGCCGAAGACATGCCCGTTCCCTATCTGGAACGGCTCCACGATCTGGTCGGAGGGGCGGACAACATCACCCTGCTGCCGGTTGGAGCAAGCAACCACTACGGCACCCTGCGCAGGGCGTATGATCTCGTCCCCAGCCACGGCGCGAGCCATCGGCTGTTGTTTCGACTGGATGACGATGACGCGGTTGATCTGGATTACATTGCTCGCAACCGGCGTCTGGCGATGGGGTTGATCCCTCTGCAAGGTGAGCAGACGCCTTTCATACTGGCGAACAATCGGGGGATATACCTCCGTCGGACAGAGGGTCCTGATGGCCCGCAGGACGAAATCTTTGATGCCTGCGAAAAGGCACCTCTTTCAGTGGGTGCCGCACTGGTTGCCCCGGTTGGCTACGGGCCCAACCCCTACCGGTTCAATCACCGCAAATTTGCCCAGCACTGGAACACATTCTCCGACATTTCGGTGCCTGGTTTTGTGCGCACAATCCACGGCGACAACAAATCCAGCCCCGCGCAGATGGGCATCACCCACAAACAAAGCGACGCCGAAATTGCCGCGGATCTCAAACGTCACTTTGACCTCACCCCCCAACAGCTCAAGGATGTCCTGCCATGATCTCTGCGCTGACCGCGAACCAGAAAGGCGCGCTCCTGATGATGGGGAGCATGGCGGGCTTCACGCTCAATGACGGGTTCATCAAACTTCTCGGCCAGAATTTGCCTCTGTCCCAGATCCTGACATTGCGCGGACTGCTGGTCTCTGTCCTCATCTTCGGCCTTGCGCGTGCCCTTGGGGCCCTGCGGCTCAACCTGTCGCGCAGGGATTGGGGGTTGGTCATTGGGCGCAGCGTGGCAGAGGCTGTGACCACCTATTTCTTTCTCAGCGCCCTGATGGTGATGCCCATCGCCAATATCACCGCCATTCTGCAGATGCTGCCTCTGACCGTCACGCTGGCAGCGGTGCTGGTCTTTGGCGAAACCGTGGGCTGGCGTCGGTCGCTGGCGATTGCAGCAGGCTTTCTGGGGATGTTGTTGATCGTGCGGCCCGGCCCCAATGGATTTGACAGCGGCACCGGCTATGCCATCGCAGCGGTGGCCTGTATCACCGCCCGCGATCTTTTCACCCGTCGTCTGTCGGCAGAGGTGCCATCCATGACGGTCTCTCTGGTGGCTGCTCTATCGGTTACGGCCTTTGGCGCGCTCTGGGGTTTGGGGGAAGACTGGCAACCAATCAGCTACGACGCTGGTGCAATGCTCCTTGGGGCGTCGGGGATGATCTTTGTGGGCTACCTTTTTTCGGTCATGGCCATGCGGGTGGGGGATGTCTCTGCGGTTGCGCCCTTCCGTTACACTGGCCTGTTGTGGGCGTTGCTTCTCGGCTGGGCAGTCTTCGACAGCTGGCCTGATGCGCTCACCTTGGTGGGGGCTGCAATCGTGGTGGCGGCCGGAGTTTTCAGCCTGATGCGCGAAGCCCCCCGTCGCATCAGCGAGCTCGAGTAACGCCTCCGCACGCCGCTCCCTCAGCGGCGGATCGCAAAACGCGCGTCAAATTCGGCAAGGCCAGCTGCGTCAAGGCGCTGCAGGTCCGGCTCCTTCGCGCCTTTCTGGCGGGAATCATTGTGACCATTCAGGGTTCGAACGAACATCGGCGCATCCGGTAGTGTGATGGTGGGCATGAAGCGCGCAAGCCGGTGATGGGCAAAGTTCATGATCGTCTGGCGACAGCCCGGTGCGACATACATTCCCAGCGCTGCCACGAAATAGGGGTGATGCCCCAGCGCTGCGTGGATCCCGTTATCCTCCAGCCGCGCGACATAGCCTTGGCAGAAATCGATCGCGACGGTCTGATGGTTCGCAATCAACCCGCTGCAATCGCGGACGGTCTGGCGGAGCCGCTCAACAAAATCCACGGAAACCGCATCATCATCGTCATGGCGAAACTGCAGGCACGGCGCATCAGGATTGCGCCGTGCGTCATTCAGCACCTGTTTCATCACATCGCGATGCCGCCCGGGCGCGGCTGCCACAATCTGCACTTGCGGCATGTCCGCGACCAGGGCCTCCAGCCGGTTACGGTAGCGATCAGGCAGGCTGTCACCAACCAGTGTCACAAGGGTGAAATCAGGATCGGTCTGTTCCCGCAGGCAGGGCAGGGCGACTGTCTCCATCAGATGAAACCGCTCCTCCATCCGCTCCTCAGCGTAGAGGTAGGCAATGCGCTCTTCGATGCTGTCGTGTTCGACCTGAAAGCCGCCCACCGCCGGATACGAAAAACGGCATAGACCGATCACCTGCATTGCCCTAAATCCCTGCTGAGCGCGACCTTGATGGCTGGCCGTCTGCTGTCTGTTTCGCTGGCAACTATGCACCGGGCCGGAAACCGCAGCAACATGGCAGCGGGCCGACCCCGTGGGAACGGGGCAGCGGACCGACCCCGTGGGAACGGGGCAGGCGCCCCCAAACCCACCCACCAGTCAGGCCGTTGCCACAGGGGGCGCTGTTGACATCAGGCGCGACTCCCCATATACGCCCGCCTATCCGGCAACCGGGGGTCGCCCCAAAAGCCGATATCAAAATCAAAGTGGCTCAAGATCTCGTGCGCCTATTTGCGCGGATCCTCTGTAAACCCACCGCGTCGTTCACCTCGGAATGGGAACGATTGCGGTTTTTGCGCTTGCGGACGCGTAAGTGCGACAAGTTTAGCCGTACGTTCAAGGACGTGCATGACACATGTGTTGTTGAGACGGGGAAAGAACCGGAATGCCAACGATCCAACAGCTGATCCGCAAGCCGCGGCAGCCGAAAGTAAAACGCTCGAAGTCCATGCACCTGGAACAGTGCCCGCAAAAGCGCGGCGTCTGCACCCGTGTATACACCACCACTCCGAAGAAACCGAACTCCGCTATGCGGAAAGTTGCGAAGGTTCGCCTGACCAACGGTTTCGAAGTGATCTCCTACATCCCCGGTGAAAGCCACAACCTTCAGGAACACTCCGTGGTTCTGATCCGTGGCGGCCGTGTAAAAGACCTTCCCGGTGTTCGTTACCACATCCTGCGTGGTGTTCTGGATACCCAGGGCGTCAAAGACCGTAAGCAACGCCGCTCCAAGTACGGCGCGAAGCGTCCTAAGTAAGAAGGATATTGATAAATGTCTCGCCGTCACGCTGCTGAGAAACGTGAAGTCCTGCCCGACGCAAAGTTTGGCGACCGCGTACTGACCAAATTCATGAACAACCTGATGATCGACGGTAAAAAGTCGACCGCAGAGCGTATCGTCTACAACGCGTTCGATCGCGTTGAAGCAAAAATCAAGCGCGCCCCCGTGGAAGTGTTCCACGAAGCCCTCGACAACGTTAAGCCTTCCGTCGAAGTGCGTTCGCGTCGTGTGGGTGGTGCCACCTACCAGGTTCCTGTCGAAGTGCGCCCCGAGCGCCGCGAAGCCCTGGCAATCCGTTGGTTGATCAAAGCGGCACGTGCCCGCAACGAAAACACCATGGAAGAACGCCTCGCCGGTGAGCTGCTGGACGCTGTACAGTCCCGCGGTACTGCGGTTAAGAAGCGCGAAGACACCCACAAGATGGCAGAGGCCAACAAGGCCTTCTCGCACTACCGCTGGTAACCCAAGAGGCTCCGACCTATGGCACGCGACTATACACTCAACCATTACCGTAACTTCGGTATTATGGCGCACATCGATGCAGGTAAAACCACCTGTTCCGAGCGTATCCTGTATTACACTGGTAAATCCCACAACATCGGTGAGGTGCACGATGGTGCAGCCACCATGGACTGGATGGAGCAGGAGCAGGAACGCGGCATCACCATCACCTCGGCTGCGACCACCACTTTCTGGGAACGCACCGAAGATGGTCAGACCGCTGACACTCCGAAGCACCGTCTGAACATCATCGACACCCCCGGCCACGTTGACTTCACCATCGAAGTTGAGCGTTCGCTGGCGGTTCTCGACGGTGCAGTCTGTGTTCTGGACGCCAACGCCGGTGTTGAACCCCAGACCGAAACCGTGTGGCGTCAGGCTGACCGCTACAAGGTTCCGCGCATCGTGTTCGTCAACAAGATGGACAAGATCGGCGCTGACTTCTTCAACTGCGTCAACATGATCGAAGACCGCACCGGCGCACGCGCTGTTCCGGTTGGTATTCCGATCGGTGCAGAATCCGAACTGGAAGGCCTGATTGACCTGGTCACCATGAAGGAATGGCTGTGGCAGGGCGAAGACCTTGGTGCGTCCTGGATCCAGACCGAGATCCGCGACGAGCTGAAGGACATGGCCGACGAATGGCGCGGCAAGATGATCGAAGCGGCCGTCGAAATGGACGACGACGCGATGGAAAACTACCTGATGGACGGCGCCGAGCCCGACGTCGCAACTCTGCGCGGCCTGCTGCGTAAGGGTACTCTGTCGCTGTCTTTCGTTCCTGTTCTGGGCGGTTCTGCGTTCAAGAACAAAGGCGTTCAGCCGCTGCTCAACGCTGTGATCGACTATCTGCCCAGCCCGCTGGACGTTGTTGATTACATGGGCTTCAAGCCGGGTGACGAAAACGAAGAGCGTAACATTGCACGTCGTGCAGATGACGAGATGCCCTTCGCTGGTCTGGCGTTCAAAATCATGAACGACCCGTTTGTTGGCTCCCTGACCTTCACCCGGATCTACTCCGGCGTGCTGAACAAGGGCGACAGCATCCTGAACTCCACCAAAGGTAAAAAAGAGCGCGTCGGTCGTATGATGATGATGCACTCCAACAACCGTGAAGAAATCGAAGAAGCGTTTGCAGGCGACATCATCGCGCTGGCGGGTCTGAAAGACACCACCACCGGTGACACCCTCTGCGACGCCAAAGAGCCGGTGGTCCTGGAAACCATGACCTTCCCGGATCCGGTTATCGAAATCGCGGTTGAGCCCAAAACCAAGGGCGACCAGGAGAAAATGTCCCAGGGTCTGGCCCGTCTGGCCGCCGAAGACCCGTCCTTCCGTGTCGAAACCGACCTCGAGTCCGGTCAGACCATCATGAAGGGCATGGGCGAACTTCACCTGGACATCCTGGTGGACCGTCTGAAGCGCGAGTTCAAAGTCGAAGCAAACATCGGCGCCCCGCAGGTTGCTTACCGCGAGACCATTGGTCACGAAGTCGAGCACACCTACACCCACAAGAAACAGTCGGGTGGTTCGGGTCAGTTCGCTGAGGTGAAGATGATCATCTCGCCGACAGAAGCTGGCGAAGGTTACTCCTTCGAGAGCCGCATCGTTGGTGGTGCTGTTCCCAAGGAATACATCCCCGGTGTTGAAAAAGGCATCCAGTCCGTCATGGACAGCGGCCCTCTGGCTGGCTTCCCCGTGATCGACTTCAAGGTTGCTCTGATCGACGGTAAGTTCCACGACGTTGACTCCAGCGTTCTGGCCTTTGAAATCGCCGCACGTATGGCGATGCGTGAAGGCATGAAGAAAGCTGGCGCGAAGCTCTTGGAACCGATCATGAAAGTCGAAGTGATCACCCCGGAAGAATACACCGGCGGTATCATCGGCGATCTGACATCCCGTCGTGGTCAGGTGTCCGGCCAGGAGCCCCGTGGTAACGCGATCGCAATCGACGCATTCGTGCCGCTGGCAAACATGTTCGGCTACATCAACACCCTGCGTTCGATGTCGTCCGGCCGTGCCCAGTTCACCATGCAGTTCGACCACTACGATCCGGTTCCGCAGAACATCTCCGACGAGATCCAAGCGAAATACGCATAAGCGTACCGACATTGAAGGGTTCGCGCTCCGCGCGTGCCCTTCTCAACACAAAAGGAGGCCATTATGGCTAAGGAAAAGTTTGAACGTACAAAACCGCACGTCAACATCGGCACCATCGGCCACGTTGACCACGGCAAAACCACGCTGACCGCAGCGATCACCAAGTACTTCGGTGACTTCAAAGCCTACGACCAGATCGACGGCGCACCGGAAGAAAAAGCACGCGGCATCACCATCTCCACCGCACACGTGGAATATGAAACCGCAGACCGTCACTACGCACACGTCGACTGCCCCGGCCACGCTGACTATGTGAAAAACATGATCACCGGTGCGGCGCAGATGGACGGCGCGATCCTGGTTGTGAACGCAGCTGACGGCCCGATGCCGCAGACCCGCGAGCACATCCTGCTGGGCCGCCAGGTTGGCATCCCGAAGATGGTCGTGTTCATGAACAAGGTTGACCAGGTTGACGACGAAGAGCTGCTCGAGCTCGTCGAAATGGAAATCCGTGAACTGCTGTCCTCCTACGACTACCCGGGCGACGATATCCCGATCGTTGCAGGGTCCGCTCTGGCGGCGATGGAAGGCAACAAGCCTGAGATCGGCGAAGAGAAAATCAAGGAACTGATGGCGGCTGTTGACGAGTACATCGACACCCCCGAGCGCGCTGTTGACCAGCCGTTCCTGATGCCGATCGAAGACGTGTTCTCGATCTCCGGCCGTGGTACCGTTGTGACCGGTCGTGTTGAGCGCGGCGTGATCAACGTTGGCGACGCGATCGAAATCGTTGGTATCCGTGACACCACCAACACCACCTGTACCGGTGTTGAAATGTTCCGCAAGCTGCTGGACCGTGGTGAAGCAGGCGACAACATCGGCGCGCTGCTGCGTGGTGTTGACCGTGACGGCGTTGAGCGTGGTCAGGTTCTGTGTAAGCCGGGTTCCGTGAAGCCGCACACCAAGTTCGAAGCTGAGGCCTACATCCTCACCAAAGAAGAAGGTGGTCGTCACACCCCGTTCTTCGCGAACTACCGTCCGCAGTTCTACTTCCGCACCACCGACGTGACCGGCACCGTGACCCTGCCGGAAGGCACCGAGATGGTTATGCCGGGCGACAACCTGAAGTTCGACGTTGAACTGATCGCCCCGATCGCGATGGAGCAGGGCCTGCGCTTTGCGATCCGCGAAGGCGGCCGCACCGTCGGCGCCGGCGTCGTTTCCAAAATCACCGAGTAATTTTGGAAACAGTGGCGACAGGCGGTTTTCCTTCAGGAAAACTGCCGAGAGCCACACGGTGAACGAACTAAAGAAGGCCGCTCCAACCGGGGCGGCCTTTTTTATGGGGCACTCGCAACAGGGTAGATGATCATTGTCCGAAAACAAAACTCAGTTGGCGGTTCAAAACACGCGCGCGCTTCTTCGTCAAAAATTAGAACTTCTTGACCGTGTACGTTTCAGTGAACCGTTCAATTTGGAACTAAGTTTTGCGAACGTGAAAGAGACCAAGGAGAGTAAGTGTCAAAATCTTGTGTTTGCTCACTTGAAGGAGTGGGCAGGTCGCAGGTCCTGTATCTACGAATTGAGCGTCCGTAACATAAGTCTCGCTGAAGAACTGGCTGCTAGCTTTCTTCAGGCAAAGGAAGATCGAAGGCGCGGCTATGCTCTTCCGAAGTTCAACAATAGTGTAAGATCAAATACCCTTTACGTTGGCCAAAGTAAGAGTGTTGCTAATCGTTTGAAACAGCATGTATTCTCTGCGCCCGCCGCAACCTATGCATTGAATTTATCGCGGTGGGTTGGCGGGATCGATGGGATGTTAAACATATCGGTTTGGGCGCTGGAAGAGCCCTGCGAGCCTTCGATTCTTCAGGACATTGAAGATTCGCATTGGGTTTTGACTTCACCAATATTTGGCCGGAAAGGCGCGCGTTAGATCTACCTCCCAAACCCCCTTGCCACACTGGCCCAACAGGCGTATACGGCGCCATCCCGCTTTGCGGGGCAGAGGCGGGGTGATTCCCGCCTTTTGGGTTCGATGAGGGTACGCGGTGGTCGCATGCCCTCCTCTCAACCCCAACGCCTGAGAAAAAAGGCACGACTATGCAAAGCCAAAATATCCGTATCCGGCTGAAGGCATTCGACTTCCGCGTACTGGACGCCAGCACGCAGGAAATCGTGAACACTGCCAAGCGGACCGGCGCCCAGGTGCGCGGCCCGATCCCCCTGCCGAACAAGATTGAGAAATTCACCGTTCTGCGTGGCCCGCACGTTGACAAGAAATCTCGTGACCAGTTCGAGATCCGCACCCACAAGCGGCTCCTGGACATCGTTGATCCGACCCCCCAGACCGTGGACGCGCTGATGAAGCTCGACCTCGCCGCTGGCGTGGACGTCGAAATCAAGCTGCAATCCTAAGATCGGAGGGTAATGAATATGCGCTCTGGTATTATCGCAAAGAAAGTCGGCATGACCCGGCTGTTCCTGGAAGACGGCAAGCAGGTTCCTGTGACCGTTCTTCAGCTGGATGGCCTGCAAGTGACCGCACAGCGCACCGAGGAAAAAGACGGCTACACAGCTGTTCAGCTCGGCGCAGGTTCGGCCAAGGTCAAGCGCGTCTCCAAAGCCATGCGCGGCCACTTCGCAGCAGCGAAGGTTGAGCCCAAGCGCAAGCTGGTTGAATTCCGCGTGCCTGCTGACGGCCTGATCGAAGTGGGTGCGGAAATCTCCGCAGAGCACTTCCTGGAAGGTCAGAAGGTTGACGTGACCGGCACCTCCATCGGTAAAGGTTTTGCCGGTGCGATGAAGCGCTGGAACTTTGGTGGTCTGCGCGCCTCGCACGGTGTGTCGATCTCTCACCGTTCCCACGGTTCGACCGGTCAGTGTCAGGATCCCGGCAAGGTTTTCAAAGGCAAGAAAATGGCCGGCCACATGGGTGCTGCCCGCGTGACCACCCAGAACCTGGAAGTCGTCAAGACCGACGCCGATCGTGGCCTGATCATGATCAAAGGCGCCGTTCCCGGCTCCAAAGGTGGCTGGGTCACCGTTAAAGACGCCGTGAAAAAGAAAGCCCCCGAAGGTCTGCCCTACCCGGCAGCTCTGAAGTCGGCTGCAGCGGAAGAAGTCTCCGCGGAAGGTGGTGAAGCATGAAACTTGATGTGATCAAACTGGACGGCGGCAAAGCCGGCGACATCGAGCTGGATGCAGAGCTGTTCGGCCTGGAGCCGCGCACCGACATCCTGCACCGTGTGGTGCGCTGGCAACGTAACAACGCGCAGGCCGGTACCCACAAGGTAAAGACCCGCTCCGAGACCTCCTACTCGACCAAGAAGATCTATCGCCAAAAAGGCACCGGTGGCGCACGTCACGGTGACCGTAACGCGCCGATCTTCCGCAAGGGTGGTATCTACAAGGGTCCGACCCCGCGTTCGCATGGCCACGATCTGACCAAGAAATTCCGCAAGCTGGGTCTGCGCCACGCGCTGTCCGCCAAGGCAAAAGCGGGTGAACTGGTCGTTATTGAAAACGCCGATTCCGAAGGCAAGACCGCCGCTCTGGCCAAACAGGTCAAGGACCTGGGTTGGAAGCGCGCACTGGTCATCGATGGTGCATCCGTGAACGAGGGCTTTGCCCGCGCCGCGCGCAACATCGAAGGTCTGGATATCCTGCCGACAATGGGCGCAAACGTCTATGACATCCTGAAGCGTGACACCCTGGTGATCACCAAAGCAGGTGTCGAAGCACTGGAGGCTCGCCTGAAATGAGCGCGAAGGCAGAACACTACGACGTGATCCGCAAGCCGATCATCACCGAAAAAGCAACCATGGCATCCGAAACCGGTGCAGTGGTCTTCGAAGTGGCGATCGACTCCAACAAGCCGCAGATCAAAGAAGCCGTTGAGGCGCTCTTTGGTGTGAAGGTCAAAGCGGTCAACACCACCATCACCAAGGGTAAGGTCAAGCGTTTCCGCGGCCAGATCGGCCGTCGCAAGGACGTGAAGAAAGCCTATGTGACCCTGGAAGAAGGCAACACCATCGACGTGTCCACCGGACTCTGAGATCTGTTTGTCTGAGACTTAAGAAGGCCCCTGCGAAAGCGGGGGCCTTTTTCGTTGGTGAATACTGCGAAGGTCAGCTCTTGACCCAGGGTGGGCGCGATGCGCCCTCCCGTTTTGCCAAAGGCACGCTGGTACTGTGCCGGGGAAGGGCAGGCCACCGCGCCAGCGTCATGCCGAAAGCATGCCTCCGGCGCGACCCGCACCCATGGGGCAGCGCTTTGTCTTGCGCTTTTGCATGTCGGTGAGGTCGTACGGATTTGGCTGGGATAAACTGCCAAACGCCACGTTGAGAGCGCCACCCCGCGGGACGGCGCTAGCGCTTTTATCTGTGCATTCGATCTACCAAATAGTTCAAGCCAAGTAGCGTAGAAGACATGAGGCTGAAACAAGCCCAGAAATAGAGGACTGCCCCCACAAGCTTGAAAAACAAGGGGTACGTTGTTACCCAGCCTATAGCTTTAATGTCATCCCGCAGCAGCTCGGAGAGCGAAGTGCCTAGGAAAATTAGAATTGTAAGGCCTGAGCAATAACCAAATATGGCGCAAAGAAATTGCCGCCTTCGGAGACTTGTTTTTCGGTGCAAAATTTTTCGGCCGACTATCTCTTCTTCTAATCGAGGGCTTTGAAATGTGGCGACTGCTGCGAGCGATGCGATGTAGAATCCAATCAACATTGATAGAAGTGAGTTCACTCGCTTAAGGATGTTGTCTGGGCCTTCGAAAATGCTGAACAAGCCGAAGTACCAGACACTCCAAGTCGCGATGGCAGTGGCAATGGTTGGATAGAACCACTGATACCACCGGAGATTGCTGCTGAGGTGTTCAGACAGCTTGAGAGGCCGGTCTAGAGGCGCCTCTCTAAGTCCCAGAAAGCGAATGACAGTGAAGAGTTTGTCATGTCCAAGCATCATGCGGCAGGTTGTTGCTGATACTGCTGGAAAATACTCTCGATCTTTTGAAACATGTCAGATCTGGGCGTGCCATAAAATTGAGGCAAAGGGTCGTCAAAGCCTGCTACCTGTTCGTTGGCAACAAAAAAGGAAGTCAGAATATCACCATCGGGATCAACTTCTGTTTGTTTGACTTGGCCGAATTCGGTCTTAATGCGAACCAACATTTTTGCACCTTCTTCATAACCATTGGTTTGCGCCCAAGTAGTTAAGCGGTTGAAAAGGCTTCTTCCCTCTTGCTCCGTGACCGTACGTTGAAGCTTGAATTTAGCTGAAAGAAGTTGCTCAGACCTGATGGGGTTTTCGTCGGTTCCAATGTGGTACTCTTCTTCCTTCACAAATTCTACGTCTTGCAGGGAGCCTGTGCGAAGCACGTCTCTCATTAGTTTTGATTTGTACCCCAGGAGTTCAACGACCCCGTAGGCTGTCCTTTGCTGCCTATCTTCGTTCTCAAACTGGATCTTAAAGTTGTCGTCTTTTAGGAGCCAGCGCAGATAGTTCTCTAGCGATTTGAGGTGAATTCCAGACGTTCGTTCCACCAAAACCATGTAGTTACCGTTGGCCTCAGGTGTGCTCCGGATAGCAATGTGGCTTGAGAAAGGGACACCTTCATTCTCTCCCTTCGGAATTTCCCTCGTGTCTGTGGTGTCAAAGTTAACAAACGCAGGGTCGCTAACGTCCTTATCTCCAAAATGAAGCAAGAACCGTATCGTGGAGTTCGTGCGGTCCACATCGGTGCACCACATCATTTTCTCGTCATTCCGACCGATCAGCTTCTTTTGTGTTCCTTGGTTTTCGCGGTGCAGCAGCAATTCAAAAAGATGATCAAGTGGGAAGCTGCTTGGTGCTCCTCGTTGGCGTTGTTCGCAACGCAAACTAATCTCTGCTACGTAGATCCACCTGAGTTTGTTGGAAATGGCCATTCAATATTGTTCCTGCTTAAAACTTCTGTCGACAACGTAGTTGGATGGTGAGCGAATACAACTATAAAGGAACTGCGGTCTCTTGAGCTGCTTCCCCATTGCCACCCCTCCGACTCTCTGCTATGCCGCAGCAATCCTGAAGACCCCGGATTCGTTCCGGGGTCGTTACGTTTGTCGGGATGTTCGAACTCGGGGACCTTTGGGGCCCTATATCACTGGCACCTACGGGGGCCTTAAACATAGCTGGACCAAAGACAAAAACCTAAGGTCTGGCACGCTAAACGGAAGACAGAAAGCATGGCACTTAAGTCGTATAAACCGACTACGCCGGGCCAGCGTGGGCTGGTTCTGATCGACCGTTCGGAGCTTTGGAAAGGGCGTCCGGTCAAATCTCTCACTGAGGGTCTGACCAAATCGGGCGGCCGGAACAACACCGGACGGATCACTTCACGTCGTCGTGGCGGCGGCGCAAAGCGTCTCTACCGGATCGTCGATTTCAAGCGCAACAAATTCGATGTTGCGGCGACCGTCGAGCGGATCGAATACGACCCGAACCGGACCGCATTCATCGCACTGATCAAATACGAAGACGGCGAGCAGGCGTATATCCTCGCTCCGCAGCGTCTGGCAGTTGGTGACAAGGTAATCGCCTCCGCGAAAGCCGACATCAAGCCGGGCAACGCAATGCCGTTCTCGGGCATGCCGATCGGTACCATCGTTCACAACATCGAAATGAAGCCCGGCAAAGGCGGCCAGATCGCCCGTGCAGCCGGTACCTATGCTCAGTTCGTTGGTCGTGATGGTGGCTACGCTCAGATCCGCCTGTCCTCGGGTGAACTGCGCCTCGTCCGTCAGGAATGCATGGCCACCGTTGGTGCCGTGTCCAACCCTGACAACTCCAACCAGAACTTTGGTAAAGCCGGCCGTATGCGCCACAAGGGCAAGCGTCCTTCTGTGCGTGGTGTGGTTATGAACCCGATCGATCACCCGCACGGTGGTGGTGAAGGTCGTACCTCCGGTGGTCGTCACCCGGTGACCCCATGGGGTAAGCCGACCAAAGGTAAGCGCACCCGCAACAAAAACAAAGCGTCGCAAAAGCTCATCATCCGCTCGCGCCACGCCAAGAAGAAGGGACGTTAACATATGTCTCGCTCTGTATGGAAAGGCCCCTTTGTCGATGCTTACGTGCTGAAAAAAGCCGAAGCAGCGCGCGAGTCGGGCCGCAACGAAGTCATCAAAATCTGGTCGCGTCGTTCCACCATTCTGCCCCAGTTCGTGGGTCTGACATTTGGTGTGTACAACGGTCAGAAGCACATTCCCGTCAACGTCTCAGAAGACATGATTGGTCAGAAGTTCGGTGAATACTCCCCGACTCGTACCTATTACGGTCACGCTGCGGACAAAAAAGCGAAGCGGAAGTAAGTCATGGGCAAGGCAAAAAATCCCCGCCGCGTGGCAGACAACGAAGCAATGGCAAAACTGCGCATGCTCCGTACCTCCCCGCAGAAACTGAACCTCGTCGCCGGCATGATCCGTGGCAAGAAAGTTGAGAAGGCTCTGACCGACCTGACTTTCTCCAACAAGCGGGTCGCGCAGGACGTGAAGAAATGCCTTCAGTCCGCAATTGCGAACGCCGAGAACAACCATAACCTGGACGTCGATGAACTGATCGTAGCCGAGGCTTATGTAGGTAAAAACCTGACCATGAAGCGTGGCCGCCCTCGTGCCCGTGGCCGGTTTGGCAAGATCCTCAAGCCGTTTTCGGAGATCACCATCAAGGTGCGTCAAGTTGAGGAGCAAGCCTAATGGGACATAAAGTCAATCCGGTCGGCATGCGCCTTCAGGTCAACCGCACCTGGGACAGCCGTTGGTACGCCGACACCAAAGACTATGGTGATCTGCTGCTGGAAGACCTGCGCATCCGTGATTTCATCAAGGAAGAGTGCAAGCAGGCAGGCATCGCCCGTGTGATCATCGAACGCCCCCACAAGAAGTGCCGTGTGACCATTCACACCGCGCGTCCGGGCGTGATCATCGGCAAAAAAGGCGCGGACATCGAAGTTCTTCGCAAGAAGATCGCTTCCATGACCGACTCCGAGCTGCACCTCAACATCGTTGAAGTGCGCAAGCCTGAACTCGACGCTCAGCTGGTTGGCGAATCCATCGCTCAGCAGCTGGAACGCCGTGTGTCCTTCCGTCGCGCGATGAAGCGTGCCGTTCAGAACGCAATGCGCATGGGCGCCCTGGGTATCCGGGTGAACGTCGCTGGTCGTCTGGGTGGTGCTGAAATCGCTCGTACCGAATGGTACCGTGAAGGTCGTGTGCCGCTGCACACCCTGCGCGCCGACATCGATTACGCTCACTCCGAAGCCTCGACCCCTTACGGGATCATCGGGATCAAAGTCTGGATCTTCAAAGGCGAGATCATGGAACACGATCCTCAGGCGCGTGACCGTA
This sequence comes from Phaeobacter italicus, assembly GCF_019801785.1. Classification (NCBI taxonomy): domain Bacteria; kingdom Pseudomonadati; phylum Pseudomonadota; class Alphaproteobacteria; order Rhodobacterales; family Roseobacteraceae; genus Phaeobacter; species Phaeobacter italicus. The sequence continues at coordinate 239,572 of NZ_JAHVIJ010000004.1, read as the reverse complement.
AAGCACAGGAACTCCAGGACGGTCCGGCACCTCGCGGTGCAGGCGGTCGTCGCTAAGGAGGGTATGAGATGCTTCAACCAAAGCGTACTAAATTCCGCAAAATGCACAAAGGCCGGATCTCTGGCGAAGCAAAAGGCGGTTCGGACCTGAACTTCGGCACCTATGGCCTGAAGGCAACCACTCCTGAGCGTGTGACTGCACGTCAGATCGAGGCTGCCCGTCGTGCCATGACCCGCCACATGAAGCGTCAGGGCCGTGTATGGATCCGCATCTTCCCGGACACCCCGGTTACCTCTAAGCCCGTCGAAGTTCGTATGGGTAAAGGTAAGGGCTCCGTGGACTACTGGGCATGCAAAGTTAAGCCCGGTCGCGTGATGTTCGAGATCGACGGTGTGAACGACGACATCGCACGCGAGGCCCTGCGCCTGGCCGCGATGAAACTGCCGGTGAAAACCCGCGTCGTGGTTCGCGAAGACTGGTAATTGGCGAAAGCCAGATACTGATCTGAAAATAGAAACCCCCGCTGAAATCTCAGCGGGGGTTTTTCGTTCTGCGGGTTTTGTTGGCAGGGGATGGCGTGTCTGCCTGCGGTGACGGGGCAGGGGGTTTGGCGTGCGCCCCTCAGCGGTATTTGGCTGCGGTGATGAACTCGCCAAAGGCCTCGCACCAGATCACAACGGTTGTATAGGCCTCGATGTTGATGCCCTCTGGCACGTCAAGGATCAGCCCGCCAAACATCTTGACATCCCCCACCCGCACAGAGGCATCCTTGATGGCTTCAAATCCGGCTTCATCCTCTACGAACTCGGGGGCGAGATACAGCTTGTAGTCCGGGCCGGGGGCCAGCTCTCCGATATGGGTGATCCGCGAGGGGGACAGGCTGATGCTGCCGGTGCCCCAATGCAGGAAATCGCTGCCTGCAAGATCACGGGTAAAGCTGCCGGTATAGGTCGCACCTTCCGCGCCAGCGGTCAGCGTTGCGGCATCGGGCCCCTTTGGCGCGGTCAGGATCGGCAGGATGTAGATCCCCAATGCCACGCCGATCACCAGCGCAATGCCATGTGTCACAAGTCTGAAGATCCAACGCATATCCCGGTCCCTGTTGCTGAGTTTTGCGCAGCTTACGTGCGTCAACTTGTCAAAGGAAAGAGCCAGTTTCGCCTGCGGGCCGGGAAACAACGGATCTCGCACTTTGTCCGGGCATGCGCTATGGGACAGCTATGGCACAGATTGAATCACTCTTCGTTACCCGTCTCTACCGCGCCGCCTTGTCCGAACATGGACCCAAGATCGACGCGAGTGAACTTGAAAACTCCTGCTTTGTGATCGCACAGGATGACGACGCCGGTCAGGACTGGTGCGAGGAGAACGGCTATCCGGGCTACACCTCTTATGCATCGCTGACGGACCTGCCGTGGCGCTTTCCGATCTTTGCCGATCTGGTAAAGTCGCTGGACCTGCATGTGGCGGCCTTTGCCGAGGATCTGCAACTGGACCTGGACGGGCGCAAACTGGTGCTCGAAGATCTCTGGATCAACATCCTGCCGGAAGGCGGCACCCACGCCAGCCACATCCACCCCCATTCGGTGATTTCGGGCACCACCTATGTGTCGATGCCCGACGGCACCAGCGCCCTGAAACTGGAAGACCCGCGTCACGCCATGATGATGGCACATCCCCCGCGCACCAAGGATTGTCGACAGGAGCTGAAGACCTTTGTCTACCAATCCCCCGCAGTTGGTGATGTGCTGCTCTGGGAGAGCTTCATCCGCCACGAAGTCCCGCTGAACATGGCCGAAGACGAGCGCGTCTCGGTGAGCTTCAACTACCGCTGGGAGTGACCGCCATCCTGGAAATGATCCGGGAGGGGCATTCAAGCGCGAACGGGCGTAGTCCCCGGTCGCTGACTGAACGGGAGAGCGCGCTTGTGGCACTCCTCAGGTGAGGGGGGAGCCTCTTAGTGTATGATCACAGCCCGATTGTTTTGAACGATGGTGAGCAGATGGTCCACGCCGTTCACGCTCGTATACTCCCAACCTTGACCGAAGTTGTGGTTATCGCCCTGTGTGCGCCGCTGGCTCTGGTGATATGGCTGTTTGTGCATCGGAGCTTTCGCTCGTCCACATATGTGATTACCACACAGCGTGTCCTGTCGGTTGAAAGATCGGGTGTTTGCGATGAAGTCGGTATCGGGGACATTCAGCGCCTGAAAACCCGTCGCGGAGCGATGATGATCTACGCAGGGGGCAAGCGGCTGTGGCTCCCGCGTCTGCCGGACGGCTGGCATTTCGAAACCGTTCTGAACAATGTGCAGCGCCTGGGAATGTGATGCTGGCGCTTGACGTAAATCCCGCTTCTTTAGGGGGCATAAGCCGCTTTGCGAGCCCCTAGGGAGGCGCCCTTCCGTGGGGAGGGGCGGGGCCGACCCGGGCTTTGAGCCCGCGCCAAGATCTTCAGGTCAAAACACCGCGAATGGCGTTTTCGAGCCGTTTATCCAAACCACGCCCGCGTCTGAACCACAGGTGGCGTGCGGCAGTCTCGCATTCCTTTTCAAGGATTGCCTGCCGCACGAGGTCACCTTGTGACAACCCGCACCGTCAATGGTGCCCCGCCGCCAATAATCTCCAGCAGCAGGTCGATGTTGGGATGCGCACCGGGCCGGTTTCTGGCGTCTTCGGTATGTTCCGCAAAAACGGCGAGCCCGTGAGAGGCGGCTTCAGCATCCAGTGTCTCAAATGTCTGTGCCAGATATTGATAGACCGCAAGCGAGCCCTGTTTGCCGGGAATGTTGTCGATCCGGGCTGTGACGCGGCCGGAGAAATCCAAGAGCTCGATACCGTCTAGCCCCTCGATCGAAGGGATGAGTTGGAGGTTCTCTTTGAACGATGCGGTGGGTTGGATCATTGCGGCATCCTTTGCAGTGTGATTGGATGCTGGGTAGCAGCTTTTGGATGGCTTGCAAGCAACACCCCCGCGCGCGCCAACCTTTCCCTTGCCCCCCCCTCCTATCTCCTCTATAGGGACCCATCGCTTGGGCCAAATCCGCCTTGGATTTTGGTCTGGTGATTCTTTTTGCCGTGCATTTTGCACGGGTGACATAACCCACCAGGTTCAAAGGTGACCCACACGGGGCCTTCTGGTGCTTAGGACAAGGAACAAAGGCGATGAACGCCAATGATCTGCGCGACAAGACCGTGGATGAACTCCGCGACATGCTCGCATCCATGAAAAAAGAGAGCTTCAACCTGCGCTTTCAGCAGGCAACCGGTCAGCTGGAAAACACTTCGGGTATCAAAGCGGCACGCCGCAACGCTGCCCGCGTGAAGACCATCCTGAACGAAAAAGCTGCAGCAGCAGCCGAATAAGGAGCGACACAATGCCCAAACGTATCCTGCAAGGCGTTGTGACCAGCGACGCAAACGCCCAGACCGTAACTGTCTCGGTTGAACGCCGCTTCACGCACCCGGTTCTGAAGAAAACCATTCGTAAGTCCAAGAAATACCGGGCTCACGATGAAAAGAACGCTTTCAAGGTCGGCGACTCTGTACGCATCATCGAATGCGCGCCGAAATCGAAAACGAAACGCTGGGAAGTTCTGGAAGCCTAAGAGTCTCATTCGAGACTCCTGGCGACTAGACTTAACAGTCAGTCGAAACCCTGGGGGATCACAGCATCGCATCGCTGCCCCATAGGTCGGGAGAAACCACATGATCCAGATGCAAACAAACCTGGATGTTGCTGACAACTCCGGCGCTCGCCGAGTTCAGTGCATCAAGGTTCTGGGTGGTTCCAAGCGTAAATACGCATCCGTTGGCGACATCATCGTCGTCTCGGTAAAGGAAGCCATCCCGCGCGGCCGCGTGAAAAAAGGTGACGTCCGTAAGGCCGTCGTCGTACGCACCGCCAAAGAGGTCCGTCGTGAAGACGGCACCGCAATCCGTTTTGACCGCAACGCAGCTGTCATCCTGAACAACAACAACGAGCCGGTAGGTACCCGTATCTTTGGCCCGGTTGTTCGTGAACTGCGCGCGAAAAACTTCATGAAGATCATCTCGCTCGCTCCGGAGGTGCTGTAATCATGGCTGCTAAACTCCGCAAAGGCGACAAGGTCGTCGTGCTGGCCGGCAAGGACAAGGGCAAAGAAGGCACCATTGCCTCCGTTGACCCGAAAGCCGGTAAAGCCGTTGTCGAAGGCGTGAATATGGCGATCCGTCATACCCGTCAGACCCAGACCAGCCAAGGTGGCCGCCTGCCCAAGGCCCTGCCGATCCAGCTGTCGAACCTGGCTCTGCTGGACGCAAACGGCAAAGCAACCCGCGTTGGCTTCCGCATGGAAGGCGACAAGAAAGTGCGCTTCGCCAAAACCACGGGGGACGTGATCGATGCTTGATAACGCAACCTACACCCCGCGTCTGAAAGCTCTCTACAAGGAAACCATTCGTGGCGCCCTGAAAGAAGAGTTCGGCTACAAGAACGAGATGATGATCCCCAAGCTGGACAAGATCGTTCTGAACATCGGCTGCGGCCGTGCTGCCGTAAAAGACAGCAAGAAAGCCAAGTCTGCTCAGGCTGACCTGACCGCAATCGCGGGCCAGAAAGCTCTGACCACCGTGGCAAAGAATTCCATCGCTGGCTTCCGCGTTCGCGAAGGCATGCCGATGGGCGCAAAGGTGACTCTGCGCGGCGACCGGATGTATGAATTCCTCGACCGTCTGACCACCATCGCGATGCCCCGTATCCGCGACTTCCGCGGCGTTCCGGGCACGTCTTTTGACGGCCGTGGCAACTATGCCATGGGTCTGAAAGAGCACATGGTCTTCCCCGAGATCGACTTCGACAAGATCGACGAACCCTGGGGTATGGACATCGTGATTGCCACCACCGCGAACACCGACGCGGAAGCAAAGGCGCTGTTGAAAGCATTCAACATGCCCTTCAACAGCTAAGCGCGGGAAGGAAGAGACATGGCTAAGAAAAGCATGATCGAACGCGAGAAGAAGCGCGAGCGCCTGGTGGCTAAATACGCCGCAAAGCGTGCCGAGCTGAAAGAGATCGCAAACGACGAATCTCGCCCGATGGAAGAGCGCTTCAAAGCGCGCCTCGACCTGGCGAAACTGCCGCGCAACTCGTCGGCAACCCGTCTGCACAACCGCTGCCAGCTGACCGGCCGTCCTCACGCTTACTACCGTAAGCTGAAGATCAGCCGTATCGCTCTGCGGGAACTGGGCTCGAATGGCCAGATCCCCGGCATGGTGAAATCGAGCTGGTAAGGGAGAGACTGATATGAACGATCCTATCGGCGATATGCTCACCCGTATCCGTAACTCTCAGATGCGCGGCAAATCCACCGTCCTGACACCGGCTTCCAAGCTGCGTGCCTGGGTTCTGGATGTGCTCGCAGACGAAGGTTACATCCGCGGCTATGAGAAAACGACTGATGCGAAGGGCCACCCGGCCATCGAAATCAGCCTGAAATACTTCGATGGCGAACCTGTCATTCGCGAACTGAAGCGGGTCTCCAAACCCGGTCGTCGCGTATACATGGGCGTCAATGACATCCCGTCGGTCCGTCAGGGCCTGGGTGTGTCGATTGTCTCCACCCCCAAGGGTGTGATGTCGGACGCAAACGCACGCGCAGCCAACGTTGGCGGCGAAGTGCTCTGCACCGTCTTCTAAGGAGGTCTGTCGATGTCCCGTATTGGTAAAAAAGCGGTCGAGCTGCCCAGCGGTGTATCCGCCAGCGTCTCCGGCCAGAGCATTGAAGTGAAAGGTCCGAAAGGCACCCGTAGCTTCACCGCAACCGACGACGTCACCATCACTGTCGAAGACAACCTGGTCAAAGTGGACCCGCGCGGTAAATCCAAGCGTGCCCGCCAGCAGTGGGGCATGTCCCGCACTATGGTCCAGAACCTCGTCACCGGCGTGACCCAGGGCTTCAAGAAAGAGCTGGAGATCCAGGGTGTGGGTTACCGGGCTCAGATGCAGGGCAACACCCTGAAGCTGAACCTGGGCTACAGCCACGACGTTGACGTTGTTGCTCCGGAAGGTGTCACCATCACCGCACCGAAGCAGACCGAAATCGTTGTCGAAGGTAACGACCAACAACTCGTCGGCGAAGTTGCGGCCAAAATCCGCGACTGGCGTCGTCCCGAGCCCTACAAAGGCAAGGGTATCCGCTACAAAGGCGAGTTCATCTTCCGCAAGGAAGGCAAGAAGAAGTAAGGACCAGCAAAATGGCAAACAGCAAACGTACCCTGTTTCTGAAGCGCCGGCTGCGCGTCCGGAACAAGCTTCGCAAGGTCAACGCAGGCCGTCCGCGCCTGTCCGTGCACCGTTCGAACAAGAACATCTCTGTTCAGCTGATCGACGATGTGCGTGGCGTGACCGTCGCCGCCGCCTCCACCCTGGAAAAAGACCTGGGTTTTGTCGGCAAGAACAACATCGAAGCAGCCACCAAAGTGGGTTCGGTTATTGCCGAGCGCGCAAAGGCGGCAGGCGTCACCGAAGCATACTTCGACCGTGGCGGCTTCCTGTTCCACGGCAAAGTGAAGGCTCTGGCCGACGCAGCGCGTGAAGGCGGTCTGAAGATCTAATGATCTTCGTGCCTGCCCTCGGGGAGGCACAAGTCAGACACTGTGGGCGGCGTCCGCGCCGCCCCGATGATCCGGGAGCCGGGTTAGACCCGCTCACCTGGATTGAGTAGATAAAGGCGCTCGTCGCCAGGATGAAAGGAATGCCTTATGGCAGAACGTGAAAACCGCCGGGGTAACCGTCGCGACCGCGAGGAAACCCCGGAATTCGCAGATCGCCTCGTCGCGATCAACCGCGTTTCCAAAACCGTAAAAGGTGGTAAGCGCTTTGGCTTCGCCGCTCTGGTGGTTGTTGGCGATCAGAAAGGCCGCGTCGGCTTTGGTAAAGGTAAAGCGAAAGAGGTCCCCGAGGCCATTCGTAAAGCCACCGAGCAGGCCAAGCGTCAGATGATCCGCGTGCAGCTGAAAGAAGGCCGCACTCTGCATCACGACATGCACGGCCGTCACGGCGCAGGCAAAGTTGTCATGCGCACCGCACCGGAAGGTACCGGTATCATCGCAGGTGGTCCGATGCGTGCCGTCTTCGAAATGCTCGGCGTCAAAGACGTTGTTTCGAAGTCGATCGGTTCGCAGAACCCCTACAACATGATCCGCGCCACCATCGACGGTCTGAAAAAAGAGCAGTCGCCGCGTTCGGTTGCTCAGCGTCGTGGTAAAAAAGTCGCCGACATCCTGCCCAAGCGGGATGAAGCACCTGCTGCTGAAGCAGAAGCGTAAGGAGACGGACACATGGCAAAAACCATCGTTGTTAAGCAGATCGGCTCCCCGATCCGCCGCCCCGCAGACCAGCGCGCAACTCTCGTTGGCCTGGGCCTGAACAAGATGCACAAGACCCGCGAACTGGAAGACACCCCTTCCGTACGCGGTATGGTCAACAAGATCCCGCATCTGGTTGAGATCATCGAAGAGCGCGACTAAGCCTCTTTCTCGATTGAGACACGACTTAGAAACGCCCCGGTTCGCCGGGGCGTTTTTCTTTTGCCCCTTTGCTATGCGTGCGGCTCCCAAATTGCCAAAACGGCAGCATCACATCCGATTTGAGCGATTTTTCCCATGCACAGGCTGCATAGCGGGAAGTCCAATGCGTCAGTTGTTTGCGGTAACATGCAGGGCTATCTGATGGGTGTCACTGAAACAGACAATGATCAACACCCGCCGGAAATACGTCCGGTCAAATAAAGGAACATCACAATGGCACATGTCATCAACACCACCTACGCCGGTAACTCTCTCTTTGCCCGCATCCGCACCCTGTTCCAGGAACTGCAGGACCAGCGCGCATTGCACCGCGAGTACACTCGCACCTACAACGAATTGAACGCCCTGAGCGACCGTGACCTGGCCGACATCGGCATCGGCCGCGGTGACATCGACACGCTCGCCCGCGAGCACGTCTACGGCGCCTGATCGCACCGAGATAGAATTGTCGGACCCGTTCCTCCTCCCTCGGATCTGACAATTTGCTGAGAACGCTCCTGCCCCTCCTCCTCCCTGGGCAGGGGCGTTTTCTCGTTTTTGGGGGGCTGATGCCGGGGTGTTGCCTACCCTGCGCACGCCCTATGCACGATCGTTTCAGATCGCTGTGCCATGCTGGGGGCGATCGCGATCTTCGCTGGGTTTGGCACCCCGGCAAACGGAACCGGACCCACGCAAAACAGGCGCGGGCCATGACAGATATATCCTCATGCGGGGCAAGCCCCCGATCCACATCCACCCGGCGGCGCCGCCACCCTTTATAAAACGGCCCCAGACGGAACCGACACAGCACCAGACGAGACGGCAGAGCAACCGGCAGGGCAGGGGCCCTGGCGGGGAAACGGCGTATATGTCCGCCGCCCAGCTGGCGATCCCGGCTGTCTGGACACCTCCACTCTTGATCCTGCCCCGCATCGGGTCTATACGCCCCCGGTGGTCCTATGGACTGCAGAATCAGAAAATCAAAAATGCCGTGTTTGACCCGCTTACGCTTCAGGGGTCAGTTCCGGCGAAGGAGAAGCGATATGAAACTTCATGAACTGCGCGACAACCCAGGCGCCGCACCGAAACGGACCCGCGTTGGCCGTGGTCCGGGCTCCGGCAAAGGTAAAATGGGTGGCCGTGGTATCAAAGGTCAGAAATCCCGTTCGGGTGTTTCGATCAACGGCTACGAAGGCGGCCAGATGCCCCTCTACCAGCGTCTGCCCAAGCGTGGCTTCAACAAGCCGAACCGCAAGGCATACGCAGTTGTGAACCTGGGCCTGATCCAGAAGTTCATCGACGCAGGCAAGCTCGACGCAGCCTCCATCAACGAAGACACCCTGGTTGCATCCGGTGTTGTTCGTCGCAAACTGGACGGCGTTCGCGTTCTGGCCAAGGGTGAATTCACCGCAAAAGCGACCATCGCAGTAACCGGCGCCTCCAAGGCTGCCGTGGACGCAGTCGCAAAGGCCGGTGGCTCCCTGACCGTGGCAAACACTGCCGCAGCTGAGTAACAGCTTGTGAGCGGCGCCGATGCCGCTTACATAGAATTCAGTTTTCCATTGACGCCGCCCGAGCCGGAAAACGGCCCTGGGCGGCGTTTTCGCAAGAAGAGACCTTTTTTATGGTATCAGCAGCAGAACAAATGGCGGCGAACACCAGTTGGTCGGCTCTTGGCAAGGCGACAGACCTGCGTAATCGCATTCTGTTTACCCTTGGCCTTTTGATCGTCTACCGCCTTGGGACATATATTCCGGTTCCCGGAATCGATGCAGATGCCCTGCGCCAGTTTATGGCACAGGCAGGGCAGGGGATCGGTGGCATGGTTTCCATGTTTACCGGCGGCGCGCTTGGCCGGATGGGTATTTTTGCCCTCGGTATCATGCCTTACATCTCGGCATCGATTATCGTCCAGCTGCTGACCTCGATGGTTCCCTCGCTTGAGCAGCTCAAGAAAGAGGGCGAACAGGGTCGCAAAAAGATCAACCAATACACCCGCTACGGCACCGTTCTTCTGGCAACGGCCCAGTCCTATGGTCTGGCTGTGTCGCTCGAATCCGGTGATCTGGCGACCGATCCGGGCCTGTACTTCCGTCTGGCCTGCATGATCACGCTGGTGGGCGGCACCATGTTCCTGATGTGGCTGGGCGAGCAGATCACCCAGCGTGGCATCGGCAACGGTATCTCGCTCATCATCTTCGTCGGCATCATTGCCGAGGTTCCTGCCGCAATCGCCCAGTTCCTGGCCTCCGGCCGCTCCGGCGCGATCAGCCCTGCGGTGATCATTGCCGTGATCGTCATGATGGTTGCGATCATCATGTTCGTGGTCTTCATGGAACGCGCCCTGCGCAAGATCCACATCCAGTACCCGCGCCGTCAGGTCGGGATGAAGGTCTATGACGGTGGTTCCAGCCACCTCCCGGTCAAGGTGAACCCGGCAGGCGTGATCCCGGCGATCTTTGCCTCCTCGCTTCTGCTGCTGCCGGTGACCATCTCCACCTTCTCGGCGGATGCAACCAACGGCCCGATCATGTCGTGGCTGCTGGCAAACTTCGGCCCCGGACAGCCGCTTTACCTGCTGTTCTTCGTGGCGATGATCGTGTTCTTTGCCTATTTCTACACTTTCAACGTCTCCTTCAAACCGGATGATGTTGCCAACAACCTCAAGAACCAGAACGGCTTTGTGCCCGGCATCCGCCCTGGCAAGAAAACCGCGGAATACCTGGAATATGTGGTCAACCGCATCCTGGTTCTCGGCTCTGCCTATCTGGCCGCTGTCTGCCTGCTGCCCGAAATCCTGCGTGGTCAGCTGGCGATCCCTGTCTACTTCGGTGGCACCTCGGTGCTGATCGTGGTGTCGGTGGTCATGGACACCATCCAGCAAGCCCAGAGCCACCTGCTCGCGCATCAGTATGAAGGCCTCATCGAGAAGAGCCAGCTGCGCGGCCGTAACAAGAAACGCACACGACGGGGACCGGCACGCCGATGACCAATATCATTCTTCTTGGACCGCCCGGCGCCGGCAAAGGCACCCAGGCCCGCTATCTGGTCGAATCGCGCAACATGGTTCAGCTGAGCACCGGTGACATGCTGCGCGACGCGCAGGCCTCCGGCAGCGAGATGGGCAAACGCGTGGCAGAGGTCATCGCCCGTGGTGAGCTGGTCACAGACGAGATCGTCATTGGCCTGATCCGCGAAAAGATCGAGGAAGGCGCCGAAGGCGGCTTCATCTTCGACGGCTTCCCCCGCACTCTGGCGCAGGCTGATGCCCTGGCCGAGCTGCTGTCGGCAACCGGTCAGAAGCTCGACGCAGTGATCGAGATGCAGGTTGATGACGAGGCGCTGGTCGCCCGCATCACCGGTCGTTCCACCTGCGGCGACTGCGGTGAGGTCTATCACGATCAGACCAAACCCTGGCCCGAAGACGGCAAATGCGCAAACTGCGGTGGCACCACCCAGAAACGCCGCGCTGACGACAACGAGGAAAGCCTCCGCACCCGTCTGATGGAATACTACAAAAAGACCTCGCCGCTGATCGGCTACTACTACGCCAAGGGCAACCTGCAGCGTCTCAACGGTCTCGATTCCATCGAAAAGGTCCGCGAAAACCTCGCCTGGATCATGGGCGACTGATCCGAAACCGGATCTGACCGAGTGGTTTCTGACGGCTCCGCCCCCTTGGGTTCGGGGCCGTTTTTTCACCCGGCGGCCCGATCAGGGGTCTGCGCAAAACTGCCGCAAAAAACGCAGGCTGGGCCGGGCGGACGGGCATGGCGCAAGGAAACTTTGCCACGGCACCGGGGCACGGGTTGACCCAAGCGTCATTTCCACATAGGGAACCCCATCCCCTGTGGGAATCATTCCAGCTGCGCGCGTATACCGCGCATCTGAATTACCTCAAAATGCTGGACCCACTGGCTCCACTGCCAAGGTCAAGTGTTGTGAAAAAAGGTTCCGGCACTACGGAACCGCAACGAAAAGGAAAGTGACACGTGGCACGTATTGCCGGCGTTAACATCCCGACTGCAAAGCGGGTACCAATCGCCCTCACATATATCACCGGTATCGGTTCCACCTCCGCAGAAGCAATCTGCGAAGCTGTAGGCATCGACCGTACCCGTCGCGTCAACGAGTTGTCGGATGCCGAAGTTCTGGCCATCCGTGAGCACATCGACGCCAACTACACCGTCGAAGGCGACCTGCGCCGCGAAGTGACCATGAACATCAAACGTCTGATGGATCTGGGTTGCTACCGTGGTCTGCGTCACCGTCGTAACCTGCCCGTTCGCGGTCAGCGTACCCACACCAACGCTCGTACCCGCAAAGGCCCCGCAAAGGCCATCGCTGGTAAGAAGAAATAAGGGAGGGTCTGACCAATGGCACGCGATAAGACTCGCATTAAGCGCAAAGAGCGTAAGAACATCGCCTCTGGCGTTGCACATGTGAACTCCTCGTTCAACAACACCAAGATCCTGATCTCGGACGTGCAAGGCAACGCGATTTCCTGGTCCTCCGCAGGCACCATGGGCTTCAAGGGTTCCCGTAAGTCGACCCCTTATGCTGCTCAGATGGCTGCTGAAGATGCAGGCAAAAAAGCGCAGGATCACGGCGTTAAAACTCTGGAAGTCGAAGTTCAGGGCCCCGGTTCGGGTCGTGAATCCGCACTGCGCGCACTGGCTGCAATCGGCTTCAACATCACTTCCATCCGTGATGTGACCCCGATCGCGCACAACGGCTGCCGTCCGCCGAAGCGCCGTCGCGTATAATCGACAAGAATTCAGCTGGGGCTTTGCAATTTCTGCAGGGCCCCAGTCCGTCATTTGAAACCTCGGGCGTCTGCACCTTCGGACATGGGGCGCGGACAGGAATGGAGGGACCGCATGATCCACAAGAACTGGGCTGAACTGATTAAGCCGACCCAGCTTGATGTTAAGCCGGGCAATGATCCCGCACGTCAGGCCACCGTTGTGGCAGAACCGCTGGAACGCGGCTTTGGTCTGACCCTTGGCAACGCGCTGCGTCGCGTTCTGATGAGCTCGCTGCAAGGCGCGGCCATCACCTCTGTGCAGATCGACAACGTCCTGCACGAATTCTCCAGCGTCGCCGGCGTTCGCGAAGATGTCACCGACATCATCCTGAACCTCAAAGGTGTGTCGCTGCGCATGGAAGTCGAAGGCCCCAAGCGCCTTTCGATCAATGCCAAAGGCCCGGCAGTTGTGACCGCAGGTGACATCTCCGAATCCGCTGGCATCGAAGTTCTGAACCGCGAGCACGTGATCTGCCACCTCGATGATGGTGCGGATCTGTTCATGGAACTGACTGTCAACACCGGCAAAGGCTATGTCTCTGCCGACAAGAACAAGCCCGAAGATGCGCCCATCGGTCTGATCCCGATCGACGCCATCTATTCGCCGGTCAAGAAGGTCTCCTATGACGTTCAGCCGACCCGCGAAGGTCAGGTTCTGGACTATGACAAGCTGACCATGAAGGTCGAAACCGACGGCTCCATCACCCCGGAAGACGCCGTGGCCTTTGCTGCGCGCATCCTCCAGGACCAGCTGTCGATCTTCGTCAACTTCGACGAGCCGGAATCGGCTGGCCGTCAGGACGACGACGATGGTCTCGAGTTCAACCCGCTTCTCTTGAAGAAAGTGGACGAACTGGAACTGTCCGTGCGTTCGGCAAACTGCCTGAAGAACGACAACATCGTCTACATCGGCGATCTGATCCAGAAAACCGAAGCAGAAATGCTCCGCACCCCGAACTTCGGCCGCAAGTCCCTGAACGAGATCAAGGAAGTGCTGTCGGGTATGGGTCTGCACCTCGGTATGGACGTCGAAGACTGGCCGCCGGACAACATCGAAGATCTGGCCAAGAAGTTCGAAGACAGCTTCTAAGAGATTGGGCGGCTCTCGGGCCGCCCGAAATGCCCGGACCTGCCGGGGACGATATGGGCATCCGCCCCAAGGTGAGTGGCTGACAAGTTATCAGCTGCCTGACAAAGCAAAACCTAAGATCAAGGAATGAAACAATGCGTCACGCACGTGGTTATCGCCGCCTGAACCGTACTCATGAGCACCGTAAGGCCCTGTTCTCCAACATGGCTGGCTCGCTGATCGAGCACGAGCAAATCAAAACGACCCTTCCGAAAGCAAAAGAACTGCGCCCGATCATCGAAAAGATGATCACCCTGGCAAAGCGTGGCGATCTGCACGCTCGCCGTCAGGCCGCGTCCAAGCTGAAAGAAGACAAGGACGTTGCGAAGCTGTTCGAGGTTCTGGGCCCGCGCTACAAGGACCGTCAGGGTGGCTACGTCCGCATCCTGAAAGCCGGCTTCCGTTACGGTGACATGGCTCCGATGGCAATCATCGAGTTCGTCGACCGCGACGTTTCCGCCAAAGGCGCCGCCGATAAGGCACGTCTGGCAGAAATCGAAGCTGCTGACGAAGAATAATCTTCTCGGTCATCCGACCGGACCTACCCCCGCTCTGGAAACAGGGCGGGGGTTTTTCGTTTCCGGGGCAGGGGCCAGAACCGCTGCTTTTCCCCCGTAAATCCAACCTTGTAAAAGGGGGGCATGGTCCGCATATCCTGTTCACAAGAACAAACGGAGTCGTCATGTTTCGTGCCATCCTGACCGCAGCAGGCCTGTTCCTGGCCACTCAGATCCCCACCACTCAGGCGCTCGCCGAGACCCGCGTGCCGCGGTCGCAGGCAGAGATCTCGCTGGGCTTTGCACCGCTGGTGAAAGAGGCAGCCCCCGCAGTGGTGAACATCTACGCCAAGATCGTGCAGGAACAACGTCGCACGCCGTTCATGAACGATCCGTTCTTTGACGATTTCTTTCGTGGCCTGTCCAAGCCGCAACCAAGGGTGCAGAACTCGCTGGGGTCGGGCGTGATCCTGTCGGCGGACGGGATCGTGGTGTCGAACTATCACGTGGTGGGCATGGCGACCGATATCCGCGTGGTGACAACCAACCGGCGCGAATACGCCGCGCAGGTGGTATTGGCAGATGAGGCCAGCGATCTGGCGATCCTGCAGCTGCAAGACGCCGAAGGCCTGCCCTATCTGGAGCTGCGCGACAGCGATCAGGTCGAAGTGGGTGAACTGGCGCTGGCCATCGGCAACCCCTTTGGCGTGGGGCAGACCGTCAGCAGCGGCATCGTGTCGGGGCTGGCGCGCAGCGGTGCCGCCACCGGAGAGGGGCTGGGCTATTTCATTCAGACCGACGCCCCGATCAACCCCGGCAACTCTGGCGGGGCGCTGATTGACGTGAATGGCGATCTGATCGGGATCAACACCCGCATCGTGACCCGCTCTGGCGGCTCCAACGGTATCGGCTTTGCCATCCCCGCCAATCTGGTGCGCGCCTTCATGCGGCAGGCCGATCAGGGCGCGGAGGAGTTCCAGCGCCCCTGGGCGGGCATGATGGGCCAGCCGGTTGATGCCGATCTTGCCGCCTCGCTTGGCATGGACCTGCCAGAAGGGATGGTGATCTCCGATCTCCACCCCGCGAGCCCCTTTGCCAAGGCCGGTTTCCAGGTGGGGGACGTGGTTCTGGATGTCGCCGGTCAGCCGGTAAATTCGCCCTCTGAAATGGTGTTTCGCATGTCTGTTGCAGGTCTGGGCGATACCGCAGAGGTCACGCGACTGCGCGGCGGTGAACGCAGCGCGCTCCAGGTCGAGATGATGCTGGCCCCCGATGATCCGCCGGCCGATCCGCTGACCCTGAATGAGCGCAGCCCGCTGCCCGGTCTGACGGTGGCGCGCATCAACCCGCAATCGATCGTCCGTCTGCAACTGCCGATGTCGGCCAAGGGCGTGGTGATCACCGACCCCGGCGCCTATGGCGGCCGCGTGGGGCTGCGCCCCGGTGATATCATTCTCGCGATCAACGACACCGCGATCGAAACACCGCAGGACGTGCCGAATGTGCTGGCCGCTGCGGGGCGCTGGATGAAGGTGGATCTCAACCGTCAGGGCCAGCGCGTCTCGCTGCGCTACAGGCTCTGACATGGGGGATCTGTTCGACAGCGGAGAAGGCACAGACGGCAAGGCCGCAGCGGCAGCTGGCGGGCGGGATGTGAACCGCCCCCTTGCCGACCGGCTGCGCCCGCAGTCCCTGGCAGAGGTGATAGGCCAGACCCATGTTCTGGGTCCAGAGGCGCCGCTTGGCGTGATGCTGGCCTCCGGGTCCCTGTCTTCGCTGATCCTGTGGGGGCCGCCGGGGGTAGGCAAGACCACCATCGCCCGGCTTCTGGCACGGGAAACCGATCTGCATTTTGTCCAGATCTCGGCGATTTTTTCCGGTGTGCCTGATCTCAAGAAAGTGTTTGAAGCCGCCAAGATCCGTCGCCAGAACGGTCAGGGCACGCTGCTCTTCGTGGATGAGATCCACCGCTTCAACAAGGCCCAGCAGGACGGGTTTCTGCCGCATATGGAGGATGGCACCATCCTGCTGGTGGGGGCCACCACCGAAAACCCGTCGTTTGAGTTGAACGCCGCTGTGCTGTCACGCAGTCAGGTGCTGGTGCTGGAACGGCTGTCGCTGGCAGATCTTGAGCGGCTGACCCAGCGCGCCGAGCAGGAGCTGGGCCGCGCTCTTCCCCTGCTGCCCGATGCGCGCGATGCGCTGCATGAAATGGCCGATGGCGACGGGCGGATGTTGCTCAATCTGATCGAACAGGTCGCCGCCTGGAAGGTGCCTGCCCCCCTTGGCGCAGAGGCACTGGCGGCGCGGCTGATGCGGCGCGCTGCGAAATACGACAAGTCAGGGGACGAGCATTACAACCTGATTTCGGCCCTGCACAAATCGATCCGTGGCTCTGATCCGGATGCGGCGCTCTATTGGCTTGGCCGGATGCTGGAGGGCGGTGAAGATCCCCGCTATCTGGCCCGCCGCCTGACGATGATGTCGACAGAGGACATCGGCCTTGCCGACCCGCAGGCCAATACGGTGTGTCTGAATGCCTGGCAGACCTATGAGCGGCTTGGCAGCCCGGAGGGTGAGCTGGCGCTTGCAAATGCGGCGGTGTATCTGGCCCTGGCCCCGAAATCCAACGCGGTCTATGTCGGCATCAAGGCAGCACGGCGTCTGGCCAAGAAAACCGGTAGCGCCCCGCCACCCAAGCATATCCTGAACGCGCCAACCAAGCTGATGTCGGAGCAGGGCTATGGTGATGGCTATGCCTACGACCACGACGCCGAAGACGGGTTTTCCGGTCAGAACTACTTCCCCGACGGGGTGAAACGCCCGGTGCTCTACCAGCCGGTTGAACGCGGGTTTGAACGCGAGCTGAAACGGCGCAGCGAGTATTTCGCCAACCTCAGGACCAAGCGGAACAGCTGATCCGGCCTGGCTGCGCCAGACCGGGGCCTTCGGCGGGAGTATTTGGGGAAAGATGACAGCGACGCCAGCTGCAAGCAAAGCAGCCATGCGCCAGCAAAACTTGACATCCACGCGCCAGCCGGCGACAGACCGTTGATGGTTTTTTCGGTTCTATATGTGGCCCTGGGCGGCGCGATCGGCGCCTGCTGCCGCTATCTGGCCGGTTTGGGGATCACCCGTCTGGTTGGAGTGGGGGAATTCCCCGTGGCGATCCTGACGGTGAATGTGATCGGCTCTTTCCTGATGGGGGCTTTTGTTGTCACGGCGGCCCATAAGGGGTTGAGCCACCTGAGCCCCCTTGTGATGTCCGGCCTTCTGGGCGGCTTCACGACGTTTTCGGCCTTCTCGCTTGAGACGGCCAACCTGATCGAGCGCGGCGCCTTCGGGCAGGCTGCGCTATATGTGCTTTTGTCCGTGGGCCTGTCGGTCGGCGGGCTGTTTTTGGGCCTGATGGCGGCCAGAGGAGTGTTCGCATGAGCGGCGTACAGATGATTACCGTCACAGAAGATGACGCAGGCCAGCGCATTGACCGCTGGTTGCGGCGTCTGTTTCCGCATGTGAGCCAGGGGCGCATCGAAAAGATGTGCCGCAAGGGCGAGCTGCGGTTGGATGGCGGGCGGGTCAAGGCCAGCTCTCGGGTTGAGGCGGGGCAGACCGTGCGCGTGCCGCCGCTGCCTGCGTCGGATCTGAAGCCGGCCGAGGCACCGAGCCGCCGGATTTCCGATGCGGATGCCAAGATGATCCGGGGCTGCGTGATCTACAAGGATGACGCGGTGATCGTGCTGAACAAACCAGCGGGTCTTGCCGTGCAGGGGGGCAGCGGCACCACCAAACATGTGGATGGGCTGTCCGAGGCGCTGAAGTTTGATGCCGAGGAAAAGCCCCGTCTGGTGCACCGGCTGGACAAGGACACGTCGGGTGTTCTGGTTCTGGCCCGCACCCGTCAGGCCGCGCAGGCCCTGACCGCGGCCTTCCGTCATCATGCCACCCGCAAGATCTATTGGGCGCTGGTGGCCGGCGTGCCGACACCCTATCTGGGCGAAATCAAATGTGGTCTGGTCAAGGCGCCGGGGCACGGCAAATCCGGTGAGGGCGAGAAAATGATCGCCATCCACTCCAACGAAGTGGACAGCACGCCGGGCGCCAAACGTTCGCATACGCAATATGCCACGCTCTACCGCGTGGCGAGCCGTGCGGCCTGGGTTGCGATGGAGCCGATCACCGGCCGCACCCATCAGCTGCGCGCGCATATGGCCGAGATCGGCCACCCGATTGCCGGCGATGGCAAATATGGTGGGTCGGGTCAGGAAAACCTGGGCGATGGCTGGGGGGCGCAGCTGGGGGGGATCATCTCCAAAAAGCTGCATCTGCACTGCCGTCGCATGGCGTTTGAACATCCGACCACCAAGAAACCGCTGTCGATCACTGCGCCGCTGCCGGAGCATATGAAAGAGAGCTGGGACACCTTTGGCTGGAGCGAGGATCTGGCTGAGGACGATCCCTTCGAGAGCCTGCGATAAGGCCTGCGCCGATGAGCGATGCGTTGCGCCTGATCCTGTTTGATGTGGATGGCACGCTGGCCGACAGCCAGGGGGCGATCACCTCGGCGATGGCGGCGGCGTTTGCCGGCGCTGGTCTGCCGACGCCCAGCCGGGCGGAGATCCTGTCGATTGTGGGCCTGTCATTGCCGCTGGCGATGGCCGAATTGGCGGGGGAGCAGCCTGCGGATGTGCAGGCGGTTCTGGTCGAGGGCTACAAGTCGGCCTATAAATCCGCCCGTCTGGCTGCAGGCGCCGGGCATTCGCCGCTTTATCCCGGCGCGGCAGAGGTTCTGGCAGAGCTGAACGCTGTTCCCGAATACCTGCTGGGGGTGGCCACCGGCAAATCGCAGCGCGGGTTGGATGCGCTGATCGAAGCCCATGAGCTGCGGTGTTTCGTGACCCGCCAATGCGCCGATCACCACCCGTCCAAACCGCATCCGTCGATGGTTCTGCGCGCAATGGCGGAAACCGGGGTGCGGCCCGAAGATACCGTGATGATTGGCGACACCAGTTTCGACATCGATATGGGCCGTGCGGCAGGTGTGCGCACGATTGCGGTCGACTGGGGGTTTCACCCGGCAGAGCGGCTGGGTGCGGATCACATCATCAAGAGCTTTGGCGAACTGGCGCCCCTGTTGCGCAACACTTGGTAAGACACCGGAGAGATCTGACAACATGAGCGAGTGGAAACAGAAACGATTCTGGAAAGAGGTCACCGTGGCCGACACCGAGGGTGGCTTTGCGGTTGAGCTGGATGGGCGTCGGATCAAGACGCCAGCCAAGGCGGCGCTGGTGGTTCCAAGCCGGGCGATGGCGGATGCGATTGCTGCGGAATGGGACGCACAGACCGAATCAGTCGACCCCTCGACGATGCCTACGACTCGTTCTGCGAATGCTGCAATCGACAAGGTGTCGCATCAGCATGGCGAAGTGTCGGATATGCTGGCGGACTACGGTGATTCCGATCTTTTGTGCTATCGCGCGGACAGTCCGGCGGAACTGGTGGCCCGTCAGGCCGAAAGCTGGGATCCGGCACTGGCCTGGGCAGAAGAGGTTCTGGGTGCAAAGCTGGCACCGCGCAGCGGCATCCTGCATGTGGCCCAGGATCCAGCCGCTGTCGCCCGTTTGCGCGGCTTAGTGCATGAAATGTCAGCATTTCAGCTGGCCGCCTTTCACGATCTCGTGTCCATGTCGGGCTCTCTTGTGCTGGGATTTGCCGCCGCGCGCGACTGGCGTCCGGCCGAGGAAATCTGGCAGATTTCGCGGCTGGATGAGCTGTGGCAGGAGGAACAATGGGGCAAAGACGACGAGGCGAGCGCAACAGCTGAATTGAAACGGCTCGCCTTTATGCACGCCAAGCGATTCTACGATTTTTCCAGCTGATGCAATAAATTACCGAAAATGCGCGCGTGCCGCAAAAATCGTGCGCGCGCACAAAAATGTTCTCTATACGGCCATCGAAATTCCTGATCACAGACTTGACGTTTGTTGATGAATGCGACCACACTCGCATTTGAAAGGGGGGCAAATCCCCGTTTCGCAACCGTTATCCGGCATGGCTGGTGCCGGTCAAAAAGAGCCGCCAAATAGGCGGACTATCAGGAAGAGGTAAACATGAAGAATAAGGTATTTCTGGGCGCGCTGACTGTTGCTGGTCTGGCCGCTGGTGCAGCTGCGGCGGGCACCCTTGATGACGTCAAGGCGCGTGGCAAGCTGAACTGCGGTGTGACCACCGGTCTGGTTGGCTTTGCTGCGCCCAATGCCAATGGCGAATGGGAAGGCTTTGACGTTGCGGTCTGCCGCGCGGTTGCTGCTGCTGTTCTGGGTGACTCCACCGCTGTTGAATTCGTTCCGACCACCGGTAAGACACGCTTTACCGCGCTGGCATCCGGCGAGATCGACATGCTGGCCCGTAACACCACCTGGACCTTCTCCCGCGACGTCGACCTGAAGTTCGAATTCGTCGGCATCAACTACTACGACGGTCAGGGCTTCATGGTCCCCAAAGACCTCGGCGTATCCTCCGCGAAGGAACTGGACGGCGCGACCGTTTGTATCCAGACCGGCACCACCACCGAGCTGAACCTGGCGGACTTCTTCCGCTCCAACAACATCAGCTACGAGCCGGTTCCGATCGAAACCAACGCAGAAGCACAGCAGCAGTATCTGGCTGGCGCCTGTGACGTTTACACCACCGACGCATCCGGTCTGGCGGCAACCCGCGCGACCTTTGACGATCCGGCTGGCCACGTCCTGCTGCCCGAAATCATCTCCAAAGAGCCGCTGGGCCCGCTGGTCCGTCACGGCGACCACGAGTGGGGTGACGTTGTTCGCTGGAGCCTGAACGCGCTGATCGCAGCTGAAGAGCTGGGCGTGACCTCCGCCAACATCAACGAGATGGCAGCTGGCACCGAGAACCCGGAAATCAACCGTCTGCTGGGCACCGAAGGTACCCTGGGCGAGATGCTGGGCCTGTCTGCTGACTGGGCGAAAAACGCTGTTGCCGCTGGTGGTAACTATGGCGAAGTCTTCGCGAAAAACATCGGTGAAGACACTCCGATCGGTCTGGCACGCGGTCTGAACGCTCAGTGGACCGAAGGTGGTCTGCTGTACGCACCGCCGTTCCGCTAAGACCCATTAGGAAAAGGGCGCAGGTCATCCTGCGCCCTTTTTCCTCCCTACCTATCCTAACAAAAACGCTTCAGGTTTTTCGCGAGCAGGGAACCAACTCTGCCGA
Source organism: Phaeobacter italicus (assembly GCF_019801785.1). Lineage (NCBI taxonomy): Bacteria > Pseudomonadati > Pseudomonadota > Alphaproteobacteria > Rhodobacterales > Roseobacteraceae > Phaeobacter > Phaeobacter italicus. Next base: position 218,356 of record NZ_JAHVIJ010000004.1, on the reverse strand, counting down.
ACAGATGACCTGTAAGCCACGGGGATCACTCATTCATGTCAACTCTCACTGACCCACCAAAGGAGCAGTTTCAGCTGTCCATGTTGGTCAACGATACCCGCTATCGTTCGTTGACCTTCCAGGCGATTGCTGCGCTCGTCCTGGCCTTGGCCATCTGGTATCTCGGCAACAACCTGATCCAGAACCTTCGCGCTGCCGGTCTGAATATCTCTTATAACTTCCTTGGGGATCCGTCCGGCTACGACATCAACCAGCGCCTTGTGGAATACGACAGCCAGTCGAGCCACGCACGTGCCGCGCTTGTCGGGGTTCTCAACACCCTGCTGGTGTCTGTTCTGGCCTGTATCACTGCAACCATCTTTGGTGTGATTGCGGGTGTTCTGCGTCTGTCCAACAACTGGCTCGTATCCAAGTTGATGGCGGTTTACGTGGAAATCTTCCGCAATATCCCGGTCCTGATCTGGATCATCATCATCTTTACCATCATGACCGCCGTGATGCCTGGCCCGCGGGAATTCCGTGGTGACAATGCCACGTCGAGCATGGTGCTTGACCTCTTTGCCTTTACCAACCGCGGCGTCTACATCCCGATGCCCTGGTTTGAGACGGGTCTGTTTGCCTCTGCCACGATGAACTGGCTGCTGGTCATCGCGACCCTCGTTGGGTCATTCTTCGTGATGCGCAAGGTCGAGAACAACGCGACCAAAACGCAGGAAGAAACCGGTATCCGCCCCAACACCAAATGGATCGCTCTGGGCGTCTGGCTGGTGCCGCTGGTGCTGCTGTTGTTCCTGATGGGTCTGTCCTGGGAAGTTCCGGCGCTCAAGGGCTTCAACTTCTCCGGTGGTATCAAAATCGGTGGTCCGCTGATCGCCCTGTGGTTCGCCCTGTCGATCTACACCGGTGCCTTCATCGCGGAAAACGTCCGTGCGGGTATTCAGGCGATCAACAAAGGCCAGACCGAAGCCGCCGCGGCACTGGGTCTGCGTCCGGGCCGGATCATGAACCTCGTCGTACTGCCGCAGGCACTGCGCGTGATCATTCCGCCGCTGATCTCCAACTTCCTCAACATCACCAAGAACTCCTCGCTGGCGATTGCCGTGGGCTATGCCGACATCACCGCGACCCTGGGCGGCATCACGCTGAACCAGACGGGCCGTGCGATTGAATGCGTGCTTCTGCTGATGCTGTTCTATCTCACCGCGTCGTTGACCATCTCTATGGTGATGAACGTCTACAACGCCTCTGTGAAACTGAAGGAGCGCTGAGACATGAGCGATACACACGCACAAACTGTCGCCTTTGTCCGCGAAACCGAAATCCCGCCCGCGCCGCCGCCCGGCCGCGAGACGGGGGTCTACAAGTGGATGCGCGAGAACCTGTTCTCCAGCATACCGAACTCGATCCTGACCATTGTTGCACTGGCCCTGATCTATTCCCTGCTGAGCGGCACCCTGCCGTGGTTGCTGAACGGGGTCTGGAACACCAGCTCGCTGCAGGAATGCCGTGAGGTTCTGGATGGCCAGGTTGGCGCCTGTTTCTCGGTCCTGACCGAGCGCTGGAATCAGCTGCTTTATGGCTTCAAATATCCGGTTGAAGAGTACTGGCGCCCCAATCTGGCCCTGCTTCTGCTCTTGATCGCGCTGGCGCCGGTTCTGTTCTTTGACCTGCCGCGCAAGCTGTTGGCCTTTACGGCGGTCTATCCCTTCATCGCCTTCTGGCTGATCTGGGGTGGGTCCATTCTGGTGCCGATCGTTGCCCTGCTTGGCTTTGTTGCGGCCGGGGTGGTGTTTCAGAAATACGGCAAGGGCAGTTTTGCTGTCGGGTTCTTTGGTGGGATCCTTGCGGCGATTGTTGTCTGGAATGTCGGTGGTTTCCTGATCCCGGAAGGGGCCTCTGAGAACGCGATGCTGGCGGCTGTGCCCTCGCGGGATCTGGGTGGCTTCATGCTGAACATGATGCTGGGTGTTACCTGTGTGTCGCTGTCGGTGCCTCTGGGTATCGCGCTGGCACTGGGCCGTCAGTCGACCATGCCGCTGATCAAGTGGATCTGCGTCGTCTTCATCGAATTCGTTCGTGGCGTTCCGCTGATCACCCTGTTGTTCGTGGCATCGGTGATGCTGTCCTACTTCTTCCCGCCAGATGCCACCGTGGACCTGTTCCTGCGCGTGGTCATCATGATCACCCTGTTCTCCTCGGCCTATATCGCCGAAGTGATCCGGGGCGGTCTGGCCGCTCTGCCCAAGGGGCAGTACGAAGCAGCAGACAGTCTGGGTCTCGACTACCCGCAGGCGATGCGTCTGATCATCCTGCCGCAGGCTCTGAAGATCTCTATCCCCGGTATCGTGAACGTGGCTGTTGGCCTGTTCAAGGATACCACGCTGGTGTCGGTCATCTCGATGTTCGACTTGGTGGGCATGATCCGTGGCCCGATCCTCGCCTCCACCGAGTGGAACGGCGTTTATTGGGAACTCCTCGGCTTTGCCGCCTTCCTGTTCTTCGTCGTCTGCTACGGCATCTCTCAATACTCACAGTGGCTCGAGCGTCGTCTCGCCACCGATCACCGTTAAGGAGTTCAACTTATGTCTGAACTTATGTCTGACCGCGCAATCGACCGCTCCAAAATGCAGGTGAGCGACGAGGTTGCCATCGAAATCAACAACATGAACAAGTGGTACGGCTCTTTCCACGTGCTGCGCGACATCAATCTGACCGTCAATCGCGGCGAACGGATCGTTATCGCGGGCCCGTCGGGGTCGGGTAAATCCACCCTGATCCGCTGCCTTAACGCGCTGGAAGAACACCAGCAGGGCAAGATCGTGGTGGATGGCACCGAGCTCTCGAACGACCTCAAGAACATCGACAAGATCCGGTCCGAGGTTGGCATGGTGTTCCAGCACTTCAACCTGTTCCCCCATCTGACGATCCTTGAGAACTGCACATTGGCCCCGATCTGGGTGCGCAAGACGCCCAAGAAAGAGGCCGAAGAGCGCGCAATGCACTTCCTGGAAAAGGTGAAGATCCCCGACCAGGCGCATAAGTACCCGGGCATGCTGTCCGGTGGTCAGCAGCAGCGTGTGGCGATTGCCCGCTCGCTGTGCATGATGCCCCGCATCATGTTGTTCGATGAACCGACATCGGCGCTCGACCCGGAGATGATCAAAGAGGTGCTCGACACCATGATCGAGCTCGCGGAAGAAGGCATGACCATGCTCTGCGTGACCCACGAAATGGGCTTTGCCCGTCAGGTGGCGAACCGCGTGATCTTTATGGCGGATGGCCAGATTGTTGAGCAGAACGAACCGGAAGAGTTCTTCAACAACCCCAAGTCCGAGCGCACCCAGCAGTTCCTGAGCCAGATCCTCGGCCACTGAGATCTGCCTATAGGGTCTGTGACCTGTTGAATTGGAAAGGCCGGGCATCTGCCCGGCCTTTTCTGTTGGTCCCCGGCTGTTCTAGGCAGGGGGCGCTGCCCCCTGACCCCCGGAGTATTTGGGGAAAGATGACAGCAGGCGCGCGCTCAGCCGTGGCGGGCAAACGCGCGGGTCTCGCCATCTGCCAGCAGCAGAAGCGTGGTAAAGGGCTCTGTGCTGTCACCCATTTCCATACCGGGCGATCCAATGGGCATGCCGGGCACGGCAAGGCCCAGGGCATCGGGCCGTTCGTTGATGAGGCGGGTGATATCCTCGGCCGGAACATGGCCTTCGATCACGTAGCCCTCGATCATGGCGGTGTGGCAGGAGGCGGTTTCATCGCGGATGCCGAGCCGGTCCTTCATCGTCCACAGCTGTTCATCGGGAACATCGCGCAGATCCACCGAAAAACCGGCGGCGCTGAGATGGTCGGCCCAGGCGGTGCAGCAGCCGCAGCTTGGCGATTTCAGCACCCGGATTTCGGGGCCTTGGGCTGCGTGGGCTGGCAGGCGCAGAGCGGGCAGGGCGAGGGCTGCCAGAAGAAAGGAACGGCGACGCATGAGAGAGCTCCTGTCATTGGTGTCTGGGCAGACAATAGCGCCGCTGCAGCCCGGCCTGCCACGGGTGTCCTGCGCTGGATGTGCGGCTTTGTCGCAGGCCGCAGGGCAGGCTGTCAGGCGCCCAGCAGCTCTCTTGGGACGGTGAAATCCACCACTTTTCCGCTGCCCCAGCTGAGATCGGACCAGGTGTCGATCGGGAAGGTTGCGACCAATGTGGCCCCTGTCGGGTAATCCTCAAATCGCGAGTGGTCGGGCGGGTTGCGCAGCAGTTGATGGGCGAAATCGGCAATGCCGGGATTATGGCCCAGGATCTGCACGCGCCGGTGCTCTGCCTCGCGCAGGACCTGAAACAGCACATCAGCGGTGGCGTGATAGAGCCGTTCGATAAAGATGGCGGGGACATCCAGCCCCATCAGGTCATAGGTTTCACGGGTGCGCTGCGCAGAGGAAGAGATCACCTGATGCGGGATCATGTCGATATCGCGCAGCCAGTCACCGATGGCAGGGGCCGAGCGCTGGCCGCGTTGGTTGAGCGGGCGGGCATGGTCGCTGGGGGCTGAGGTGTCCCAGGCGGATTTGGCGTGGCGGGTGAGGATCAGCGTGCAAGTCATTGGTTGTGAAAATACCTCATGTGGTGGGCGGATTGCGACAAGGGGCGCGCGGCTCTGGCCGACAGCGGGCAGGCGCGGCGCGCAAGGCATCCGCCAGACAGGCAGCTGGCCCCGGCAGCCGTGTTCAGGTGGTCATGGCAGGCGGCAACGCCGTAGGGACCACCGGCGACAAGCGCATCAACGGGGCAGGCCGTCAGGCAGGGCCGCCCTGTGCAGCTCTCGCAGGGGGAGGTGCTGCGGGGTGGGGGCGGTAGATCAATGTAATGCGCAAAATATAGAGCGCCGCGGAAGGAAATCATCATGCCGAGGCGATCATGCACCAGCATTTGCGACGGGGATGTGAAACAGCGGCCAGAGGCACGCGCCCAGGCGACAAAGGGCTGATAGGGCGGGCCGGTGAACGGGTAGCGCGCCTGCGCGCCCCAGGCGGCGGCGAGGGCATCGATGGTGCGTCGGGACCAGCGGTCAACCGGATCGGCTGTGCCATCGCGGAACTCGGGCGTGGTTTCAAACTGCGCCCAGAACCCCGGTCCCGTCCCGAAAAGCACCATTGTTCCGTCAGGTTGCGGACTGTCAGGCTTTGCGCTGTTTGGGGGCAGATCCGGCCCCCTGGTGGCGACATCCTTGCCGAGATCACTGCCAAGATCATCGGCCGCAGCGTGAAAGGCGCCGTAGATCTCCAGCCCGGCCTCGGCGGCGCTATGGGCGATGTCAGTGTAGGTTGGGGGCGTGGCGGGGCTCATGCCCCCAGACTAGCGCAGATGGCAGCGGATCGGCGCATAAAAACGGCAACTGACGCCGCAAAGCGCGCCAGATCATGACGCGACAGCGCAAAGACATCGGGTTGAAAACAGGCAAGGATACAGGGCCCTGCGCCCGTGGCCGGTTGGGGGCAGAGCTGCCTGCCCCCTTTTGCCATCCGTTATCATGGCGACCGGGCTTGAGACCTGATGGCCGCTGTCTGATGTCGATCAGCCCCGGATCAGGGACGAATCATGGAGCCTGCACCGTGATCGGTGAACAGCTCCAGCAGCACGGCATTGGGCACGCGGCCATCAACGATGGTGCAGGCGCGCACGCCATTGCGGACGGCGGACAATGCGGTTTCGGTCTTGGGGATCATGCCGCCGGCGATGACACCGGTTGCGGTCATCTCTTCGACATCGGCGGCCTTCAGTTCGGTGACCACATCGCCTGCGCCGTTCTTGACGCCGGACACATCGGTCAGCAGCAGAAGGCGGTCGGCCTTGAGCGCCGAGGCGATGGCCCCTGCGGCTGTGTCACCGTTGATGTTGAAGGTTTCGCCATTGGGGCCTGCGCCGATCGGGGCGATGACCGGGATCATGTCCTGTTCAAACAGGTGATGCAGCACCGACGGATCCATCTGATCCGGTGTGCCCACAAAGCCGAGATCGGGATTGGCCTGGGTGCAGGTGATGAGATTGGCGTCCTTGCCCGACAGACCGACGCCAGCGCCGCCCTGACGGTTGATTGCCTGCACGATGCGTTTGTTCACCACGCCGGACAGCACCATTTCCACCACTTCCATCGTGGCTGCATCGGTGACCCGCTTGCCGTTCACGAATTCGGACTGGATCGCCAGCTTGTCCAGCATTGCATTGATCATCGGCCCACCGCCATGCACGATCACGGGGTTCACGCCGACTTGTCGCAACAACACGATATCACGGGCAAATGTTTCCATTGCGTCATCGCTGCCCATGGCGTGGCCGCCAAGTTTCACGACAACGATGGCACCGTCATAGCGCTGCAGATAGGGCAGGGCGCTTGACAGGGTCTCGGCAGTGGCAATCCAATCGCGGTTCATGTCTTGTTTCTTCATCATTGCAATCCCTGGACATGGCGGCTGCCCCAAACGCGAGGCAGTCAGACCATGGGCACCGTGTTACGCGGTTCTGCCCCCCCTGCCAAGGTAAGAGGCTGCATTCGCCCCATTGCGGCCACTGCGGGGCGCGCCTAAGTTTGACCTGATCGCAATCCGCCGGGCCCTTGCTGATACCCGCTGGTGCGATCTGTTTCATGTTCGGGCCACTCTCCCCGCTGGCCCCATCCCAAGGATGATAAGATGCGCCAAAAGACCCTTTTGCTGACCGGGGCGAGCCGTGGAATCGGCCATGCCACCGTCCGTCGTTTCAATGCCGAGGGCTGGCGGGTCATCACCTGTTCGCGCCAGCCGTTTCCGGCGGAATGCCCCTGGGGTGGCGGCGAGGAAAACCATGTTCAGGTGGATCTGTCCGACCCAACCGACACCATCAACAAGGTGGGCGAAATCCAGGAGCGGCTGGACGGTCGGCTGGATGCGCTTGTCAATAATGCGGGGGTGTCCCCCAAGGGGGCGGATGGGGCGCGGCTCAATACGCTGGATACCGATCTGATGACCTGGGGCAAGGTGTTCCATGTGAACTTCTTTGCCTCTGTTGTTCTGGCGCGGGGCCTTAAGGATGAGCTGGCCGCTGCCAAAGGATCGGTTGTCAACGTGACCTCTATTGCGGGCAGTCGGGTGCATCCTTTTGCTGGTGCGGCCTACGCCACATCCAAGGCGGCGCTGGCTGCGCTCACGCGGGAGATGGCGCATGACTTTGGCCCCCTGGGGGTGCGGGTGAATGCCATCGCGCCGGGCGAAGTGGAGACCGCGATCCTGAGCCCCGGCACCGACAAGATTGTCAAGAAACTGCCGATGCAGCGTCTGGGGCAGCCAGAGGAGGTCGCGGCCGCGATCTATTTCCTGTGCTCGCAAGAGAGCTCGTATATTTCTGGGGCAGAGATCGAGGTGAACGGCGCCCAGCACGTCTGAGCCAGCCAGACGGCCGGCGCCCCGCCTGTCCATGTGGCTCTGACCTGCGGGTTAGAGACGAAAACGCCCCCGGATCAGCAGATCACGGGGGCATTTTTGTTCGGCTGTTTTTGCGCGATCTGAGGGTTATTCAAGCCCTGCGATGATGGCGCGCAGCGTGGGGATGCCGTCGCCTTTTTCCGAAGAGGTCAACACGATCTCGGGGTAGGCGGCAGGGTGTTTGGAGAGCGCCTCGCGCACCTGTGACAGCACGGCAGCACGGTCCTTTTCCTTGACCTTGTCGGCCTTGGTCATCACCACCTGAAAGGTCACCGCAGAGCTGTCGAGCAGCTTCATGATCTCGGCGTCGACCTTTTTGATGCCGTGGCGGCTGTCGATCAGCACAAAGGCGCGGCGCAGGGTCTGGCGACCAGAGAGATACTGCTTGAGCAGGCGCTGCCATTTCTCGACCACGGGCAGCGGCGCATTGGCGTAGCCATAGCCGGGCAGGTCGACGAGATACAGCTCTGGCCCCTGTGTGAAGTAGTTGATCTCCTGCGTGCGCCCCGGCGTGTTAGACGCGCGCGCCAGACCCTTGGTCCCGGTCAGGGCATTGATCAGGCTGGATTTGCCGACATTGGAGCGCCCGGCAAAGCAGACCTCCATCCGGTCGGCATCCGGCAGACCGGACATGGCGACCACGCCTTTGACAAAGGTGGATTCGCCCGCAAACAGCTTGCGACCCTTTTCGGTCATGATTTCATCCGGCTGTTCGGCCAGGGGAAAGGACATCTGCATCACAACAGCTCCAGTTTGTCGCCGATGCGGATCTGGCCAGCATCCAGAACCTTGGCGCGAATGCCAAAGTCGGTGTGGCCCCATGTGTCACGCAGGGCTTTTAATGTTTCAGCATCGCGGACCCCGGTGTCGGGGTTGGTTTCCGTGGCGCGGCAGCGGGTGATGCGATCCACCACCTCAAGACAGGTTTCGCCGATCTGCAGCTGCTGGCCGACCCAGTCGAATTCGCCAAAGGCGGCAGTGTCATCGATCCAGATGTTGCCGCGAAACCGGCGTGGATCCAGATCCTGCCCCAGCACATCCCCAAGCGCGCGCAGAGAGCTGAGCGACAGGATGGCCACGGCCGAGAAACTGGCGTCTGCCATCCCGCCCTCTGGGGCCTTGATCAGGCTGTGGGGCTGGGGGCGTTCGCTGGGGTAAAGCGGGCTTAGCCACGCGATCAGCCGGTCGCTTTCGGCGGCGATATCTGCGCCGAGAGTGAGGCTGAGATCGGGTTGGCGGGGATGGCTGAGGGTGATCTGCGCCGCTCCGTCCTGGGCAAGGTCGGTGCGTGCGGTGATCGCCATCAGTTCCGGGCCAAAACAGCCGCGGGCAAAGTTGCGGCAGTGCTGCCATGCGCCGGTGTCCTGAGAAGTGCCGGTCAGCACCGCCCAGGCCCGGTCAAACGGCATAGGCCCGCCTGTTTCCAGACGGACCTCTGAGAGTGGTTCGGCCCCGATACCTTTGATCGGGTGCCGCCACATTTCCTTGACAGTTGCTGTCATTACTTCTCCGCCTTGGGCGACTTCTTGAAGCTCGACTTGATGTTTCCAAACACATCCGGCTTGTAGCCGTGGCTGCGCATGATCAGGTACTGCTGCGTGAAGGTGATGGTGTTGTTCGCAATCCAGTACACCACCAGACCCGATGCAAATCCACCCAGCATGAACATGAAGACCCAGGGCATCCATGCAAAGATCATCTGTTGGGTCGGATCGGTCGGTGCCGGGTTCAGCTTTTGCTGCAGCCACATAGAGATACCCAGGAGGAGCGGCAGGATACCGATCAGCACGGTTGCCAGAATGCTGCCCGGCTCCGGACCTGTGAACGGCAGCAGGCCGAACAGGTTCATGATGGAGGTCGGGTCAGGCGCGCTGAGATCCTGAAAGGGACCAAAGAAGGGCGCGTGGCGCAGCTCCAGCGTGACAAAGATCACCTTGTAGAGCGAGAAGAAGATCGGGATCTGGATCAGGATCGGCAAACAGCCTGCGGCGGGGTTCACCTTTTCCTTTTTGTAGAGCGCCATCATCTCCTGCTGGAGCTTCTGGCGGTCATCGCCGGCCTTTTCCTTGATCTTCTCCATTTCCGGCTGCAGTTCCTTCATCTTTGCCATCGAGGCATAAGATTTATAGGCCAGCGGGAAGACGAGGATCTTGATCAGCACGGTCAGGCCGATGATCGCCCAGCCCATGTTGCCGATCAGCGCGTTCAGCCAGTGCAGAACCGCAAAGATCGGTTTGGTGAGGAAGAAGAACCAGCCCCAGTCGATGGAATCGAGGAAGCCTTCGATGCCGTCTTTCTGGTAGCCGCGGATGGTGGCCCATTCCTTGGCACCGGCGAACAGCTCGGTGGTGACCTCGGTGCCTTCGCCATTGGCAAGAGTCACGGTCGGCAGCACCACGTCGGTCTGATAGATCTCGCGGCGTTCGTCGAATTTCGCAATCGAGCGGAAGGATTGGCCGGGCTCGGGCACCAGGGTGGACATCCAGTAGTGATCGGTGAAACCGATCCAGCCGTTGCCTTCAACCTGGGTGATTTCGCTGCGGGCGCCGCTGCGGGCGTCCAGATCGAAATCCGCCATGTCGTCATAGTCGATTTCCGCCAGCGTGCCGTCTGCCATGCCAACGACGCCTTCGTGCAGGATGAAGAAGTTCTTCAGATCCTGGGGCATGCCATGGCGGGCGATGGTGCCGTAAGGTGCGAGCGAAACGGTGCCTGCGCCTTCGTTCATCACACTTTGTACGACCCGGAACATGTAGTTCTCGTCGATGGAGATGGTGCGGAAGAAGGTCAGGCCCTTACCGTTGCGCCAGGAGAGGGTCACGGGGGTCTCGGGCGTCAGGGTCTCACCTTCATGAAGCGACCAGAGCGTGTTTGCGCCGGGGACATCATCGATCCCCAGACCGGCACCCGGTGCCCAGCCGTACAGCGCGTAATAGGCATTCGGGCTGCCTGCGGGGGACAGCATCTTGACGATGGGAGAGTCGGGCTCCAGCGAAACGCGGTAATCTTTCAGCGCCAGATCATCCAGACGGCCGCCCTGCAGCGAAATGGTGCCGGTGACACGCGCGGTGTCGATCGCCACGCGCGGTGCATCGGCTGCGGTTTCGGCCTCGGCTGCGCCAGCGGCTGCCGCGTCACCTGCGATGGCCTGAGCCGCCGAAGGGGCAGAGACGCCATCGCCGGCAGGCGCGGTCTGCGCGATCTCGGCGTCGGGCTGCGGGGCAGGCTCCGGGGGCGGGAAAAAGATATACCAGCCCAGAATCACCAGGAAACTGAGCGCGGTTGCGAGAAGAAGGTTCTTGTTCTGATCGTCCATTGGGGACCGCCACCTCGTGCATGGAATGACAGGGTGTGGTTCAACAGAGGTGGACCCCAAAGGTCAAGTGGAATCGCCCCCGCGGCGGTGTCGCAGTCGCGATGAGCCGGGATTTCCGGGCATTCCCGCCGGATTCGCAGCCATTGGTCATTTGCGCCAAACGCGAGTCGGCTGTTCGGGGAGGGGCGAAAGCGTGCAGGCAGGCCGGATGATCCGGGGCGATGACGGTCGGCTGAAGCCGACGGGTGGCTGGCCCGATGGGTCAGACTTGGCCATAGGGGCGCAGGCAAAAACCCGGCGCGCGGATCCCGGTGGCGTGCCGCTGGTTCAGTGTCTTTCGGTTATTTTCCCTGACGGCCAATCACCGGGGCATCCTGCAGCTTTGCCTCATGGGCGGCAATCCAGTCCAGCGTCTGGTCAAAGGGCATCGGGCGGCCGATGCCAAAACCCTGCACATGATCGCAGCCCAGCTGCGCCAGCAGCGCGTGTTCGCCCACGGTTTCCACGCCTTCGGCCAGGGTGGCAAGATCCAGCCGCTCGGCCATGGTCAGGATGGCGGCGATCAGTTTCTGCTGTTCGGGGTCACGGTCGGCCTTCATCACAAAGGAGCGGTCGATCTTGATCCGGGAGACACGGAACCGCTGGACCGCAGCAATAGAGGCATGGCCGGTGCCAAAGTCATCCAGATCGATATTGCAGCCCAATTCACCAAGCGCGGCAATGTTGCGCACGATCATGTCGTCGGGCTGATCGGTCATCACGGTTTCGAGGATTTCGACGCAAAGCCGGTCCGGGGTGAGGCCAAAGCGTTCCAGTTCCCATTGGATGCGCTCAACGAGATTGACGTTGCGCAGCTCGTCCGTTGCGAAATTCACGCCGACAGAGGGGACATTCAGCCCGGCCGCATCCCACGCCTTGAGCGCGGTGAGGGCGTTGTACAGCATGATTTCACTGAGCCGTTCCATCAGTCCTGCGTCTTCCAGCGCGGGAAGGAAGGACATGGGCGGGATCATGCCGCGCACGGGATGGTTCCAGCGCGCCAGCGCCTCGAACCCGGAAACGCGGCCCGTGTCGGTGCAGATCTGGGGTTGGAACCAGGCTTGGATCTGGCCGCTTTCCAAGGCGTTGACCAGTTCTTCCTTGACGTCGCCGCGGGCCTTGCCGCGTTTGTCCATGTCTTCGGTATAGGCGCGAATGCCGGAGGGGCCGTTGGTCTGTGCCTCCATCAGGGCGGTGGTGGCGGCATTGATCCAGTCAGAGCCCGCCGGTTTCGGCGCCCGCCCGTGAAGGCAGAACCCGATGGAGCAGGACACGTAGACAGAGACGCCATCCACGGAAATCGGTTCCTCAATCGCGGTCTGCAGGCGGCCTGCCAGTTGAATGGCCAGTTCCAGATCCATTTGCAGAACCGGGGTCAGGCAGACGCCAAAGCGGCTGTCGCTGATGCGGGCAACGCTGTCCTGCGGGCGCAGGATCGACAGGATCCGGTCGCCGCATCGGTTGACCAGCATATCGGCGGTCTCCTGGCCGTGGCGCTGGGCGAGATCCTTGAAATCGTCCAGTTCGACCATGAACACGGCAGAGCGCAGGCCGCTTTCGGCGGCACTGTCATAGATTTCGCAGGTGACTTCCTCGAACCCGTCGCGCAGCAACATCCCGGTGAGGCGGTCGCGCGGCTGGCCGGGGCGGCGCAGATGGGCAAAGCCACCCATCGCGGCAAAGACCAGCGGCAGACCAAGGGCCACGATCAAAAGGGCGGCCTCTCCCCCCATCCAGAAGGTCGCAAGCGTCAGGGCAGGCAGAAACGCCAGAAGAGGCGGGCCAAGAAGCACCGGAACAATCCGTTTTCTGACGTGCGCAAGTGTCTGCGACAGCGTTTTTGTCATCTGTAGACCTTTCACCTACGACGAGGGGCAGTGGCTACAGATTAGAATCGGCGTCTCACCGTCTAGTTAACGCAGGTCGGGAATCTCGTCTGAATCAGCAGTTAATTCGGGATTTTTCAGGCTAAGAGCAGAAAAATCGAACAGTTTTGGATCCAAAAGATGCGAGGGGCGGGCATTCATCAGCGCGCGGAACATCACCTGACGGCGACCGGGGCTGTTTGATTCCCACTGATCCAGGATCTGTTTCACCTGCTGGCGCTGCAACCCGTCCTGGCTGCCGCAGAGATCACAAGGGATGATCGGATAGTCCATCGCGCGGGCGAATTTCTCGCAATCGGCCTCGGCCACATGGGCGAGGGGGCGGAAGACAAACAGATCGCCTTCTTCGTTCACCAGTTTGGGCGGCATGGTCGCCAGGCGACCGCCGTGGAACAGGTTCATGAAGAAGGTTTCCAGAATGTCGTCGCGGTGATGGCCAAGAACCACCGCAGAGCAGCCTTCTTCGCGGGCGATGCGATAGAGGTTGCCCCGGCGCAGACGCGAGCAGAGCGCACAATATGTGCGGCCCTGGGGCACTTTGTCCATCACGATGCTGTAGGTGTCCTGATATTCGATGCGGTGCGGCACACCCATCTTTTCCAGGAATTCGGGCAGGACGGTGGCCGGGAATCCGGGCTGGCCCTGATCAAGATTGCAGGCCAGCAGATCCACGGGCAGCAGCCCGCGCCATTTCAGTTCATAGAGAACCGCGAGGAGGGTATAGCTGTCCTTGCCGCCAGACAGGCACACCAGCCATTTCGGCGTGCTGCCATCGGCGCGGCGTTCCACCATGCCGTATTGTTCGATCGCCTCGCGCGCGTAGCGCACGATCCGTTTGCGGAGTTTCTTGAACTCCGTTGTCGAGGGGGCGCCGGCAAACAGCGGGTGGATATCGTCGAGATCATCATCAAGCATGGCCGCGCCCTAGCCGAGGATCGGCGTTTTGCCAAGGAAAAAAGGTGATCTGGGCGATCCGGGCGCGGGTGGCCGGGCCTGCAAAGTCATCCGAAGGCGGGCGTGATGCGTAGACATCAGACGATGCAGCGCCCCCAACATGAGGTGAAAGACATGACCCCTGCCAGCCAAGATACCACCCGCCACCGTCCCAAGCGCAGCGCGATGCGCCGTCTGGGGCGGCTGGCGCTGATCGGAGGCGCGGTTGCCGGGGTTGCGGCGCTTGCCTCTTGCGGGCGGCCAAGCCTGTCGGATGAGAAACTGAGCGACAAGGCGCTTAATCTGGAAGAGTATTTCGTGGGGCAGACAGTGGCCTACGGCCAATTCACCGACCGTTTTGGCACGGTGCGGCGGCGGTTTGTTGTCGACATCACGGGAGAGTGGGATGGCAGGGATCTGACCCTGACCGAGGATTTCCGCTATGCCGATGGCAGCACGGAACAGCGGATCTGGACCCTGACCAAAACCGGGCCGGACAGCTGGGAAGGCACGGCGGACGGGGTGCAGGGCAAGGCGCGCGGCGAAGAGCGGGGCGATACCTTTAACTGGGCCTATACAATCGACCTGCCGGTGCCGGGCGGAGACACGATGCGGGTGTCCTTTGACGACTGGATGTGGCTGCTGGAGGACGGGCGGCTCTTGAACAAGGCCTATATGAGCCGCTTTGGCGTGACACTGGGCGAGGTCACGATCTTCTTTGAGAAGAAGGACGATTAGCGCGGGTTCTGATCGCGGTGGTGCGGGGCAGGGCCCTGGCGGTCTGTGGTACTTGATGTGTCTTGCTGCTGGTCAGGGCCGTGATCGGCACAGCCGCATCCGGGCACCGGGTCGTAGCCGTCGCCGCCAAACGGGTGGCAGCGGCCGATCCGGCGCAGTGTCAGCCATGTGCCACGGATGGCGCCGTGTTTTTCCAGCGCCTCCAGCGCATAGGCAGAGCAGGTGGGTTGATAGCGGCAGTTAAATCCAACCCAGGGGCTGAAGATCAGCCGATAGGCGCGCACAGGCAGCGCAAAGAGATGGGCCAGCGGGGTCATGGCGGATAGATAGGCAGAGTTGCGCGATATGGCAATCAGGACAGCGCCCCAGCCGGGGAAGGGGCGCAAGCGACCTACCGGGGGGAAATTGGGGGAAAGGGCCGGGAGTGGCGCGTTCGGACCGCCGGGAGGGAGCCCGTTGCAGCCTTGCTGGTGCAACCTTACTGGCCGTGGATCTTTTTCAGGGCGTAGATCAGATCCCGCTTCAGCTCTTCAAAGGGGCGATCTGCCGTCTGACCGGCCCGTCCGATCAGCACATAGTCCCATCCTGCACGGCCATGCAGAGGCAGAATCATCCGCGCGACTTCGCGCAGGCGCCGTTTGGCGCGGTTGCGGGCCACTGCGTTGCCGACTTTTTTGGAACAGGTAAAGCCCATGCGAATGCCATCGCCACCGGGTTCATCGCTCCGGCGGTTGCGGCCCTGGACCATCATGCCCTTGGTGCCCTGACGACGGGCGCGGGCAGCGGCAAGGAAATCGCGACGCTTGGCGATCACCACGGGTTGTGGCTGCGGCAACGCGCGGGCGGCGGTTGCATCAGATGCACAAACGGACACCGCCGGAGACTGATCCCCGCGGGCAGCGTTGCCATCCTTGGGGGTCTCCGGCGGTGTCATGTCCGTCAGAACGTGAACTGAGCTTATGCGCTCAGTTCTTTACGACCGCGTGCGCGGCGTGCGTTCAGAATCTTACGGCCTGCCTTGGTGGCCATGCGCGCACGGAAGCCGTGGCGGCGTTTGCGAACCAGGTTCGAAGGCTGATAGGTGCGTTTCATCGCTCCGGTCTCCAACTGTTTACATCGGGACGGCGCGGAATCGGCCACCCGGGGTCTATCTCGAAGCCCGGTCTCTAGAAGGGAATGCCGTGCGAGTCAAACCCCCAGCGGGGTGTTTTCTGCGCGAAATGCAACATTTCCCCGAAAATCGGGCGCTCGCGGCCTTTTAACAGAAGGGTTTTGTAACAGATAGCCCTGAAACAGCACGGAATGAGACAATTGGCTCACTTTTTTCGCGGGCACGATCAAGCCGCTGTGAGATAAGCGCTGCAGCGCTCGTGCCGGGGCTATTTTGCAGGTACCACCAACACCGCGACCCCGCCCTGTCAACGGGGATGGTCGCAGACGCGCCTGTTCTGGCACGAGGCCAGAGCAGACATCAGACAGGCAGACGGCCAGAAGAGCAGGAGCATCGCCCCATGCAGGATCAGACCCCATCGCAGCCCTCTCAGAGTGAGGCCAGAGAATCGGCAAAGAAGCCGGGTCTGGGGCGGTTTCTGCCCCTTGCCGCTGTTTTGGTGGTGGCCGCGATCGGTGCCATGACGTTGGGGGACTATCTGACGTTTGAAACCCTGCGCGACAACCGCGAGGCGCTGATGGCGTTTCGCGACAACAATTATGCCGGGCTCGTCGGGCTGTTCATGCTGACCTATGTGGTCATCGTGGTATTTTCGCTGCCCGGTGCGGCGGTGGCGTCGGTCACGGGCGGTTTCCTGTTTGGTCTTGCGCTGGGCACGACGTTCAATGTGCTGGCCGCCACAACCGGTGCGATGGGCATCTTTCTGGCTGCGCGCTGGGGCCTTGGCGCGATGCTGACGCAGCGGCTGGAGACGGCTGAGGGTCGGGTCAAGATGCTGAAGCAGGCGTTGCGGGAAAACGAGATCGAAGTCCTCTTGCTGCTGCGGTTGGTCCCTGCGGTGCCGTTCTTTGTGGCGAATCTGCTGCCTGCGCTGGTGGGGGTCAAACTGGTCAATTTCCTGTGGACCACGGCCGTCGGCATCATTCCCGGTGCCATCGTCTTTACCTGGATCGGTGTTGGGCTTGGTTCTGTCTTTGACCGTGGTGAGACGCCGGACCTGTCCCTGTTGTGGGAGCCACATGTGATTGGCCCGATCATCGGCCTGTGTGTGCTGGCAGCGCTGCCCATCCTTCTGAAGAAACGCAAACCACGTGCGGGCAATGCGCCTGCGGCGGCAGCCACCCAAGAATCGGAGCAGTGACCATGCAAGAGTTGACCTGTGATCTTCTGGTGATTGGGGCCGGATCCGGCGGTCTGTCGGTTGCGGCGGGGGCAAGCCAGATGGGGGCGGACGTGATCCTTTTGGAGGGTCACAAGATGGGGGGCGACTGCCTGAACTATGGGTGTGTGCCCTCCAAGGCGCTGCTGGCGGCGGCGAAAACCGCCTATACCCAGTCCCACGCCAGCGCCTATGGCGTGGCGGATCAGGCCCCGGTGGTGGATTATTCGGCAGCCAAGGATCACGTGCATGACGTGATCGCCACCATCGCCCCAGTAGACAGCCAGGAGCGATTCGAGGGCTTTGGCGTGCGGGTCGTTCGTGAATATGGCCGGTTCGTCGATGATCGCGTGGTCGAGGCCGGTGCGTTTCGCATCACGGCGCGGCGCATTGTGATTGCCACCGGCTCATCCCCCTTTGTCCCTGCGATCGAGGGGCTGGAAGATGTGCCGTATTACACCAATGAAACCCTGTTCGACCTGCGCGAGCGGCCCGATCACCTGCTGATTATCGGCGGTGGCCCCATCGGCATGGAAATGGCGCAGGCCCATATTCGCCTGGGCAGCAAGGTCACGGTGATCGAGGGGGCCAAGGCGCTTGGCAAGGACGACCCGGAGCTGGCCGAGATCGTGCTGGATCAGCTGCGCAGCGAGGGCGTCGAAATCGCAGAAGAGGCGCAGGCCGCCCATGTCGGCGCAACGCCAACAGGGGGCGTGCGGGTCACCGCCAAGGACGGTCGCGTCTTTGAGGGCAGCCACCTTTTGATGGCGGTCGGGCGCAAAGCCAATATCGACCGGCTCAATCTTGAGGCTGCGGGCGTGGAAACCAACCGCGCCGGGGTGGTTGTCGATGAGAGCCTGCGCAGCAAGAACCGCCGTGTCTATGCCATCGGGGACGTGGCTGGGGGGCTGCAGTTCACCCATGTGGCCGGCTATCATGCCAGCGTCATCATCAAGTCGATCTTGTTCGGCCTGCCGTCCAAGGCCAAGACCAGCCACATTCCGTGGTCGACCTATACGGCCCCTGAACTGGCGCAGGTCGGTCTGAGCGAAGCAGAGGCGCGCAAGGCACATGGCGACCGGCTGGAGGTGGCGCGATTTGATTACCACCACAACGACCGCGCCCTGGCAGAGCGCAAGAGCAAGGGCCTGATCAAGGTGATGGTGGTCAAGGGGCGCCCGGTTGGTGTTTCTGTTGTCGGCCATCAGGCGGGGGAACTGGTCGCGCTGTGGTCGATGGCCATCGCCAACAATATGAAGATGAGCCAGGTCGCCGCGATGGTTGCGCCCTATCCGACAATTTCCGAAATGAATAAACGTGTTGCAGGGGCCTATTTCTCGCCACGGCTTTTTGATAGTCCAAGAGTGAAACAAGTGGTGCGCTTTGTGCAGCGCTGGCTCCCGTAACGCCGGAAGGGGCGGAATGCTCAACACGCTATCAGGCCGATTCCTGATCCTGACCACGGTCTTCGTGATGTTGGCCGAGGTTCTGATTTTTGTCCCGTCCATCGCGCGGTTCCGGCTGGATTACCTGTCGGACCGGCTGGAGCGGGCGCAGATCGCGTCGCTGGCGTTGCTGGCGGATGATATGCTGGAGACAGAGCTGGAGGCGGAGCTGCTGGAAAACGCGGGCGTCTTCAACGTGGTGCTGCGCCGCGACGAGGTGCGCCAGCTGGTGTTGTCCTCGCCCATCCCCTCGCCCATTGCAGGCACCTATGATCTGCGCAACAGCAGCCCGTTTTCGTTGATCGGGCAGGCCATGCAACGGTTGCTGACCCCTGAAAATGAAATCATCCGTGTCATCGGCTCGCCCGTGCGCGAGGCGGGCCTTTTGATCGAGATCACCATCGAAACCAAGGGGCTGCGCGCCGCCATGATCGACTATGGCGTGCGCATTCTGCTGCTGTCGGCGGTGATCTCTATCTTTACGGCGGTTTTGCTGTTTGCGGCGGTGCGCCGGTTCATGGTGAAGCCGATCAAGGGCGTTATCGGCTATATGCAGCGCTATGCGGCGGCGCCGGAGGATGCCCGCGGGATCATCCACCCCAGTGCCGGTGTGACCGAGCTGCGCGAGGCCGAAGAGGCGCTGATGAAGCTGCAGACCGAGCTGACGCAGGCTCTCAAGCAGCGCGAGCGTCTGGCCCAGCTGGGAGGGGCGGTGGCCAAGGTGAGCCACGATCTGCGCAATATCCTGACCTCGGCACAGCTGTTCACCGACCGGATCGAGATGAGCGAAGACCCCCTTGTGCGGCGGTTGGCGCCCAAGCTGGTGAATTCGATCACGCGCGCGGTGTCGCTGTGCGAAGGCACGCTGGCCTTTGGCAAGGCAGAGGAACCGGCGCCGACCTTTGCCCGCGTCACGCTGCATGGGCAGGTCGAGGATATCCTTGAGGCCGAGGGGCTTGCGAACCGGGACAAGGAACTGGTCACATTTGAAAATGCGGTGCCCAGTGATCTCAGCCTGCGGGCGGACCCTGAGCAGCTGTTCCGCATCGTCATGAACCTCGTGCGCAATGCCCGTCAGGCCATCGAGGCCACGGGCAAGGCGGGGCGCATCACCATATCGGCCCGCGAGGACGGGGAAAGCTGGTGGATCTCTGTTGCGGACACCGGGCCGGGCCTGCCTGCAAAGGCGGCAGAGAACCTGTTCACCGCCTTTCAGGGCAGCTATCGCAAGGGGGGCACCGGCCTTGGGCTGACCATCGCCAATGAGCTGGCCCGCGGTCACGGCGGCATGGTGGTTTTACGTGAAACAGGGCCTGAGGGCACCGTGTTCGACATCTGCCTTCCCAAGGGGGACGGCACGATCTGAGCGGGATTTATCCACAGAAGCCTTTGGTTTTCTGATGTTTTTCCGGGGTTCGGCAGATAATTCGAGAAAAGCTGCAGGTTTATGACATTTTGGGGTTGCGCCCTGCGCCCAGCCCCAGTAAACCCCGCCGCAGTGGACCGATAGCTCAGCTGGATAGAGTACTTGACTACGAATCAAGGGGTCGGGGGTTCGAATCCTCCTCGGTCCGCCACTACCCCCTCATTGTTGAAGATCAGTCAAAGCTGACACCCGTGTCGTGTCGCTGACCCAGGTTGCGAGCTGCACACGATGGCGGACTTTCGCGGATAGTGCAGAGAATGCCCAGTCAGAGCCCAGAGTGACGGATGCTGTAGGGTGAACGAATGGTGACTTTCGTAAGATCCGCTGACATGGAGCAGGTGGTTCAAGCGAGTGTTTGCAACTAAGACCCAAGATGCTACCGAAAATGTCATGAAAATACGTGATGAAATTCCTGGCGATGAAGCAACGATACACGAACTGACCAAAATCGCCTTCGCTGCTGTCGAAATGAGCGATGGCAGTGAGCCACGAATTGTGGATGGCCTGCGTAAGAACGGCGACCTCACGCTCTCACTTGTTGCTTTGAGCGATGACCAGATTGTTGGTCACATCGCTTTTTCTCCGGTGGAAATCTCTGAAGCCAGTGGGCAATGGTACGGCCTTGGGCCAGTCTCAGTTCACCCGGAACATCAACGCGCAGGTATAGGGCGGCAATTGATCGCAACCGGTCTTGAGCGGTTGCGATCACTCAATGCCGCGGGCTGTGTTCTTTTGGGCGATCCTGGCTATTATAGCCGGTTTGGCTTCTTATCTCCCGGTGATCTTACATTCGGTGAAGTGCCGACCGAGTACGTCCAGGCACTTGCGTTCGGTCCAGAACCGGCCAGAGGCGAAGTGCGGTACACATCAGCTTTTGGAGGCTAGTTTTCTTGCCCGCTGACTTGCTTTGCAGGACTGACTAAGCAGGAAAACTGACGTCGGAATTATCGGTGCGAACGCCCGCATCGTTCCGCGCTACTGACCTCCATCCGGATCACCGTGATGGCCCGGTTTGGGGCGAAAATGCTTGGCAGCTGGTCGGGATAGCTTGGCACGGTTGACGTGGTGTCTGGCGCGATTGTGACGCGTCAGGGCCAGCCAACTGGCTGACGCACTTGTTGGTTGCGGTGTGTTGTTGGCTGCGGTGTGTGGTTGCTGCACGAGGAGGCAGACCCGCCCAGGCGGATCTGCAGCGGTGGGGTCTTGTGGTGATCAGCGCAGGCGTTGGCCGTCCTGTGCAAAGTAATAGGCGCGGGCGGGGTCGTAGCCGAATTGGGCGTTCTCTCCCGGTGCGATGGCGTGCTGGCCGAACAGCCGGATGGTGAGCGGCGTGGTCTGGGTTTGCAAAATCACATTGGTGTCGCCGCCCAGATGTTCCACGTGAGAGACCGTCCCTGCAATCGGGCCACCCCCTTCGAGGCGGATGTCTTCGGGGCGCAGACCCATTTCGCGCGGGTCATCCGGCGTCAGGGTGCTGGCGGGCAGGAAGTTCATCGACGGCGCCCCAAGGAAGCCCGCGACAAAGCGGTTTGCCGGATCATTGTAGAGATCCATCGGGCTGCCGATCTGCTCTACCCGACCGTCGCGCAGAACCACGATCTTGTCCGCAAGGGTCATTGCCTCTGTCTGGTCGTGGGTGACGTAGATCATCGAGGCCGACAGCTGGCGGTGCAGATTGGCGATTTCGATGCGGGTGTTCATGCGCAGGGCCGCGTCAAGGTTCGAGAGCGGTTCGTCAAACAGGAACAGTTTGGGCTGGCGTACGATGGCACGGCCAATGGCAACGCGCTGTCGCTGGCCCCCGGACAGCTCTGACGGGTAGCGGTCGAGATACGGTTCCAGCCCCAGCATGCGGCTGGCGGTTTCCACGCGCTCTTCGATCACGGCTTTGGACTGGCGTTCCTGTTTCAGCGCAAGGGTCAGGTTGCCGCGTACGTTCAGGTGGGGGTAGAGCGCATAGCTCTGGAACACCATCGCGATCCCGCGTTTGGAGGGCGGGGTCAGATTGACCTGCTCGCCTGCGATATGGATTTCGCCCGATGTTGCGTCTTCCAGCCCTGCAATCACCCGCAACAGGGTGGACTTGCCACAGCCGGAGGGGCCGACAAAGACCACGAACTCGCCGTCTTCGACCTCAAGGTTGATGTCTTTCAGGACGTGGACAGGGCCAAAGGATTTGTTGACGTTCTTCAGCGACAGGGCGGTCATGGGCGGGGCTCCTCAAGAGAAACGGGTTGGCCGGTGCGGATGCTTTCATCCGCGGCCAGGCAGATGGCGAGGGATTGCACGGCGTCGGTCATATGGCGTGTGAGATCAATGTCTTCGGCGATGGCGCGCAGCATGTAGGCCTGTTCCGCATCGCACAGGGCCTGGTGGCCCGGCTCATCCGGTAGGTCGATGCTGTGGTCGCCGCCGGGGCGGTGCACCAGAATGCTGCCGACGCGCGTATGGCCGTCCACATCGGCAGAGGCGCCTTTGTTGCCGTCGGTGATGGAGACGGATCCGTTGGGGGAAATGATGTCTTTCACAAAAAAGGCGGTTTCCGACATCATCGGCCCCCAGCCTGCCTCGTACCAGCCGACGGAGCCATCAGCGAACACCACCTGGAACTGGCCGTAGTTATACATGTCGGCAGCGATTTCATCCGACAGACGCAGCCCCATACCGTGGACGCGGACCGGTGCGGCGTCGGTGATCTGGCACATCACATCGACGTAGTGCACCCCGCAGTCCACGATGGGAGAGGTGGTCTGCATCAGCGCCTTGTGGGTTTCCCATTCGGCGCCGCTGGATTGCTGGTTGAGGTTCAGGCGAAAGACATATGGCCCTCCAAGCCCGCGGGCTTCAGCGATCAGGCGGACCCAGCTGGGGTGGTGGCGCAGAATGTAGCCGACCACCAGCTTGCGGTTGGTTTCTTGTGCTTTTGCCACCACGCGGCGGGCGTCGGCGACGGTTGTGGCGAGCGGTTTTTCGACAAAGACATGCGCGCCTGCCTCCATCGCGGCCACGGCGTAGTCGGCATGGCTGTCGGAATAGGTGGCCACGACCACGAGGTCCGGTTTGGTCTTGTGCAGGGCGGCGTGAAAGTCGGTAAAGACAGGGTAGCCCTGCAGGTCGGGGTGGTCGACGGTGCCGGAGCGGTTCACCAGACCGATGATTTCGGCATCGGTGTGGCCGTGATGGGCCAGCGCGTGGGACAGGCCCATATTGCCAAGGCCTGCGATCAGGACGCGGGTCATGAGCAGACTCCTGCAAGAAGATCAGGGCAAGCGGTCTTGCGCGGCCTAAGCCGGGGCGCTTCACGCCCCCAAGCGGACGGGAGCAGGCCTGTTGATGCAAGGGCTGAACAGATCATTTCACCGCCCCCGATGTGATGCCGCGGATCAGCTGGCGGGAGAAGATCACATAGAGGATCAGCACCGGCAGGATTGCCATCGACAGCGCCGACAGAACCGCGTTCCAGTCGGTGACGAACTGCCCGATAAAGACCTGGCTGCCCAGGGTCAGCGTCTTGGTCTCTTCGGCCGGGGCCAGGATCAGCGGAAACCACAGATCGTTCCAGATCGGGATCATGTTGAACACGGCGACGGTGGCCATCGCCGGGCGCACCAGGGGCAGCACCAGTCGGAAGAAGATGGTGTATTCGCTGAGCCCATCGATGCGGCCTGCGTTTTTCAGATCGTCGCTCACCTGTTTCATGAATTCGCTGAGGATGAACACCGCCAGCGGCAGGCCTTGGGCCGTGTAGACAAGGATCAGCGCCCAGAGGGTGTTCACCAGTCCTGTCGCCACCATCATCTCAAGGATCGCAACGGTGCCGATGCGGATCGGGATCATGATGCCAAGGGCCAGATACAGCCCCATCAACGTGTTGCCCTTGAAGCGGTATTCACTCAGCGCATAGGCCGCCATGGCGCCAAACAGCAGCACAAGCGCCAGTGAGGCGACCGTGACGATCAGCGAGTTCTGGAAATAGAGGAAGAAATCGCCCTGTTTGAGAACTGTCTGGTAGCCGATCATCGAGAAACTGTCGGCATCCGGCAGCGCCAGTGGCTCGCGGAAGATCGCCTTGCGCGTCTTGAAGCTGTTGATGAGGATCACAAAGACCGGAAACAGCGCAATCAGCGTGTAAAGGATCAGCGCGCCGTGCATGGCGAACGCGTTTAGGGGGTTTGTGCGGGCCTTGTTCATGGTCCGACCTCCTTACAGCTGGTAGCGGCGCATCCGGGTCTGGATGCCAAAGAGATAGATACAGACGCCGACGAGGATGATCGCAAACATCGCCCCGGCGATGGCCGACCCCATATGCGGATCGCCCAGCTGGAGTTGGAAGCCAAAGAACGTGCGATACATGAAGGTGCCCAGGATATCGGTTGAATAGTCGGGCCCAGCCAGCGCGCCTTGGGATGCGTAGATCAGGTCGAAGGCGTTGAAATTGCCAACGAATGTCAGGATCGAGATGATCCCGATTGACGGCAGGATCAGCGGCAGCTTGATCTTCCAGAAGGCGGCCAGACCAGTGATGCCGTCGATTTCACCGGCTTCCAGGATTTCTTCGGGGATCGACAGAAGGGCGGCGTAGATCAGCATCATCGGAATGCCGACGAACTGCCATACAGAGATGAGCGCCAATGTGGTGAGGGCGTATTCTTCCTTGCCCAGCCACGGGGCAAACAGGGATTTGAGACCAACCGCGTCCAGCATTGAGGGGGCAATGCCCCAGATCGGCGAGAGGATCAGTTTCCAGGCAAAGCCGATGATGACAAAGCTGAGGATGGTGGGAATGAAAATCGCAGAGCGGTAAAGCGCGGCAAAGCGAAGCCGTGGATGGCTGAGGATCGCGGCGAGCGCGATGCCGATCGGGTTCTGTACCAGCATATGAACCAGGAAGAACCAGAAGTTGTTGCCCAGAGCGTTCCAGAACTGCTCGGCCCAGATGGGGTCAAAAAACAGGGTGCGAAAATTGTCCAATCCGGTGAAGATCCGCTCCTGATCGACGCGGCTGTAGAGCGCGAGCCGCAGGGTATTGAACAGCGGAAAGATCATCACGGCAGAGTAGATCAGCACGGCAGGCGCCAGAAAGACGGCGATATGCCAGCGGACGCGGGGCTTGGTCATGGGGAGTCTCCTGAGGTGTCCGGGCGGCAGTGCACCGCCCGGAGACAATTGCAGCGCAGGGGTTACTGCTGCGGTGCGTACCAGCTGGCCAGGCCATCCTGCAGCTTGGCGCCCAGCTCTTCAGGCGAGGCCGTGCCCTTGATGGCAGCGACCGATGCGCCCCAGGTCTCGTTTTCGAGGTTCGGCGTGCCGCGGGACAGGATCTGATAGGTGGAGCGGATGGTGCTTTCACACTCGCCACGCCAGCTGACGAATTCCTTGGCCAGCGGATCGGCCAGTTCGACAGGTTCCTTGGACAGCGGGAAGAAGCCGGGCAGGGCGTTCCCGAAGATCGACGCAAACTCCGGCGAGCCGACCCATGCAAGGAAGGTCTTTGCGGCCTCTGGGTGGTCGGTGGCCGCATTCATGCCGATTCCGATATCGGTGTGGTCAGAGATATAGCAGGTGTCGCCTGCATTCTGGACCGGCGGTTTGAAGGCGCCCATCTGGAAATCGGCCTGGGTGTTGAAGCCCGAAATCTCCCACGAGCCTGCGGGGTAGATGGCGGCGCGACCAAGGGTGAACAGGTTCTGGCTGTCCGGATAGGTCTGTGCCTCATAGCCATCGCCGAGATAGGGCGCCCATTTGGCAAGGGTCGCGTAGGGGGCGGTCCAGGCCTCGTCGGTCAGTTTCTGCTCGCCTGCGATCAGAGCCCGGCGGCCTTCTTCGCCTTTCCAGTAGTTCGGGCCGATGTTGTTGTAGCCCATCGTGGCGGCTTCCCACTGGTCGTTGGTGCCCATCGCCATCGGGATATACGTGCCGTCTTCGCGGATCTTTTCCAGCGCGGCAAAAAACTCTGCTTCGGTCTCGGGGGCGTCGATGCCGAGTTCGGCAAAGGCATCGGCGTTGTAGATGAACCCGTGGATCACCGAAGCCATCGGCACGCAGAAGCTGGCGGAGCCATCATCGGTCTGCCAGGCGGATTTGGCCACGTCGGAGAAGTTGTTCATCGCCTCCATCTCGTCGAGATCGGCCAGGTGGCCTGCTTCGAACAGGGCGAGAGAGGCGTCAAAGGGGCGGCAAGTGATCAGATCGCCCGCAGAGCCTGCATCAAGTTTGGAGTTGAGCACCGCGTTATATTCCGCAGGGGCGGAGGGGGTGAATTTCACCTTGATGCCGGGGTGTTTGGCTTCGAAGGCGGGGATGATCTTGTCCTGCCACAGGGTCAGGTCGTCGTTGCGCCAGCTTTCGATGGTGAGCGTCACATCCTCGGCCCAGGCCGCGGTTGCCGTCAGCGCCGTTGTTGTCAGCGCAATGGTAAGAGACTTTCGTAGCATTATTTCCTCCCAAGGTTAGTCTGTTTTGTTTTGTCTTTTCGGTAGTTCCAAAAGCGCGGGGCGCAGCCGCCCGGCGCTGTCTTGCAACAGAGTGAGCGCATGTCCGACAGAGGTGGCGCCCGCGCAGATCAGCACTGCGGGCTTTACCGCGCCACCGGTCTGATCGAGGGCGATTTGCGCGTCGGTCGCGCTTGCGCCGGTGATCCGGCTGACAATGCCGACGGCGCGGGCGCGCAGTTTGCTGTTGTCTGCGCGCAGGTTCACCATCATGCCGTCATGCACATGGCCCAGCTCAACCGCCATCAGGCTGGACAGCATGTTGAGAGCGATTTTCTGGGCCGTGCCGGCGCCCATTCGCGTCGAGCCGGAAATCAGCTCTGCCGGGGTTGCAAGCGCGATGGCATGGTCTGCCTGCTCCAGAAGGGGGCTGCCGGGATTGTTTGCGATGCCGATCAATGCGGCCCCCGCGGCCCCCGCCAGACGCGCGGCTTCCAGTGTGAAGGGGGTTGTGCCGCTGGCGGATACGGCGATCACCGTGTCCTGCGGGCCCAGCTGTGCGAGCTGTTCCGAGAGGCCGTGGATGTCATCCTCTGTGTCGCCGGGCATATGAGCGGATTGGGGAAGGCCGCCGGCCATCAGGATATGGATGCGGCTTTCATCAATGCTGAAGGTGCCGCCCAGTTCCATTGCATCTGCTGCCGCCATCAGGCCGGAGGAGCCCGCCGCGACATAATAGAGCGATCCGTCAGAGGTGAGGCTGCGCGCCATTGCGCTGGCGCCGCTGCAGATGGCGGAGATGGCCTGCTGGGGCGCTTCTGCGGCCTCTCTCTGCCCCTTGGCAAGGGCGCGGGCGGCGTCTTTCAGCGTGGCATCGCTCAGCTTGTGCGCATCCGGGTGCACTTGCTCTGTGGTGTGTGGCAGCACGGTTTCTCTCCTCGTTGGCCAAAAGCATACCTATACAGTACCATTTGTCTACAAATATTTTTTGAAGCGTAATTGGTTGGTGAAAACAGTCTGTTAGGTCTGGTTTTGGAGTATATTGGACTGGTTTTGGTATTTACACGAGGGTGGTGGATGCGTATAGGTATGGTCATGAACCTGCCATATCCTCATCCAATCCTTTCCCCTGTGGTCGCCGTTGACGGTGGCGGAACAACCTGTCGGATCGCCTGCGTTAGTGCGCAGGGGCGATGTGTCGTTGAGGTTGGCCCTGCCAATGTAAGCAGTGACTACGATGGCGCCCTTGGCCGTCTTCGTGACGGAATTGCCGAGCTGGCGAGCCATGTGACCGGCGGCGCAGAGGCGCTGTACGGGGCGCCTGCGTATCTTGGTCTGGCCGGTGTTGCGAGCCCGCGAATCGCCGCCCGCGTTGCGGCGGATCTGCCGTTTCAGGTCGTGCGGGTGGAAGATGATCGCCATCCTGCCCTGGCGGGTGCGCATGGCGACGCAGACGGGGCGATTGCCCATTGTGGCACCGGATCGTTTCTGGCCTTGCAAGCGGGTGGGGCGCGTCGCTTTGCCGGAGGGTGGGGGCCTGTTCTGGGCGACGAGGCGTCGGCGCAGTGGATTGGTCGCCGGGCTCTTGCGGTGGCGCTGAACGCCCATGATGGCCTTGCGGAGCAAAGCGATCTGACCCGACGCTTGCTTGCGGATTATGACGGCACGGGCGGCATCGTTGCCTTTGCCGCTGAGGCCCCGCCACATGAGCTGGGTCAGATCGCGCGGCGGGTGACTGCGGCTGCGCAGGCCGGGGATGTGGCTGGCCAAGGGTTGATGCGGGAAGGCGCAGCCTATCTGTGGCAGGCGCTGGGCGCGATGGGATGGACACCGCAGATGGCGTTGTGCCTGACGGGCGGGATTGGTCCGCTTTATGCGCCCTATCTCCCACCAGAGGCGCAGGCCGCGATTGTTGCGCCCAAGGGAGCGCCGATCGAGGGTGCGATTGCGCTGGCTTACGCGCTTCAGAAGGAGCAGGCACAATGAATGCGGCGGCGTTTCTTTCCCCAGATGAGTGGCTCGAAACCAGCGGTGGGCCGCGATACGTGCGTCTGCGGCAGAGGCTGGAGCAGGGAATTGAGGATGGCGTTCTGCCGCCCAACTCTTCGCTGCCGCCAGAGCGCGAGATCGCCGATATCACCGGTCTGTCCCGCGCCACCGTGCGCAAAGCCATTCAGGAGCTGGTCAAGCAGGGGGCGATTGTGCAGCGGCAGGGGTCCGGCTCTTTCGTGCGGGATGCGGCGCCGCGGCTTGAGCAGTCGCTGTCGCATCTGACGTCCTTTACCGAGGACATGCGCCATCGCGGGATGGAGACCAGCTCCAAGTGGTTGGAGCGGGGCGTCTTTCTGCCGTCTGCCGAGGAAATAGAGGTGCTGGGCCTGCCTGCGGATGGGCAGGTGGCGCGGATCTGTCGCCTGCGCGAGGCGGGGGGGAGGCCGATGGCGGTTGAGCGGGCCTCGCTGCCGCTGGATATCCTGCCCAACCCGCTGGCGGTGCGCGATTCTCTTTACGATCTGCTTGGCGAAAGCGGCAGTAGGCCAGTGCGCGCAATTCAAAAGATTTCAGCCGTCAACCTGGCGGAAGAAGATGCGACCCTCTTGGGGGTTGCCGAGGGTGTGGCCGGGCTCAGCATTCAGCGGATCTCATATCTTGAGAGCGGCCGCGTGGCTGAGTTCACCAGATCCAATTATCGCGGTGATGCCTACGATTTCGTGGCAGAGCTGCGGCTGACACCGTGATCCGGACACCTGATGGAAAGGCTGCCACGATGACCCCGAACCCCACCCTGATGCGTCAGGAAATCGAAGAAATCCCTGTCGCCGTTGAGCGTCTGTTGACCAAGGGCACCGATGCGCTGGCTGCGGCTGTGGCTGTTGCCGAGCGGGAGGGGCCGCGGTTCGTGATCTCTGCGGCGCGCGGTTCGTCCGACCATGCCTGCACCTATCTGAAATACGCAAGCGAGCTGCTGCTTGGCCTGCCTATGGCCTCGGTTGGCCCGTCTGTCGCCTCTGTCTATGGGGCTGAGTTGAAGGCTGCGGGCGCGTTGTGCCTGTCGGTGTCCCAGTCCGGCCAGAGCCCGGACATCGTGCAGCTGACCAAGAGCGCGCGCGCCTCTGGCGCCAGTACGGTGGCGATTACCAATGATCCGAGTTCGCCGCTTGCCCTGGCAGCTGAGGCGGCGCTGCCGCTGCATGCGGGACCAGAACGCAGTGTGGCGGCGACCAAGACCTTTGTCACCTCGCTGGTGGCTGGTCTGTGGCTGCTGGCAGAACTGAAAGGCGATGGCGATTTGTTGGCGGCTTTGCGCAGCTTGCCCGAGCATCTCGACAAGGCCACGCGGTGTGATTGGAGCGCCGCTGCCCAGGCGGTCACGCAAAGTTCGCTGTTCACGCTGGGGCGGGGGCCGAGCATGGCGATTTCCAATGAGGCGGCGCTGAAGTTCAAGGAAACCTGCCAGATCCATGCAGAGAGCTATTCCTCGGCCGAGGTGCTGCATGGGCCGGTGTCGATTGTGGCGGGTGGCTTTCCGGTGATTGCCTTTGCTGCCAAGGATGCGGCAGAGCCGCTGTTGGCGGAGGTGGCTGATACGCTGGCGGCCAAGGGCGCGCAGGTGTTTGCGACCAGCCCGTTGGTCAAGACCGCGCAAGAGCTGCCCCATGTCAGGACCGATCACTGGCTGACTGACCCGGTGGCGGCCATCGTCTCGTTCTATGCGATGGTTGAGCAGGTCGCGGTGCAGCGCGGGATCAACCCGGATGCGCCCCGCCATCTGCGCAAAGTGACGGAAACGGTATGAGCGGCCCGGCAACCATCTATCACGGTGGATCCGTCTTTGACGGTGTGGCCTTGCAAGAGGGGCTTGGCCTGCGCGTCGAACATGGGGGCGTGGCCGCGATCGGACCTGTGGCCAGCCTTGGCGCGGGAGAAAGGGTGGATCTGGGCGGTGACATTGTGGCGCCGGGCTTTGTGGATCTGCAGGTGAATGGCGGCGGCGGGGTCATGTTCAATGATGATCCATCGGTTGATACGCTGCGTCGGATTGCTCTGGCCCATCGCGGGCTTGGCGCGACGGCAATTCTGCCAACCCTGATCACGGACACGCGGGAGAAGACCGTTGCTGCGATTGCGGCCGCCAAGGCCGCGATTGCTGCGGGAGTGCCGGGGATTGCCGGGCTGCATCTGGAGGGGCCGCATCTGTCGGTGGCTCGGAAGGGCGCGCATGACGCCGCGCTTATCCGCCCGATGGAAGAGGCCGATCTTGCGGCATTGATTGCGGCTGCGCAGGACTTGCCTGCGCTGATGCTGACGCTTGCGCCGGAGAACGCCACCACGGATCAGGTCAGGGCATTGGTTGCAGCCGGGGCTGTGGTGTCATTGGGGCATACGGACGCCGGGTTTGCGACCTGCCTCAGATATGCCGAGGCGGGCGCGCGTTGCGCCACCCATCTGTTCAATGCCATGAGCCAGCTTGGCAATCGCGAGCCGGGTCTCGTGGGGGCTGTTCTGGCCAGTGGTGATCTGAGCGCGGGTCTGATTGCCGATGCGATCCATGTCCACCCCGAAGCCATGCGCGCGGCCTGGGCTGCAAAGCGGGGACCGGGGCAGATCTTTCTTGTGAGTGACGCGATGGCGCCTGCGGGAACAGATCAGACCGCGTTTGAGCTGGAAGGCCGACAGATCTGCCGTGTGGACGGCCGACTGACGCTGGCCGATGGCACATTGGCCGGGGCGGATCTGGATCTGATCACGGCGCTGCGGGTGCTGCACCACAAGGTCGGCGTGCCGTTGGAACAGGCGCTGGCGGCAGCGACGCGTGTCCCGGCCGAACTGATGGGGCTGGCGGGGCTGGGGCGGCTCTGTCCCGGTGTGACCGGCCCGCTGATCCGGATTTCGGCTGACCTCTCTGGCGTCGACGTCCTGTCCTGAGCCGCAGGGTGGCGTTTGTCGCCTGCGCTCTCCCTCTCCCAGATGTGAGCGAACGTGCAGCCACATGCCCGGCTGGATCGGGCATGGTGCAAGTGTTCGCAAAAATGCAGGGGCGGGCAAAAAAGTTCAGATGGATTCCGGCGCTGGCGCGTTGTGTCTCATAGGAACGTTTTTGTTCTGGTCTCTTGGGAGAAGGCACATGAAGAAATTGTTGGCATGCGTAGCGGCCTGTGTGGTGTCAGCCAGCGCCGCCTTTGCGGGCGGGCACAGCGTCTGGTCTGCGGTTGAGGATCAATCGCGGGTGGCATTCGGCTCTATCAAGGGCAATGACTATGGCGAGGTGCATCATTTCACCTCTGTCGCCGGAACGGTTGGCGAAGATGGCGCTGTCACCATCAGCATTGATCTCGGCTCTGTCGAGACGAACATCGACATCCGAAACGAACGCATGATCGAACATGTTTTTCGCGCGGCTGCCCCGACTGCGGTGCTGAGCGGTTCGGTCGAGCTGGATGATTTCGAAGGTCTGGCGGTGGGCGATACCGCGTTGACCGATTTTGAGGGGGTGCTGAGTTTCGCCGGGGTGGAGGCGGATGTCGAAGCCGAGATGCTGGTCGCACGGCTGGGCGAGGACAAGGTGCTGGTGACGACGGCCGATTTCATCGTTCTGTCCACGGATGATCTGGGCATTGATGCGGGTATCGACACGCTGAAGGAGCTCGCAAGTCTGGACAGTATCACCCGCGCTGTTCCCGTCACGGTCCGCATGGTGTTTCAGAAATGAGCCTGCGCCCGACCCCTGATCTGACAGATACTGGCAGAGGGTGAGGTCGGGCGATGGTGTCGTTTTTCAGGCGTAAACCTTCTGATGCGGCTGTACGCGAGGGGCTGAGCCAAGTGTTCCCGCGGGTCTGGCGATATGCGCTCAGCCTTACGGGATCACGGCCAGAGGCCGACGATCTGGCGCAAGCGGCCTGTTTGCGGGCGATGGAGCGGGCCGACCAGTTTCAGCCGGACTCGCATCTGGACAGATGGGTGTTTCGCATTGCCCATAATCTATGGGTGACAGAGGTGAGACACAGGCAGGTGCGCAGCGGCAATGGACTGGTCGGGATCGAGACGGCAGAGATCGTTGACCCCACGCAGGACAGTGACGTGCTGCAAGAACGGCGCGAACTGTTGCAGGCCGTCCTGCATCTGCCGGAGGTGCAGCGCCAGGCGGTGGTTCTGGTCTATGTCGAAGGCTATTCCTATCGGGATGCTGCCATGATCCTGGATGTTCCTGTCGGCACCCTGATGAGCCGGTTGGCGGCTGCGCGGGCCGTTCTGGCGCAGAAGTTCCGCACTGAGAAAGGGGGGCGGAATGCACGATAGATATTTCACGGACGAGGAACTGGTCGCCTATCTGGATGGGGAAGCGGATTTCGCGCCCGTGGCAGAGATCACCGCCGCCCTGGCGCAGGATCCCGCGTTGCAGGCGCGGTTGGCGGCGTTGGAAATTGACAGGGCGGCGCTGGCCGAGGGGTTTGCGGACCTGCAACCTGAGGCGGGCCTGCGGTCTGTTGCAGTCCTTTCCCCGGGTGCGCGGCACGGCGGCTGGTCGGGTCAGATTGCAGACCCAGCCCCCCACGGCAGAGCGGGCCTGAGGTCGGGTTTCTGGGGTGGGGCGGTTGCCGCCGCCTTGGTGGTGGGGGTGTTTCTGGGGGCCGCATTAAGCCCGTCGCGCGATGGTTGGGCAGAATATGTTGCCGCCTATCAGGCGCTTTATTCCAATAGCACGCTTGCCCATATCGACGTGCCGACCCCGTTGCAGCAGGCAGAGCTGGACCGGGTCGCGGCCTCTATCGGCAAGAGCATGTCGGTCGAACATTTGCAGATCTTTCCGGACGTGCGCTTTGCCCGCTCGCAGATCCTGAGCTTTGAGGGGCAGCCCCTGATCCAGCTTGCTTTTCTGACCAGCACGGGGGACCCGCTGGCGCTGTGCATCATGCGGGCCGAAGAGGGGGCAGAACGCGCGCCAGAATTGCGCCGAATGGAGGGGTTGAGCGCGGCGTTGTGGCAGCAAGGCGGGTATCGCTACATCCTGATCGGCGGCGAGGATGACGCGCTGATTGGTCGAATGTCTGCCAGCCTTGCGGCAATGAATGTCTGAATGCTGATTTGGTTTGATCCGGGGATGTCATCCCTCCCCCGGATCAGGGCCCGCCGGGCCGGAGAGGTCTGCGCTGGGGGGCGCAGACCTCTCTTCTTTTTCAGTATTTGCCCCTGTTAGAGCCTGATAAGCGCAGCCTGCGACCGGAAAGACCGGAGCGACCACTGGCCTTTATGGGTGGCGTGCTGATCTGGAGCTGCGTCTTATTCGTTCCCGCCTGTCAGATCCTGCGCGAGCATCAGCGCATTGCCATCGGGGTCATAGAAGGTCGCGGTTTTGACCATGCCCTCGATGACGTCAGTGTCGCCGTCAAATTTCACCTCAGCCTGCTCCAGCTTGTGTCGGGCGGTGTCCAGATCGGCAATCCCAAAGACAGGCACGCAGTTTCCCGGCGCTGGCTTGGTGTGTTCACCGAACCCGATGACAACGCCCGGGGTGTTTGTCTGAACCTCGGACCAGCCCGCGTCATCTGCGTGATACAACAGCTCAAACCCGAGCATGGTTTCGTACCATTTCGCGCTTGCGTGGCGATCTGCAACGGACATGGCGATGGTGATGGTCTGATCAACGGAAATAAGGGACATGGGGTTTCCTATCTTTTAAAAATATACTAACTATACTTTATGGACATTGGATTGTTTGTCAACATCACCTCAAGGGCCTGGGCGATGCCCATCTTGTCGAGCCTGCATTCGGGTGTCGCGGGGCGGCAGGCGCCGCTCTTGGCGGCCACGGGGGCAGGGCGGACGGCCTTTGCGCAAAGTCTCGATCATCTGATTGAGCTGGGCCTTCTCGAGCGCAATCCGGGCTACGGGCATCCGTTGCGGCCAGAGTTCCGGCTGACGCCGCTGGGCAGGACCGTTGCAGCGATGGCTGACCGGGTGCGCGATGTTGCGGCAGAGGCCGATTGGCCCCTGTTGCGCCGATCCTGGACTTTGCCGGTTCTCGGCTCTCTGCATGAGGCGCGACATTTCACCGACATCAAGCAGCAGCTGCCAAACATTACCGACCGGGCATTGTCGCAGTCGCTGAAGGCGATGGAGGCGAAGAGTTGGGTTCTGCGCAGCGTTGATGGTGCTGCCCGGCCGCCAAGATCGACTTATGAGGCCGTGAACACGGGCGGGCAGATCAGTCGGATCATCGCGCCTGAGATCGTTTTTGCCTAAGCGCTCCTGCGGTTGGCGGGGTGATCTGACATGCCGCGCGCGGATATAGCGGCCGGACCTGTTTGGCGCGCAAACAAAAGGCAAGCTGATCCCGAGAGGGAGGCTGGATTGAGTTTTCAGAGAAGGATGTTTGGTGGAGCCTAGCGGGATCGAACCGCTGACCTCCTGCATGCCATGCAGGCGCTCTCCCAGCTGAGCTAAGGCCCCAAACCAACCGCTCTGCGATGCTGCGTCGCGGTGTGTGACGGTGATTTACGGGACAGGGCGGCGGGCCGCAAGCGGAAAATGCATCCCTGTCACAATTTTTTTGACTTCCCATCCAGAGCGAGCGGAACACCGCGATCGAGAGGCAAAAGGGAGGTCCGGGGGAGGTGGTTAAACCTCCCCCAAGGGTCTGAAGACCTTAGGAATCGTCGTCTTCGGACGCGACGTCTGCGATCTCGTCGAGGGAGACGTTATCCTCGTCATCATCATCGTCCAGGACGTCGTCACCGAGGTCCATATCGACGTCATCTGCATCGTCCAGTACCACGTCATCGGCGTCGACGGTGTCTTTTGCCTTGCGGCTTGCGGCGTCCTCTGCGTCGGCTTCGATCATGCGGCTTTTGCCGCTGTCCAGTTCGACAACCTCACCGGTGTAGGGGCTGACGATCGGGTTCTTGTTCAGGTCGTAAAAACGTTTGCCGGTCGTCGGGCAAACGCGCTTTACACCCCATTCTTCCTTGGGCATGTGGATCCCCTTGATTTTCTGCTGAGTCGGTTCGACGATTCAGGTGCCTTGCCATATGCGCCGGGTGCTGTCAAAGCCTTTGCCAAAAGGGGAGGCCTTCATGGCTGATCATCACCTGCCGGGAGATCCGCCGGTTCCGCTGACGCTGCGCCGCTCTGCGCGGGCGCGCCGGATCAGCCTGCGCATCTCAGGGCTGGATGGACGGGTGACGCTGACCCTGCCGACGCGGGTGCCGGACCGTGAGGCGCTGGCCTTTGCCCGGGAAAAGGAAAGCTGGATCCGCAGCCATCTGGCAGGACGGCCCGAGGCTGTTGCCGTGACCTTTGGTGCGGTGCTGCCCATTGATGGCCAGCCCCGTCGGATCGTCGCGGGATCTGGTCGCCGCATTCTGTTGCAGGATGGCGCGTTGATGGTGCCCGATCTGCGCAGCGATGCCGGTCCTGGCCGTCGCATTCAGCGGTACTTGCAGGAACTGGCCCGCGATCGGCTGGCAGAGGCATCAGACCGCTATTCTGCCGCTTTGGGGCGGTCTTACAGCCGGATCACGCTCCGCGATACGCGGTCGCGCTGGGGGTCCTGTTCGTCGGAAGGGGCGTTGATGTATTCCTGGCGGCTCATCCTCGCGCCGCCTGAAGTGCTGCGTTACGTGGCCGCGCATGAGGTCGCCCATCTGCAGGAGATGAATCACTCGCAGGCGTTCTGGGATCTCGTGCAGGGGCTATATGGCAACTATGACGGGGCCCGGGGCTGGCTGCGCAGTGAGGGCAATCATCTGCACCGCTTTCGGTTCTGAGGCGCAGATTGTCGCCGGGGTGTCGCCCTTTTGATTGACGGGCCGCTGTTTTGTGATCACAACCGCTGTCATGTCTATGCCTGCTCGCCCTGCTGCTGAACTGTCCACCGGATCTGCCCATGATCGGGTGTATCGCGCGTTGCGGACGCGGATCATGCATGGCGAATTGGCGCCCGGCGCTGCGCTGACGTTGCGGGGGATCGGCAAGGAGTTTGATGTCTCGATGACGCCCGCGCGCGAATCGGTCCGCCGACTGGTCGCGGAAGGGGCGCTGTTTCTGTCGACGTCGGGGCGCGTGTCCACGCCTGAGCTGACCAACGAGCGGATCGAGGAGCTGGCCGCCCTGCGCGCGCTTCTTGAGGTGGAGCTGGCCAGCCGTGCGCTGCCTCGGGCGCATATGGCGTTGATTGACCGTCTCCAGAGCATCAACTCGAATGTGGCCGAGATGATCTCGAAGCGGGATGCGGTGGGCTATCTTCGCACCAATCTGGAATTTCACCGCACCCTGTATCTGCGGGCGCAGGCGCCTGCCATGCTGGCGATGGCGGAAACTGTCTGGCTGCAGCTGGGGCCGACCATGCGCGCGCTTTATGGTCGGCTGCGTCGGACGGAACCACCGCAGAATCACAAGTTGATCATTGCAGCGCTGAAGGCCGGGGATGAGCCCGGCCTGCGGCTGGCGGTTCGTTCTGACGTGACGCAGGGGCTGCGTCTTTTGGCGGGTTAACCGCTGCTCAATGCGTCGCGCAGCGTTTGCGTGCCGCGATCGCTGGCCTTGGGCACGATGCGGTAAAGCGCGTTGACGGCACAAAAGAGCGAAAACCCGAGCAGGCCCAGGCAAAGGCTGGTGACAAGGATCTGGCCGAACATCTGTTCGCGCAGCCAGTCAAAGACACTGCCGATCCCTTCGGGATTTTCTGCCGAGGCCGACAGCGCAGCCTGCAGGATCAGCAGCCCGATGATGCCGATCACCGCACCATTTGCGGCCACGCCGATCTTGAGCAGCGTATTGAGCCGCAGCGTGATCGGATTGCCGCGCAGGTGGTTGCGGTAGCCCTCGCTCCAGGCCTTGTGCAGGTAGTATCCCCCCGCTCCAAGTGTCAGCAGGCCGACCACTGCCAGGATTGCTGTCCCGGCCGAAGACGCGGCGGCGTCGGTGATGCCGCTGCCAGAACCCGAGCGGCTGCCGACCAGAACGGTCAGAGCAAGGCCAGCCATCGCCAGGTGCACCAGACCCGTCACAATCATGCCTGCGCGGGCGATCATGCCCTTGAGGCCAGATCCATAGGCCTCGAGATCCCAGACGCTGTCCACGACCCGCCATAGCGCATAGGCCGAGAGGCCGAGGATGATCAGCAGCAGCACCGCGAGGCCAATCCCGTCGTCCAGCCAGCGTAGCGCATCCGTGGTGCTGTTGGCCTCACCGCCCTGCCAGATCGACCAGAGCGAAGTGCCCGCGACCGTCAGATACACCAGCGCACGGCCTGCGTAGCCTGCGCGCATGATTGGCACGGCCCAGGAAAAATCATCCGGATTGATCTGGTCGAGGATCTCGTCGCGTGTCGACTGCGAGGGCAGGGCGCGTGCGGCGAGGCCCTTCGCGGTCGACGTGTTGGCAGATGTTGCGGTGTTTTGGTGATCTCGGGTCTGATGATCCGGCATTGGTACGCTCCTGACGCGGTAGGGGGCAGGTGTGAGATCAATGCGCAGGCCTGTCCAAATGTTCCCTTTCCTGCGTGCCCGTCCAAGCGCGCAACAGCAAAAACCCCGGCGCTGGGGCCGGGGTTTCGTAATCAGATCATAGGGTTGGTTGGCTTCAGGCGGCCAGGCCCTTGGAGCCAATCGCCAGGAACTTCTGACGACGATCCTTGACCAGTTCTGCGGCGTCCTTGCCGCTCAGCTCCTTGAGCATTTCAGCCAGCGCTGCGCGAACCGCAGAGAAAGCGGCATCCGCATCGCGGTGCGCCCCGCCGAGCGGTTCAGGGATCACCCGGTCAACCACGGCGAGTTCGCGGAGGTTCTGCGCCGTCAAGCGAAGCGCCTCGGCAGCTTCGCGCATCTTTTCGGCATCTTTCCACAGAATGGAGGCGCAGCCTTCGGGCGAAATCACCGAGTAGATGGAGTGTTCCAGCATGGCAACGCGGTTGGCGGTTGCGAAGGCAACGGCGCCACCAGAGCCACCCTCGCCGATGATGATGGAGATCAGCGGCACGCCGATCTTGAGGCACATCTCGGTCGAGCGCGCGATGGCCTCGGATTGGCCGCGCTCTTCTGCTCCCTTGCCGGGATAGGCGCCAGCGGTATCCACGAGGGTCACAACTGGCAGACCGAACCGGCCGGCCATTTCCATCAGGCGGATCGCCTTGCGGTAGCCTTCGGGGCGGGCCATGCCAAAGTTGTGGGCAATGCGGGCCTTGGTGTCAGAGCCCTTTTCATGGCCGATCACCACAACCG
Source organism: Phaeobacter italicus (assembly GCF_019801785.1). Classification (NCBI taxonomy): domain Bacteria; kingdom Pseudomonadati; phylum Pseudomonadota; class Alphaproteobacteria; order Rhodobacterales; family Roseobacteraceae; genus Phaeobacter; species Phaeobacter italicus. The sequence goes on along the minus strand of NZ_JAHVIJ010000004.1, from coordinate 180,153 downwards.
GCTGGTCGTTGAAACGGGCCAGGCCACCCATCACGGCGAGGTCATCCGCAAAGTTGCGGTCCCCAGCCAGAGGGGTGTATTCGGTGAACAGCGCGTCAATGTAGTCGCGGCAATGGGGCCGCTCTGGGTGACGGGCAACCTGGCATTTGCGCCAGGGGGTCAGATCCTTGTAGAGGTCCACCAGCAGCTGAGCCGCCTTGGCGTCCAGAGCGGCAGCTTCTTCGGCTACATCCATCTCTTCATTGGCACGGGCCAGCGCGCGCAGCTCTTCTGCTTTGCCTTCGATCTCGGCCAGCGGTTTTTCAAAGTCCAGGTACTGGGTCATGTCGTCTCACTCGGGCGGTTTGACCGATATATGGCCTTACGCGGCGGTAGATGCAACTCAGCAAGATTTGTGAACAGTTGCTATGGCACCCAAAGACCAGCAGAAGAGGACCAATTTGCGATGGCACATTCCTACGAAGACCGCATTTTGCGTGTGCTGGAACATATCTATGACAACCCAGCCGGGGATTTGTCGCTGGATGCTCTGGCGGATGTGGCTGCGATGTCTCGGTTTCACTGGCATCGGGTGTTTCGGGCTCTGACCGGGGAGACCTGCGCGCAGATGGTGCGCCGGATCAGGCTGCATCTGGCTGCAATGGCGCTGGTGCAGGGAGATGAGTCCATCGACCGGGTGGCCTATCAGGTGGGGTATCCCAACAGCCGATCCTTTGCGCGGGTCTTTGCCGAGGCCTATGGCATGACGCCTGCGGCCTTTCGCAAGGCGGGCCGTCTTCTGCCCTTTGATCAGACGCTTTTGCAGAAAGGACCGCCCATGTATCCCGTCGACATTCGCAACGAACCTGCCCGCACCCTGACCGCCGTGGCCCACAAGGGGGCATATGGCGAAATTGGTCGCAGTTTCGAGAGTTTTGCCGCCATCTGTTCCTCGCGCGGGCTGTGGCCGCGGATGCGAGAGATGATCGGGGTCTATCTTGATGCGCCGGACACCGTAGCAGAGAGCGATCTGCGCAGCTATGCGGGGGCGTCGAGCGATCTGGAAGATGCGCCGGACGGGATGGAGCAGCTGACGCTGCGCGGTGGCAGGACAGCGGTGATGACCTACAAGGGGCCATACTCTGGCATTCACGGTGCCTATGGCGATCTGTTCGGGGCCTGGTTGCCCAAATCAGGCGAGGAGCCCGCAGACCTGCCCTGCTATGAGATCTATCTGAACGATCCCCAGACGGTGGCGCCCGAGGATCTGTTGACCGAGATCTGTCTGCCGTTGAAGTGACTATTGCTGCAGCAAAATCGCGGCAAGTGAGGCCAGGAGGACGGCGGCCATCGTCCAGTTGAACACCCGCAACTGCGCTGGTTTGGTCAGCAGCCGGCGGAGTTGCTGGCCAAGCAGTGTCCAGGTCGAGGCAGAGAAGGTGCCGACCAGAAGATAGGTGCCCGCGACCCAGAGAATGGCCGTCAGGTCGCGGCTGGCCGCATAGAGGGTGATGGCTCCCAGTGCCATCGCCCAGGCCTTTGGGTTCACCCACTGAAAGGCGCAGGCCTGCACAAAGCTGAGCGGCGTGCCCTGGGCCTCTCCCTCGCGCGGGGGGGCGGCATTGGCGATCTTCCACGCCAGCCAGAGCATGTAGACCACAGAGAGGGCTGTCATGATCCATGTGAGCGGCGGGAAGGCATCAAACAGCTGCATCACGCCAAGGCCAACGGGCAGGATCATCAGCGGAAAGCCCACGGCCACACCTGTCAGATGCGGAATGGAGCGGCGAAAGCCGAAATTGGCACCCGATGCCATCAGCATCAGATTGTTCGGGCCGGGAGTGAACACCGTGCCAAAGACAAAGCCCGCAAGGGCGAGGAAGAGTTCATAAGTCATGGCGCGGAGAATGACGCGCGCAGCCGGGAATGAAATTGCGTTTTTGTGCGCAAGCCTGCTATCTCTGCAATTAATGGCGAAAATGGACCGAATAAATCAGCAGATATTGCAAGAGCTGACCCGCGATGGCCGGATCAGCAACCTTGACCTGGCAGACCGGGTGGGGCTGTCGCCCTCGGCCTGCCTGCGCCGGGTGCAGGAGCTGGAACGCAGCGGTGTTATCACCGGCTATCGCGCGGTGCTGGACCGTCAGGCTATGGGGCTGGGCTTTGTCACCTATATCGGCGTCGGTCTGGGCGAGCATACCAAAGAGGCGCAGCAGGCGTTTGAGCGGGCGATGGCCGAGGCGCCAGAAGTCGTAGAGTGCCACAACATCACTGGCACGATCGAGTATTTTCTGCGTGTCGAATGTGCGGATCTGCCGAGCTACAAACGGTTTCATACCGATATTCTGGGAACATCGCCCTATGTGACAGCGATCACGACCTATGTGGTGATGGGATCCCCCAAGGATCTGCGCAGCTGAGTGCCGCTGCCGGAGAATTATGAGTATTTGGGGAAAGATGACGGCTCAGGCCTAGTCTCGGGCCCTAGCGTTTGGTGAGCAGCTGCTGCATGGCAATGGCGGGTGAGGCGAGAACCGGCGTGTCGGTGTCTACGAGATCCGCAGCCCCGGCCATGGAGGCCTGCGCCAGCACAACAGCGGTGGGATGATCTGCTGGGATGGGGCTGGTGGCAAGAAAATCCGTGATGGCCTGCGCGATGGCGGTGGCGAACGCCACGCTGTCACCTTGTTCGAACAGTGGCCAAAGATGGGGCAGAGCCAGCGAGAGGATCGGATGGGGGTTGCCTGCGTCGGTCATCGCCCGCTGCAAGAGCGATGTTGACGGGATGGCAGTGCTGTCCAGGCAATAGGTCAGCAGGACGGGCCCGCCCATCTGTGCAGCCATCTGCATCATGGGCCAGTCGAGCCGGATCGCGCCTGCCGCTTCGGCGATTTCGCCCAAAGTGGTGCAGGTGCACAGGACTGGCTGCCCGGTTGTGTGCTGGGCACTGGTGATGGCTGCGGTGATTTCTGCCCGCAACCCTGCGTCCAGTCCGCTTGGGTCGTTCTGGGCGCGGGCCAGCCAGTCGGAACGGACCAGATGGCTGAGCGCCGCCCCTGATGCGAGGGCATCAAAGGTGGCGACATGCACCTCGGCTGTGTGCAGAAGGGTCAGATCAGTCATTCGGCTCTGCCTTTTGCGTCTGCCTGTCTTGGCAAACAGCCTCTGTTGGGTCGGCACCCACGTTGGGGAGGCCCGCAGGTGCCGGGTTGGCTCAGCTTTGGGCGATCAGCTCTGACTGCGCGACAATGACCTCTGCCTGTTTGATGGAGGCGATATCGACCAGCCGGCCCTTGTAGACCGTGGCACCTTCGCCATTGGCCTTGGCCGTTTCCATCGCGGCCAGGATCTCGCGGGCCTCGGAGACCGCTTCATCCGACGGGGTGAAGACCTGATTGGCCAGCGCGATCTGTTTGGGGTGGATGGCCCATTTGCCCACCATGCCAAGGGTGGCAGAGCGTTTGGCCTGCGCGATGTAGCCCTCGTCATCGGAGAAATCGCCGAACGGCCCGTCCACCGGCAGGATGCCATGCGTGCGGCAGGCGGCGACAATGGCGGCCTGCGCCCAGTGCCAGGGATCGGACCAGTGTTTTTCGCCCGCGCGCAGCATGTAGTAGTCTTCCTGCGTGCCGCCGATCCCGGTGGTCTGCATACCCATTGAGGCCGCGAAATCCGCCGCGCCCAGTGACATCGCCTGAAGGCGGGGGCTGGAGGCGGCGATGGCTTCGACATGGGCGATGCCTGCTGCAGATTCGATGATGACCTCGAATGACACGGGTTTGCTGCGGCCCTTGGCGCGTTCAATCGCGGTGACCAGCGCGTCCACGGCATAGACATCCTCGGCGCAGCCCACTTTGGGGATCATGATTTGGTCGATGCGGTCGCCTGCCTGCTCCAGCAGATCCACGACATCGCGGTACCAATAGGGCGTATCCAGCCCGTTGATGCGCACCGACATGTATTTGTTGCCCCAATCAACGGTATTGAGCGCCTCGATCACATTGGCGCGGGCAATATCCTTGTCCGAAGGGGCCACGGAGTCTTCGAGGTCCAGGTTGATCACATCTGCCGCCGACGCCGCCATTTTGGGGAACAGCTTGGTGTTGGAGCCGGGGCCAAACAGCTGGCAGCGATTGGGGCGGGCCGGGGCGGCGGGTTGGATGCGAAAGCTCATGTCGGCGACCTCTGGGTAATGAAATGTCGTATTGATCGGCTTGATTGTTATGAAGTTGCGCTGTCATTCGCAAGAGAATTTTGCGCGCGCAGAAAGCTCGCGCTGCAATGCGGCGCCGCATTGCATGCCGCAAACAGACAAGACCCTGCGCAGCCACGCTGTCAGGACGCCGGTATGAGACATGCATTTCTTGAAAATTGGGCCCTGTTTCTGGGCATGTTGCTGCTGATGATCGCCAATGGGCTGTTGGTGACATTGTTGACGATCCGGGGCGCTGGGCTGGGGTTTTCGGAGTTCACCATCTCGTTGATGCAGGCGGCCTATCCGTTGGGGGCGCTGGTGGGCACCGCCGCGGCGCCGCGCATGGTGGAGAATGTGGGCCATATCCGGGCATTTTCGGCGCTGGCCTCGCTGGTGTCGATTGCAGCGATCCTGCATTTGTTGACATCTGACCCGCTGTCGTGGTCTGCGATGCGGTTCCTGGCGGGGTTCTGCTATCCCGGTCTTTATGTCATCACCGAGAGCTGGCTGCAGGCGAAGGCGGAAAACCACAATCGCGCGCAGATTCTGTCGATCTATTTCATGATTTGGATGGCGGGGCCTGCGATCGGCACGGCGTTGGTGGCTGTTCCGGATCCGGGGGGCAATCTGCTGTTTGGCGTGGTGTCGATCCTGATTTCGCTGTCAATCGTGCCGCTGCTGTTGTCCGGAAACAAGGCGCCGGATTACGAGGTGCCGGACAAGATGCCTGTGCGCAAACTGTACCGGGTGTCGCCGATGGCCGTTGTCGGCAACCTCCTGAGCGCCGTTGCGGTTGCCGTCTGGTTCATCTCGCTGCCGCTTTATGCGCTGTCCCTGGGGATGAGCGCAGCGCAGGCGTCTGGGGTGCTGGTTGTCGCCATGATCGTGGGGGCGCTGGTGCAATATCCGGTGGGCTGGATCAGCGACAAGACCGACCGGCGGCTTGTGCTGCTGGGGTTGGCGGTTGCCGGAGCCGCAGCGAGCCTGTGGATGCTGCTGCAGCCAGGGCAGACCTCGCTTATTGTTGGGTTTGGTGTTCTCGCGGGGGCGAGTTTGCCGATGTATGCGGTCTGTACGGCCCATGCCAACGACCAGCTGAGCCGGGCGCAGATTGTACCTGCAAGCGGCACGATGCTGTTTCTTTTGAACGTCGGACAGTTTGTCGGCACGTTGGTTGGGCCAAATACGGTCAGCATTGCTGACGGAAAGGGGTTCCTGATTGCGCTCGCGGCCCTGTGTTTCCTGGTTGCAGCGGTTGCTGTTGTGCGCCGCCGGCAAGAGGATGCACCGGAAGAAACCGGCAACTTGCAGGCTATTGCGGTGCTTGGTGCGCCACAGGCGGGGGTGTTGCAGGCGGAATCGTGGTTGGAAGAGGATAATAATGGAACCTCTGCTGACCTAACGCAGAAATCTTCGACTTGAAGTGCAAATTACGGGAAGATCTTGCGTGTCGCTGCTGCGTGTCTGCAAAATCGGTATGAACTTGCGATGAATTCCTCACAAACTCACCCGTGAGTTAGAAAAGGAAACCCGCCATGATCGAGACCCCATATCTGCTGTTCCTGGGCGATGCGCCCGACATGCTGGCTGCCAAAGTGGCCATCGGCATCCGCGACTGGCGCCCGGACCACGCGGTTGGCCAGCTGAGCCTGCCGGGCTGCGGTGCGGATCTTGGCCTGACCGAGATGAGCCTTGCCGAGGCCAAGGAAGCCGGTGCCAAGACGCTGGTGATTGGCGTGGCGAACCGGGGCGGTGTCATTTCCGCCGCGTGGAAAGAGGTGCTGATCAAGGCGCTTGAGATGGGCTATGATCTGGCGTCGGGGCTGCACAACCTTCTGCGCGACGAAGGCGATCTGGTGGCGGCTGCCCAGACCCACGGCGGCACCCTGCATGATGTGCGTGTTCCCACCGTCGGCTATCCCATCGCCAATGGCGTAAAGCGCAGCGGCAAGCGGTGTCTGGCGGTTGGCACCGATTGTTCGGTGGGCAAGATGTACACGGCATTGGCGATGGACGCCGAGATGCAGAAGCGTGGCATGAAGTCGACTTTCCGTGCGACTGGCCAGACCGGCATCCTGATCACCGGCCATGGCGTGCCGCTGGATGCTGTGATCGCCGATTTCATGGCGGGCTCGATCGAGTATCTGACCCCGGACAATGATGACGATCACTGGGACCTGATCGAAGGTCAGGGCTCCTTGTTCCATGTGTCCTATTCCGGTGTGACCATGGCGCTGGTTCACGGTGGTCAGCCCGATGCGCTGATCCTGTGCCATGAACCGACCCGCGAGCACATGCGCGGCCTGCCGGGCTATAAGCTGCCGAGCCTTGAACAACTGCGCGACACGGCGCTTGGTCTGGCGCAGGTTGCAAACCCCGACTGCAAAGTGGTCGGTATCTCTGTCAACACCCAGCACCTGGGCGAGGAAGACGCGGTCAAGTATCTGGCCGAGGTCGAGGCGCGGATGGGCCTGCCGGCTGTTGACCCCTATCGCCACGGCGCAGGCCGTCTGGTGGACGCGCTGGACGCGGTGTGATCTAACCCAGCTGCCGTCGGGGGGCTTGCCCATGCGGGTGCCTCCGGCGGGAGTATTTTTGGAAAGATGACAAGCAGGCGCGCGCATCGGTGGGCGTCTTGGCCAAGGTCATTCACGGCCACAGAAAACAACAGACCCACAGCACTGGAGAGACCTATGCAGATCAGCGTGACCCCCGATACATTCAAGCTGGCGCAGGTTTTCACCATTTCCCGCGGCTCGCGCACCGAAGCCAAGGTGCTGACCGTCCGCATCGAGCGGGATGGTGTCACGGGCTGGGGCGAATGCGTGCCCTATGCGCGCTATGGTGAGACGCTGGAGAGCGTCACCGCCGAGATCGAAGGTCTGCCAGAGAGCTTTAGCCGCGAAGAGCTGCAGTCGCTTTTGCCTGCGGGTGCTGCGCGCAATGCAGTGGATTGTGCGATGTGGGATCTGGAGGCCAAGCAGGCAGGCAAGCGTGTCTGGGAGCTGGCGGGTCTGCCCGAGCCGGAGCCGGAAATCACCGCCTATACGCTGTCGCTGGACAGCCCCGAGAACATGCAGGCGCAGGCGGCGAAGAATGCCCATCGCCCGTTGTTGAAGATCAAGCTGGGCACGGCAGATGACATGGCGCGGCTTGAAGCGGTGCGGGCCGGTGCACCCGATGCGCGGATCATTGTGGATGCCAACGAAGGCTGGAGCGCCGAGGTTTACGCTGATCTGGCGCCGCATCTGGTGCGGTTGGGGGTGGCTCTGGTCGAGCAGCCGCTGCCTGCTGGCGAAGATGATGCCCTGATCGGGATGGACCGCCCGGTGCCCGTCTGTGCGGATGAAAGCTGTCATGACCGCGAGAGCCTTTCGTCGCTGGATGGGAAATATGACGTCATCAACATCAAACTGGACAAGACCGGTGGCCTGACCGAGGCGCTGAAGCTGCGCGAGGCGGCGCTGGCGCGCGGCTTTGAGGTGATGGTTGGCTGTATGGTTGGATCCTCGCTTGCGATGGCGCCTGCGACACTGGTGGCACAGGGCGCCGTTGTCACAGACCTTGACGGACCGCTTCTGTTGGCCGAAGACCGCGATACGCCGCTTGAATTCGATGACAAGGGCGTGCACCCGCCTCAGGCTGCGCTCTGGGGATAAGGCAGGCGGTTGGCGTCCGGCTGATGGGATGCGCATAGATTTTTCTGGCCCTGCCAGAGACCAACCCCGGCTGAGCCCGGATGGATAAGGAACCACAGATGACCCGTACCGTTTACGTAAATGGCGAATACCTGCCCGAGACCGAAGCCAAGGTCTCTATCTTTGATCGCGGCTTCTTGATGGCGGATGCGGTTTATGAGGTGACGTCGGTGCTGGGCGGCAAGCTGATTGATTTCGAAGGTCATGCCGTGCGCCTGAAGCGGTCGCTGGACGAGCTGGAGATGGCGGAGCCCTGCAGCAAGGAAGAGCTGCTGGAGATCCACCGCAAGCTGGTTGAGCTGAACGGTATCGACGAGGGCCTGGTGTATCTGCAGGTCAGCCGTGGCTCTGACGGGGATCGGGATTTTGTGTTTCCGTCGGAGGACACCAAGCCGACACTGGTTCTGTTTACCCAGAACAAACCCGGTCTGGCCGACAGCCCGGCGGCCAAGAAAGGCGCCAAGATCATCTCTATCGAGGACATCCGCTGGGGCCGTCGTGACATCAAGACAGTGCAGCTCCTCTATCCGTCGATGGGCAAGATGATGGCCAAGAAGGCCGGGGCCGATGATGCCTGGATGATCGAAGATGGTCACGTGACCGAAGGCACATCGAACAACGCCTATTTCGTGAAAGACGGTGTGATTGTTACCCGCCCGCTGTCCAATGACATTCTGCATGGCATCACCCGCAAGGCGGTTCTGCGCATGGCCGAGGAAGCCCAGCTGAAAGTGGAAGAGCGCCTGTTCACCATCGAGGAAGCCAAGGCCGCAGATGAGGCGTTCACCACCTCGGCCAGTGCCTTTGTCATGCCGGTGGTGGAGATTGATGGCGTGGCACTGGGGGATGGGACACCGGGCCCGATCGCCAAGCGCCTGCGCGAGATCTATCTGGAAGAAAGCATGAAGGAAGCGATCTGATCGCGACGTCATATGCCGATGCAAAAGGCCGCCCGCATTCCTGCTGGGCGGCCTTTCTTATTTCGAATTCAGCTGGGTGCCTCAGAGCAGGGCGAGCAGCTGTTTGGCGGCTTCTTCTGATGAGGCGGGGTTCTGGCCGGTGACCAGCTTGCCGTCGGTGACGACAAATGAGGCCCAGTCATCCCCTTTTTCGTAGGTCGCGCCGTTCTGGGCCAGCATGTCCTCAACCAGGAAGGGGACCACATCGGTCAGGCCGACGCCATCTTCTTCGCTGTTGGAGAAACCGGTCACGCGTTTGCCCTGCACCAATGGCGCGCCATCTGCGTCCTTGGTGTGGCGGAACACGGCTGGGGCATGACACACAGCACCGACGGGGCGGTCGCTATGTGCGAAGGCCTCGATCAGGCGGCGGCTGTCGGCGTCCTCTGCCAGGTCCCACAGCGGGCCGTGGCCGCCGGGGTAGAATACCGCGTCATAGCCATCGTCCTTGACCTCTGCCAGCACCTTGGTGTTGGCCAGCGCACCCTGTGCGGCTGCGTCGTCCTTGAAACGGCGGGTCGCATCGGTTTGCGCGCTTTCATCATCACTCTTGGGATCGAGCGGCGGCTGCCCCCCTTTGGGGGATGCCAATGTGATGTCGGCGCCGGCATCTTTCAGCACGTAGTAGGGGGCTGCGAACTCTTCCAGCCAGAAGCCGGTTTTTTCGCCGGTATCACCCAGTTTGTCGTGCGAGGTGAGAACCATCAGGATTTTCATCTTTGGTCTCCTTGTTCTGTGTCAGTTAGTCGGCGAGGTGGATGACGCGTTTGCCAAACGCTTCGCCTCTCAGCAGACCAACGAATGCGGCGGGGGCTTGTTCCAGACCTTCGATCATTTCTTCGCGGTATTTGACTTTGCCCTCCTGCACCCAGCCGGTCATCTGCTTGGCGAACTCCGGGTAGAGATGGCCGAAATCGTCAAACACGATAAAGCCGCGCATGGTGATGCGTTTGCGCAAGAGCTGGCCCATCAGATAGTTCATCCGGTCGGGGCCTTCGGGCAGGGCAGTGGCGTTGTACTGTGAAATCAGGCCACAGAGGGGGATGCGGGCAGAGGGGTTCAAGAGCGGCATCACGGCGTCGAAGACAGCCCCGCCGACGTTTTCAAAGTAGATGTCGATGCCATCCGGAACCGCCTTGGCGAGATCATCTGCGAAGCTGTCCGCCTTGTAGTCGATGCAGGCGTCAAATCCCAAGGTGTCGACCACATGCTGGCATTTCTCGGATCCGCCGGCGATGCCGACGACCTTCAGGCCGAGGATCTTGCCGATCTGGCCGACCGTTGCCCCGACCGGGCCGCTGGCACCGGCCAAGACCAGTGTTTCGCCTTCTTTGGGCTGGCCGATCTGGGTGAGACCTGCCCAGGCTGTCAGCCCTGGCATCCCCAGAACACCAAGCGCCCAGGACGGGTTTTGCGGCGACTTGCCCATGTTGATCACACCGGTGCCATCCGACAGCGTGTAGTCCTGCCAACCGCCAAAGGCGACGACCCAATCGCCCGCTTCATAGCCCTGAACATCGGAGGAGACCACCTGTGCGACGGTGCCGCCGACCATGACCTCGCCGATCTCGACGGGCGGCGCATAGGAGGGGGCGCTGCTCATGCGGCCGCGCATGTAAGGATCCAGCGACAGATATTCATTCCGCAGGAGCATCTGGCCCTTGCCGGGGGTTGGAACCTCGGTGGTTTCAAGGCGCAGGGTGTTGTCTGTCGGCTCGCCTTTGGGACGTTCCGCAAGGACGAACTGGCGGTTCTGTGTCTCGGATTGTGGCATGATGTGCTCCTTTCCTGGGGCATTTGGGCGTTAGACCGATCGTCTAGTGATCGGCAAATTTTTTAGCAGTGCGCACTCAATGTGAGGGCAGGCTGCGGTTTCGGTCAGCTGGTGGGCAACAGGGCGCGGGTCTGCGCCATGGCGGTTTTGAAGGGGCGGTCATCCTGTGACAGATGGGCCATGAGGCTGGCGCCCAGCCAGATTTGGTAAACTGTGGTGGCGGTGGCCTGGGGATCGACCGTTGCGTTCAGAGAGCCGTCAGACTGTGCCGCGCGGACGCAGCTTGCGAGCTTGGCGACGATCGCCTCTACCCCGGTTTGCAGGATGGCGCGCATGTCTGCGGAGAGGTCGGAGATTTCAGCGCCCAGTTTGACGATCAGGCATTTCTGATCGGCCTGGCCGGAGAGTTGCCGGTCTTGCCAGGCGGTGAAATAGGCCAACAGCTGATCGCGACCGCTGAGGGCCGGATTGTCCAGCGTCTGGCGCAGTTCGCTGCGATATTGATCAACATAGTGGCTGAGCAGCGCGCATCCATAATCCTCCTTCGAGGAGAAGTAATGGTAAAACGACCCCTTCGGCACCTGCGCCGTGGCTAGCAGTTCGGACAGGCCAACAGAAGTATAGCCACGCTGTGCTGTCAGCTTGCGACCGGTGTCGAGGATATGCGTACGCGTGTTGCTCATGCGGAGAAGATAGGAGCACTAGACCGATTGTCTAGGGGTAGGGATTTTTTAGGGTATTTTTCTGGGCTGTTTGAGGGGGCCAAATGCAACAAGGCCCCGCGTAATGCGAGGCCTTGTCGGGGCTGATGCCAAGTTTGGGGAGGGAGTTACTTGATCATCAGCTGAGGAGAAACAACGTCGAGGCCAAGCGCCTTGCCGACCGCGAAGTAGGTCAGCTTGCCCGCGTGGACGTTCAGACCGTTCAGCAGGTGCGGATCATCTGCGCAGGCCTGCTTCCAGCCCTTGTCGGCCAGTGCCAGCATGAAGGGCAGGGTGGCATTGCCCAGGGCCTGGGTCGATGTGCGCGCCACGGCGCCCGGCATGTTGGCTACGCAGTAGTGCATGATGCCGTCAACGTCGTAGATCGGATCAGCGTGGGTGGTCGCGCGGGAGGTTTCAAAACAGCCGCCCTGGTCGATGGCAACGTCCACCAGCACGGCGCCGGGTTTCATTTCGGACAGCTGCGCGCGGGACACCAGTTTCGGTGCGGCTGCGCCGGGGATCAGAACCGCGCCGATCACCATATCGGCTTCGCGCACCAGATCAGCGGTGGCACCGGCGGTGGAATACTGGTTCTTGAACTCGCGGCCAAAGACATCATCAAGATACTTCAGACGGGGCAGGGATCGATCGAGAATGGTGACATCCGCGCCCATGCCAGCTGCAATCTTGGCCGCGTGGGTGCCGACAACACCGCCACCGATCACGACAACCTTGGCCGGGGAAACGCCCGGAACGCCGCCCATCAGAACACCCCGACCACCATTGGCCTTTTGCAGAGTGTAGGCCCCGACCTGAGGGGCCAGACGGCCTGCAACCTCGGACATCGGGGCCAGCAGGGGCAGGCCGCCACGGTCATCGGTTACGGTCTCATACGCGATGGCGGTGCAGCCCGATTCCAGCAGGTCGTGGGTCTGCTCGGGATCGGGGGCCAGGTGCAGGTAGGTAAACAGCAGCTGACCTTCGCGCAGCATCTTGCGCTCAACGGCCTGGGGTTCTTTCACCTTCACGATCATGTCGGCGGTGGCAAAAATTTCCTCTGCGGTGTCGATGATGGCTGCGCCAGCTGCGACATAGTCTTCGTCCGTGAAGCCAGCGCCCATGCCGGCGCCTTTCTGGATCAGCACGGAGTGACCGTGGTTGACGGCCTCACGCGCCGCGTCAGGCGTCATGCCGACGCGGAATTCCTGGGGTTTGATCTCGGTGGGGCATCCGATTTTCATTGCAAAAGTCCTCCAAACTCTTTGCCTATAGCCTGAGTGAGGTGCGACAAAATGTGCTGCTTTTTTGAGCAGAATTAAAACATGTCTTTCGAAGAATCTTCGCGTATATAGGTTATATCTAGCAAGGATCTTCGCGAAAATGTCTCTTGATGAAACGGATCGTCGCATACTGTCGGTGTTGCAAAAGCAAGGGCGCATTTCGAATGCGGATCTGTCCGAACGGGTGAACCTGTCGGCATCGGCCTGTCACCGGCGGGTGCAGCGGCTGGAGACCGACGGCTATATTCGCGACTACGTGGCGTTGCTGGATGCCCGAAAAATGGCAGTGCCAACCACGGTTTTTGTTGAAATCACCCTCTCTGGTCAAGCGGATGAAGTTCTGGATGCCTTTGAAAAGGCTGTGGCGCGAATCCCGGATGTTCTGGAATGTCATCTGATGGCGGGGACGGCGGATTACATCCTGAAGGTGGTGGCAGAGAACACCGAAGATTTCGCCCGTATCCACCGCCAGCATCTGGCCCGACTGCCGGGGGTCGCACAGATGCAGTCGAGCTTTGCGCTGCGCACCGTGTTCAAGACGACAGCCCTGCCGGTCTGACGGGTCGAGCGCACTGCGACCTTCTGCGACCTCTGTCGTGCTTGCCTGACCCGTTGATCTGGGAAAGACTGCCGCAAAAGGGAAGAGGGCGGCTGATACAGCTGCGGTCGGGGGGCAGATGGACTGGGATTATATCATCGTTGGTGCAGGCAGCGCGGGCTGTGTTCTGGCAAACCGGCTGAGCGCGGCCGGGCAGCGGGTGCTCATCCTTGAGGCAGGTGGGAAGGACAATTACCATTGGGTGCATATCCCGATGGGGTATCTTTACTGCATCAACAATCCCCGCACAGACTGGATGTACCGAACCGAAGTGGAGGCAGGCCTGAACGGCAGAGCATTGATCTATCCCCGTGGCAAGGTGCTGGGTGGATGTTCTTCGATCAACGGTATGCTTTATTTGCGCGGACAGGCGGCCGACTACGATGGCTGGCGGCAGCGTGGGCTTGTCGGCTGGGGCTGGGATGATGTGCTGCCCTATTTCAAGAAATCCGAAGATTATGTTGATGGCCCGTCCGACATGCATGGGGCGGGCGGCGAGTGGCGGGTTGAGAACCAGCGCCTGCATTGGGACGTGCTGGACCACTGGATGGAGGCCGCCGCAGAATGGGGGCTGCCCAAGGTTACGGACTTTAACACCGGCAACAACGAGGGGGTTGGCTATTTCCGGGTCAACCAGCGTGCGGGCTGGCGGATGAATACCGCAAAGGCGTTTTTGCGCACGGCAACGGGGGAGAACCTGAAAGTCGAGACCGGCGCACATACCCGGCGCATTCTGGTAGAGAACGGCCGGGCCGTCGGTGTCGAATACATGCAAGGTGGAGAGATCAAGACCGCCCGGAGCCGGGGCGAGGTCATTCTTTCGGCCGGGGCCATCAACAGCCCTCAGATCCTGCAATTGTCTGGGTTTGGTCCGGCTGACCTGTTGCGCGGCCTCGGAATTGAGGTGCTGCGGGATATGCCCCAGATCGGGCAGAACCTGCAGGACCATCTGCAGCTACGGTGCGCCTGGCGTCTGGAGGGGGCGCAGACGTTGAACACCCTGGCAAACTCGATCATCGGAAAGGCCAAGATCGCGGCTGAATATGCGCTGCGACGGTCGGGCCCGATGTCCATGGCCCCCAGTCAGCTGGGGGCGTTTTCCCGCTCCCGTCCGGATCTGGCGACCCCGGATCTGGAATATCACGTTCAGCCCCTGACACTGGAGGCCTTTGGCCAGCCTTTGCACGATTTTCCGGGTCTAACCGCCAGCGTCTGCAATCTGCGCCCCGAAAGCAGGGGTGAGGTTGCAATCACCAGTGCCGACCCGATGCGGGCGCCGCGTATCGCGCCAAACTATCTCTCTACCGAGGGCGACCGGCAGGTGGCTGTCGCAGCGATCCGGCAGGCGCGTGCGATCATGTCCAAAGGTGCGATGCAGCGATATGCCCCGCAGGAGATCAAGCCCGGCCTTGGGGTTGGTGATAGCGTCGAGGATCTGGTTCAGGCCGCGGGTGATGTGGGGACGACGATTTTTCATCCCACCTGTACGGTTCGTATGGGCGTGGATGACGATGCGCCGTTGGATGGCGCGCTGCGGTTGCGAGGGGTGGCGGGGCTGCGGGTGGCGGATGCCAGCGTGATGCCGACCATTCCCAGCGGCAACACCAACGCCCCCACCATCATGATCGCGGAAAAAGCCGCTGACTTGATCCTTGCGGAGGCTGCGGCCGGCTAGCGCAGAGAGTGCCAAAGGGCTGGGGCGAGGATAAATTGCAGGCAGATCAGCGCCATTTGATGGTCCGGCGCGTTTTGTCCCCTTGCGTCTGTCCCGGATATCCGATTCCCTGAAGTGGACCCGACTGATGTCAGTCGGCCAACGCTATCCCAGGTCGAGCCCAGGCGATTTCGGAGAGTTTCGTGCTTCGTCTGCCTTTTGCGTGTCGTGACATGAAACGATCACATCCGACTGTTAGGGCGGCGTTCCAAGAGATGACTTTGAAGGAGCCCCAGCGTGACCAGCGACAATGACCTTGATGCCTTTGATTGGTTGGATGCAGAGCTTCAGGACACGCTTGATGAAGATTTTGAAATCGAGTTTGCCGAGCCGATGCTCTCGATGGAGCTGCGCAAGATCTATCGATCGCAGCATCCGGAGATGCTGGACCGCAAGGTCTATTTCCGCAACCTCCTGAGGCTGCAGGCGGAACTGATCAAGGTGCAGGACTGGGTGCAGCACACAGGTGCGAAGGTTTGTATCCTGTTTGAGGGGCGTGACAGCGCAGGCAAGGGGGGCGTGATCAAGCGGATCACGCAGCGGCTCAATCCGCGGGTTGCCCGTGTCGTGGCCCTGCCTGCCCCCAGTCGGCGGGAACAAAGCCAGTGGTATTTTCAGCGCTATGTGCCGCATCTGCCAGCGGCTGGTGAAATCGTTCTCTTTGACCGGTCCTGGTACAACCGCGCGGGGGTCGAGCGGGTCATGGGGTTTGCCAGTGACGATCAGGTCGAACAGTTCTTTCAGGACGTTCCGGAATTTGAACGCATGCTGGTGCGGTCGGGCATCATCTTGTTGAAATACTGGTTCTCGATCACTGATGAAGAACAGCAGCTGCGGTTCATGATGCGGATCCATGATCCCATGAAGCAGTGGAAGCTCTCCCCCATGGATCTGGAGAGCCGGATCCGCTGGGAGCAGTACACCAAAGCCAAGGAAGACATGTTCGAGCGCACCAATATTCCGGAGGCGCCGTGGTATATTGTCGAAGGCAACGACAAAAAGCGCGAACGGCTGAACTGCATCGAGCATCTTCTGACCAAGATCCCATACGAAGACGTCCCCAGCGAGCGCGTGTCCCTGCCTGACCGGAATTACAATCCCGACTACGAGCGGCGGGTTCTGCCTGATGATCTGTATGTGCCCAAGATCTACTGAGCTGGGCTGACATGGCGCGCCAGGCCTGACGCATCGCAGCGATGGTGTCAGGCGCGGGATGCGAAAGAGAAGCGATCCGCCTTGCGGGTCGCTTTGTCATGTGTGGGTGCTGGGCGGAGTGTCAGGGAACTGTCGGAAAAAACGGGAGGGTAAAAAACCCGGAGCGGCAAAATGTCTTGGTCATTAGGGGGTAAGACAAGCGCCTGATGGGGGGGAGACGCTGCCAACTCCGGGTTACACCGCCGGGTGTTCCAGGTCCGACGGGACGGGCAGTGCTGGGGAAACGCGTCAGCCTGCCCGCTCGACTAAGAGTTTAGCGTAATTCGACCGGATGAACATGAGGCAAGGCTATTATTTTCGATAAAATTCCGGCTTCCGTCGTGGAAATCGAAGGGGCCTCCCCATATCTGGCTAGCCCAAAAACGACAAACCCCCGCGGCTGGGCCTCGGGGGTCGTCAAATGTATCCGAAAAAGCGGATCGAAGGGCTCAGAGGAGGCCTTCGCGCTGTGCTTTCTTACGTGCCAGTTTACGGGCACGGCGAATCGCTTCAGCTTTCTCACGCGCTTTTTTCTCGGACGGCTTCTCGAAATGTTGCTTCAGCTTCATTTCGCGGAAGACGCCTTCGCGCTGCAGCTTTTTCTTCAGGGCACGAAGCGCCTGATCGACGTTGTTGTCGCGAACACTAACCTGCATGTGGTTTTCACCACCTTTCTAAGTTGAGTTGCAAGGATTTGCAGGAGGTGGCCATATAGCAAGCCTGCACTAGTTTGTCCAGTGTCCGGTCCTGAGGCGTTTGGCCTGCTGTTCCGGCCGGAAATTTGCGTTATGAGATCCTAAAAACCGGAAGGCATTGAGATGACCCTAAAGCATGATACCGCCCCCGCCGCTGATAACGTGGTGAACCAGCTTTTGGATGCCGCTCTCATGCATGTTCCGTTTGATGGATGGAGTGATGCGACGTTTGCAGCTGCGGTGTCGGATGCAGGCGTTGACCGGATTGTGGCTGATGCCATCTGCCCCCGGGGCGCGGTTGATCTCGCCGTGGCCTATCACAAACGCGGCGATGCGTTGATGTTGGAGCAGCTGGCCGCCGAGGACATGACCGGCTTGCGCTTTCGCGACAAGATCGCCCGCGCCGTTCAGCTGCGGCTGGAAGTCATCGACGACAAGGAAGCGGTGCGACGGGGCACGACGCTGTTTTCCCTGCCACAATATGCTGGCGATGGCGTGAAGCTGGTCTGGGGAACAGTCGACGCCATCTGGACGGCGCTTGGCGATTCATCTGAGGACATAAACTGGTACACCAAGCGAGGCACGCTTTCGGGGGTGTATTCGGCGACTGTTCTGTATTGGCTGGGGGATGACAGCCTTTACCATCAGGCCACCTGGGAGTTCCTGGACCGGCGCATCGACAATGTGATGCAGTTCGAAAAGCTGAAGGCCAAGGTGCAGTCCAATCCGCTGCTGAAACCCCTGATGGTTGGGCCGAACTGGTTGGCACAGCAAATTCGCGCCCCCGAAGCGCGGGATGACCTGCCCGGATCTGTCGGACCGCGCACCTGAGTCCGGGTACGAATTTACGCTGATGTGACGAAAGGGCGTCCCGCTGGGGGCGCCTTTGCTGTTTGCGCAGGCGGGGGTGGATGTTAGGCACGACGCACAGCAGGACGAGGAGGACGGACCTATGAGTGACATGATGCGGGCGATCGAAATCAGCGAGCCCGGTGGGCCGGATGTCCTGCGGGAATGTGACCGACCAATCCCGGCACCAGCGCATGGTCAGGTTGTCCTCAAGGTGGCTTATGCCGGTGTGAACCGACCTGACGCGTTGCAGCGTGCAGGCAAATACGCGCCGCCTCCCACCGCCAGTGACCTGCCCGGACTGGAAGCGTCTGGCGTGGTGGTTGCAATCGGGCCCGGTGTGAGCGGCCTTGCGCTGGGGGATGCGGTTTGTGCCCTTTTGCCCGGTGGGGGCTATGCGGAATACGTCGCCACCCCGGCTGCACATTGTCTGCCTGTTCCTGCGGGCCTGTCGATGAAACAAGCGGCCTGCCTTCCCGAGACTTTCTTTACCGTGTGGTCCAACGTTTTTACCCGCGGTGGGCTGAAGGCCGGAGAGCGCTTTCTCGTGCATGGTGGGTCGTCCGGGATCGGCACGACCGCAATTCAGCTTGCGTCGACCCTTGGGGCGCGTGTTTTCACGACGGCAGGCTCTGACGAGAAATGCGCCGCCTGTCTGTCGCTTGGGGCAGAGAGGGCAATCAACTACCGCACCGAAGATTTCGTCGAGGTGATGAAAGGCGAGGGCGGTGCGGATCTGATTCTCGATATGGTGGGCGGGGAGTACATTCCCCGCAATATCCGCGCCTTGGCAGACGATGGGCGGATGGTTCACATCGCGTTTCTGTCCGGCCCCAAGGCCGAGTTGAACTTTGCTCAGATCATGGCGCGGCGGTTGACCGTGACCGGATCCACCCTGCGTCCGCAGAGCGATCTGGCCAAGGCACGGATTGCGCAGGATCTGCGAGAGGTGGTTTGGCCCCTGATTGAGGCAGGCACGGTTGCCCCGGTGATGGATCAGACCTTTGCGCTGGCCGATGCGGCGGCAGCCCATGCGCGGATGGAAGGCTCGACCCACATCGGCAAGATCGTTCTGGAGGTTGGTGGCGAGGCCTGAGCCCCGCCAACAGCAGCGAATTGTGGGTTACGCGACTGCACGCCTGTAAAGGTGCCAGGTCGCGTGGCCGAGCAGCGGTATGACCACGATCATACCGGCAAACATGGGCAGGGCGCCAATCAGCAGCAGAGCCCCCACAATCACCCCCCAGGCAAGCGTTACCATCGGGTTCCTGCGGACTACCCGAAGGGAGGTCGCAACAGCGACGGGCAAACCGGTGTGCCGATCCAAAAGCAATGGAAACGACACGAGACTGACCGCCAGCGCAGCAAATGCAAAAAGCGCACCCACAGTAGAGCCGATCAGGATCATGGCCCAGCCCGGTCCTGTCATCAGAGCATCGCGGGCAAAGGCCATCAGGGAGCTTGGCGGTTCTGGCCCCAGGGTGCGGTTGTAGATGGCCGCTGCAAACATCAGCCAGAGAATGAACAGAGCCGCCAGGTAAAGACCCAGCATGACAATTGAAAGAAATGCAGGAGAGCGCAGGACCGAGAACGCATCCATCCAGCGCGGTTTGAATCCGGCTTCGCGGCGCGCTGACATCTCATAAAACGCAACCGCGGCTACCGGACCGATCAGGGCAAAGCCCATCACCAAGGGAAAGATCAGCGGCAGAAGATCCATCGACAGGCTGAGCACGACCATCGCCAATCCGATAAGCGGATAGAGAAACACCAGCGCCATCGCATCAGAGCGGCACGCGCTGAAATCCTGCCAGCCTGCGCGCAGTGCCGCGCTGAGATCTGACATGTCCAACTGCTGAACTTTTGGTGTTTCGGTCGCCCGATCACTGCCCAGATGATCTACCGAGTTTGACATATGTGCGCCGGTTTGCCCGAGGTGTTTGGCAAGCCAGCTGATGGGATTTCCGATTGTACGTTCCATGATCCTATCCTCCCGACAACAGCGGTTTCACACCGCCTGGAGAGGCCAGATCTGTGGCGACCGAGATCGGTGCGTGAGATCAGTCTACCACAAAACCATCGCAACTGCGGTCACTTGCGTGTCACACAGGCGTGACACGTTGGTGAGACCAGGGTTGGCCCGACCTCAGCGGATGGGAGCAAAGACCGCGTTCTTCATCTGGCAGTCCTTGATGACATCACGGCCACAGGGCACCGGCCTAAGATCGCGCGACAGGCAAATGCGGGCTTCCTGTATGTGGCCATCCCGGCAGGTGATCGTCAGCGTATCAGGCGCGAGGGTTTCGTTTTCCTTCAGGAACGCCTGTTCGACCAAGCTGGCGGGCAGGGTGATCTCCTGCGTCAGTTTGCGAAAGATCTGCGGTCTGTTGATCTGATCATAGGCTTGTCGTGACAGCGCGAAATAGTCATTGGCTGACAGGCCTGAACAGGTGCCATGTTTCTTCCATTGATGCCAGGCGAGCCCGGATGTGCCCATGATATCAGCCATTTCCGCAGTTTGGCGGCGGCTTGGCGGGGCTTCTGGCGTGCGGCAGTAGCTGGGCCAGCCTCGGTGGAACTGCGGCCAGAGACCGTGCAGGATCCAGCCATGATCGTGGCGGGGGTCACATTGATCAGAGCCCTTTGCATCCCCTTCAACAGCGCACCAGTTTGGTGACCAGCTGAGGGCGAGAACGTAGTAGTCGAAAACCCCCGCCCGCTCGCCTTCGGCTTGGGCCGTTGTGGCATGGGTGGCGGTGACAGCCGTGAGAAAGGCGGCCATGAGGGCCCGGATCATCCTGCGCATTCGCCTCTTTCCTTATAGAAACAACGCGACTATATAGGACTGAAGTTCCCCGACAACGGAAACCGCCCCACACCGGGGAAGCCTCTTTCAGGCGACGGGAAAGATGTATCCGGGGGTTTGAGTGTTTTAAGGAGATGAGCACATGGCAAAACCGTTGATGGCCAAGGCTACCGCCGTGTGGCTGGTGGACAATACCACGATCAGCTTCAAACAGATCGCCGATTTTGTGGGCATGCACGAGCTGGAAATCCAAGGCATTGCTGATGGTGAAGTGGCTGTTGGTGTGAAGGGCTTTGACCCGGTTGCAAACAACCAGCTGACCCAGGAAGAGATCGACAAGGCAGAGGCCAACCCGCTTCACAAACTGAAGCTGAAGTTCAACCCTGCTGCCGCAGGCGAGGAAAAACGCCGTGGCCCGCGTTACACCCCGCTGTCCAAGCGTCAGGACCGTCCTGCGTCGATCTACTGGCTGGTCAAATTCCACCCAGAACTGTCGGACGGCCAGATCTCCAAACTGGTGGGCACCACCAAGCCGACCATTCAGGCGATCCGCGAGCGGACCCACTGGAACATCGCAAACATCCAGCCGATTGATCCGGTTGCTCTGGGTCTGTGCAAACAGTCCGAACTGGATGCTGCCGTGCAAAAGGCCGCTGCCAAGAAAGCCGCTGAAGGCGGTGTCATGAGCGATGATGAACGCCGCAAGCTGGTGTCCACCGAACAGTCGCTGGAGATGGACGCAGAGCCGCGCATTCCGACCGCGATCGAGGGGCTGGAGACCTTCACTCTTGGTGGTGGCGACAAGTCGAGCACCGATGAGGAAGACACCGTTCGCGA
This sequence comes from Phaeobacter italicus, assembly GCF_019801785.1. Lineage (NCBI taxonomy): Bacteria > Pseudomonadati > Pseudomonadota > Alphaproteobacteria > Rhodobacterales > Roseobacteraceae > Phaeobacter > Phaeobacter italicus. The sequence goes on along the minus strand of NZ_JAHVIJ010000004.1, from coordinate 158,868 downwards.
TGCGGACAGCTTCTTCAACCTGCCTGCAGGTGGTGGCGACGATGATGAGGACGACGACGCAGATCCGCGCTTCTGATTTCTGCTGCGCCTGAGCAGCAGTCGCAATTGCAAGGACCCCGATACGTGTTGCGTATCGGGGTTTTTTGTTGCCAGGCGCCATTGAAAGCGCGTTGCAGTTCATCACATGGGGCGCTGACTTTGGGGCAATTGGTGGGTGGTCGAAAAAATCTGCATTATCCTGTGGATCTCTGCATTTTTATGACATTTCTGCCTTGACGCTGGACTGTGGCTGGCGTAATTCGCCCCCAACGGCGCGGTAGCTCAGTTGGTTAGAGCGAACGACTCATAATCGTTAGGTCGGGAGTTCGAGTCTCCCCCACGCCACCACTTCTCTCTTACAAAAATGACTCGACTGACTGGCTGAAATTGCCGGTTTATCGCTTTGTTTTCAGTCTGTTGTTCTTGCGAGCCGCGGATCAGATTTCCTTGCGGGCGCGCAGGGCGGCGCTGATGGTGCCTTCGTCGAGATAGTCCAGCTCTCCCCCGATGGGGACACCCTGCGCCAGCGATGTCAGGCGCACCTGACCCGAGAGTTGATCCGCGATGTAATGGGCCGTGGTCTGCCCATCGATGGTGGCGTTCAATGCCAGAATAACCTCGGTCACGGCTTCGGCAGGCACCCGGTCCAGCAGGCGCGGAATGCGCAGATCGTCTGGTCCGACTGCATCCAGTGCAGAGAGGGTCCCGCCCAATACATGGTAGCGGCCCTTGAAGACGCCTGCACGTTCCATTGCCCAAAGGTCAGAGACGTCTTCGACCACGCAAAGCTCGCCATTGGCGCGTTCGTTGTCTTCACAGATCGGGCAGATGTCGTTGGTGCCGATGTTGCCACAGTTGAGACACTCACGGGCGGTTGCGGCCACTTCGGTGATCGAGTCGGCAAGCGGCGTAAGCAGCAGCGCGCGTTTTCGGATCAGATGCAGGACAGCCCGTCGCGCGGACCGGGGGCCAAGCCCTGGCAGCTTGGCCATCAATGCGATCAGGTTTTCGATTTCGCTGGTCGAGGTGTCGCGCATCTCTGTGGCCCTTTTTATCTATGCCATATAGGCCAGCCGCCGCCGTAAAGTGCAAGGGCGGCGCGGTGAAATGTTCAGGTTTTGTTTTATGGCTCTTCTTCCGCCGGACAACAAAAAAGGCAGCCGAAGCTGCCTTTGTCTGCCGGATCGGGCTGCCCTTAGAAGGGCAGCTTGATGTCCTTGGGCAGGCCCATGCTTTCGGTCAGCTTGCCCATTTCGTCCTGCGCCTTTTCAGCCGCTTTGGCCTGTGCATCCTTGATCGCGGCGAGGATCAGGTCTTCGACCACTTCCTTGTCGTCACCATTGAAGATCGACGGATCAATATCCAGCGCCTTCAGGTCGCCCTTGGCCGAGGCGGTCGCCTTCACCAGGCCTGCGCCTGCTTCGCCGGTGACCATGACGTTGTGCAGGTCTTCCTGCATCTGCGCCATTTTGGTTTGCAGTTCCTGTGCCGATTTCATCATCTTGGCCATATCGCCAAGACCACCGAGGCCTTTGAGCATGGTATTTCTCCTAAGTGCGGGGGCGCAGGGCGCCGTAAGTCATCCCTGCACATATCGCAATTGCGAGCCCGATGAACAAGTGGGGGGAGGCCACGCAGTCCTGGATAATGCCCAGGGCTCTCTTGTCATCAAAGAGCTGCTCGTGGCTGTCCACCGTGATGACAAGGGCCAATAGCCCCCACAGGAGGCCCGCAGCGGCATAGACGGCGCGCCGACGGCTGTAGAGCGCGATGGCAATGAGGAGGTAGAGGGCGACAACCGCAGGCTTGGTCGACAGATCAAGGAGGAAAACCCAGCCCCTCTGATCGCGACTGTCCCCCTCAAGGCAGTGCAATGCGCCTGCGATTGCCGACGAGGCATAGGCGCAGGCTGCGAGGGTGAGCGTTACTCTTCCTCGAAGGGATCCCATTCATCCTCGACTTCCGGCAGGGCTTCGGCCTGCACTTCAGCTGCGAGATCCTCGGCGGTGCGGATTTTGGTGATCTTGGCTTTCGGGAAGTTCTCCAAGACGGCCTGAACGATCGGGTGTTTGCTGGCTTCGGCGCGCAAGGCGTTCTCTGCCGCGTTTTCGCGTTCGGTGATGGTTTCGCCACCGCCCTCGTTGGCGAGTGAGATCACCCAGCGGGCATGGGTCCAGTTCTGCAGCTGCTGACCCAGACGAGCGGCAAGATCCTTGGGCGCGTCGTCTGTCGGTTGGATGGTGATACGACCGGGCTGGTAGGACACCAGCCGCAGGTAGGTTTTCACATACTCCAGCAGCAGGCCGTCCCGTTTGACCCGGATCAGTTCCAGCACATGTTCAAAGCTGGGATAGCGCGCCAGCGCAAGGTCGGCCTGCGGTGCGAGGGCTGTGGCCTGTCCGTTGCCAGCCGACATCGTCGGCCCACCCTGAGGCCCTCCGGAGGGGGCGCCCTGCTGTGGGACATAGCCGCCGGGGCCACCGCTGGACGGGCCGCCAGCGCCCCCCATAGGGGCGTTCATGTGAGGGGCGTTCATCTGCCCGCCACCGGGATGCGGGGGCGGCGGCGTGTCTTGCAGCGTGCGCATCAGTTGTTCGGGCGTCGGCAGGTCGGCGACATGGGTCAGGCGGATCACAGCCATTTCTGCCGCCATCATTGCGTTCGGCGCGGCGGCAACTTCTTCCAGTGCTTTCAGCAGCATCTGCCACATCCGCGTCAGCACCCGCATCGGCAGTGCTTCGGCCATCTGGCTGCCACGGGCGCGTTCGTCGGGGCTGACGGTGGGGTCTTCGGCTGCGTCGGGGGTGATCTTTACGACCGACACCCAATGGGTGATTTCGGCCAGGTCACGCAGCACCGCCAGCGGGTCTGCGCCCTCGGCGTATTGTGCGCTGAGTTCCGTCAGGGCGGCGGCAGCATCGCCGCGCAGGATCATGTCCATCAGGTCCAGCACCCGCCCGCGATCCGCGAGGCCCAGCATGGCACGGACCTGATCGGCGGTGGTCTCTCCAGCGCCGTGGGAAATGGCCTGATCCAGCAGCGAAGTGGCGTCTCGGGCAGAGCCTTCGGCGGCGCGGGTGATAAGGGCGAGAGCGTCTTCGGCAATGTCTGCGCCTTCGGCGGTGGCGATCCTGCGAAGAAGGTCGATCATCACCTCTGGCTCGATCCGCCGCAAATCGAAGCGCTGGCAGCGCGACAGCACCGTCACCGGCACCTTGCGAATTTCGGTGGTGGCAAAGATGAATTTCACATGTGCAGGCGGTTCCTCCAGCGTCTTCAACAGGGCGTTGAAGGCGGAGGTCGACAGCATGTGCACCTCGTCGATGATGTAAATCTTATAGCGGGCGGAGGCGGCGCGGTACTGAACCGAATCGATGATCTCGCGGATGTCACCCACACCTGTGCGAGAGGCGGCGTCCATCTCCATCACATCGACATGCCGACCTTCCATGATCGCGGTGCAGTGTTCGCATTTGCCGCAGGGATCGGTGGTGGGGCCACCCTGGCCGTCTTCTCCGATGCAGTTCATGCCTTTGGCGATGATCCGGGCGGTCGTGGTTTTACCGGTGCCGCGGATACCGGTCATGATGAAAGCCTGGGCGATGCGGTCGGCAGCAAAGGCGTTCTTCAGCGTGCGCACCATCGCGTCCTGACCGACCAGATCGGCAAAGGTCTCGGGGCGGTATTTCCGGGCCAGAACCTGATATTGGCCGGTGGCCTGACCGGTGTCGCCTGCTGTCTCGTTCATGATGCCCCGTACCAGATTCGCTGTCGCCTTGGTTGAGACTGTAACCTAGGCAAGCGGGCGCATTTCGTCCACCGCTGTTGCGGTCCGTGAAACGGTCGAGAGATTCCATTAGGTCCGGCGCCGGGCTGGGGATAGACTGGCTGCTGTCGTGGATCTGACGCCTGGTTCTATGCCGGGCTGTCATATGGAAATGCGCGGAAACGTGGGATGGGGGGCGTGACGTGGAGGACGGATCGCAACACTGCGATGAGACACAGAAGGGTGGGCCGGGGGACGGTCTGACCCTGCATGCGCTCTCTGTCGCTGACGGTATCCTGGCCCTTTGTCCCTTGCCCGGCGTTGGTGGGGACTATGAGGCGGATATGGCCCATATTCGTGAGTGGCAACCGGGGCTGGTGATCTCCATGACCACCACAGAAGAGCACGAAACGCTTGGCGCAAGAACGCTTGGTGCGGATTTGCAAGGCATGGGCTGTCGCTGGATCCATTTGCCGGTGCCTGATTTCAGCCCTCCACCGCCGGATATTTTGGCACGGTGGCCCGAGGTCAGCCATCTGGCGCGCAAGGCGCTTGTCGGCGGTGGGCGGGTGTTGGTGCACTGCCGGGGGGGATGTGGCCGGTCGGGAATGGTGGTTTTGCGCCTGATGACGGAATGCGGCGAAAAGCCAGAGCTTGCCCTGGCCCGGCTGAGGCAGGTGCGCCCTTGTGCCATTGAGACCGACGCCCAGATGGCCTGGGCCTATGGCCCGCGCCGGATCCCCAGCGCGGGCAGTGACGGCTGACTGGTCTGCAGTGCAAAAGTCCTGTCGGCGCTCAGGCCGATGCCAAAGCAGCCTGCGCCTTTGGCGGTGACGGCAGTGAGCGGCGCGGCAGTGCCTGGGCAAGGCCGCTGGGATAGGTTTGATTGCGTTTCGGCACAAAGGGCGATGCCGCCGGATCAAAGATGGCATCGGCGAATTGATCCAGACCGCTGAGCGAGGCGTCTTCGCCAACGCCCGTGAAAATACGGATGCGGGTGTGGCTGGCGACAAATCGTGCAGAACAGCGGCTGGCACAGCGCGCGTCGCAGCGTTCAAGCAGGCAGGTGCCGGTGATTTCAAAATCATCCGTTGTCGATGGTCGGGCCTGATCCAGCGCCATTCCAAGGCGCGCAATCATGCGTTCAACAGCGGGGCAGGGGCGCCCCAAATGACGGCAGCTGCTGACAGAGTAGCTGTGTGTTGTGTCGGTCCAGTTCATTGCGCCCTCCGCGCGTTGGCGGCGCATTCGGACAGAGCTGGCAAGCCTGAGAAGGACATGCAGACCCTGCCAGGACACCCCGCCCGGTTGTGGTTTCTTACGAGATGGCAGGTCTCCTGACTTGCGGGTCGCAGCTGATCCGGGCCTTCCCGATGCCTTGGCTTGGTGCCTGCATCAGTGGCTTTGTCCGGGGTCGCTCGCCGCTTACAGTTGCGGGGGCAGTCGCGGCATTGATCTGCTTGAAATGAGCCGATCGCACCGTGTTCCCTTTTCATCCCGGCCACAATGCAGCGCGGGAACCATCACCCAATGGCTAGCGGGATGCGCGACGAGTCGTCAAGCATTGGATCCATAAATTGTGGAAAAGACTCTGGACGGCGGCAGATGTTGTGCGCAATCAACCTCATCGGCCCGGATTTAGGGTCATGCGATCCCACATGCGTCCCCAAAGGGGCAGAGACCGGTTGATTGGGGGATAAGGTGAGAGGTTGGACATCGACCCAAGCGGGGCTCGTTGTGGCTGCTTCCTTCCGGACCTGACCAGGTTGGCGAGGCGCTCGCCCGCGCCAACCTCTCAAGGCCCGATATAGGGGGGGTGACCAGGAATGGCAAGCCTGTCTGCAAGCAAACTAATGGCCGATGCAAAACTCAGAGAGAGACAACCACTTTCAAAAACCCATCGGGGGTCAAACCGGCGACACGGTGGGTTGCGGGGTCCAGTTCATGCAGGTGGGCCCTGGCATCGGGACCAGTGAAGATATCCACCTGGGTTTGGGGCATCTGCCTCAGGCGCCACGGGTATGGCGCATCCTCCAGCGGGTCGCGGGGAAGTCGACCTGCAACGTAGTCACAGATAGCATCGCGCACCCTGACAGAGGGCAGCGGCAGGCGTGTTGCGGTTTGCGGTACGGCGAAATTGCCACCACCGCCGATCCGGAAACTGTTCACCGCAATGGCAAAATGCTGGCTGTCGCGCACCGGTGCACCCTGCCAGCACAGGTTGCGGATACGGCTGGACTGCGGATCGCAGAGGGTCCCGTTGCTGCTGAAACGCGGTGGTGCCGAGACATCGATGTCGTATTCGAGGCCGAAAATCACATCAAAGTTATGGCCTGCGCGGTCCTCATCAATGAGGGGTTGGTCGCCTTTACCGGGGCGGATTATGTTGAAAAGCCCCGCCGACATCTCGAGCCAATCCCGCAGCTGCGCCCCGTCGACGACCACTGCGCGCAGCTCGTTGGGGAAGGGCTGAATGTCGACCACATGGCGCATGTACATCGGTCCTTCGGGGACGTCGGTGTAGTTGCTTGGCCCGGAACGGGCGCCAAACTTGCCCGGTGCACAGGCCGACAAAAGGGGGAGATTCGCAGCAACGGTGTTTTGCAGCAATGGACGCACCGCAGCGGCCTGGGCCCAGGCGGCAAGCGAAAGGGCGCGGTCCTCTGTCACGAAGGAAAAGAACGAGTGCAGCGACTGCGCGGTCCCCCCGACGGGTTGCGCCATGCGCCTACGGGTGCGTTCATGCTGCGGGGCCAGCGCCTCGGTCAGGGTCTGCTGCTCTGGCGACTGGGGTTGGACCGTGCCGTCTGGTCCGCGTTTGATGATTGGCTTCAGATCCACGGAATGATCCGTGATCTGCCATCCATCCTGCGCGCTGTGCGTCAGGAAAAGGTCGATGATACCAAGGTGTGAACCATGGGCGCCGGGCATCACAACCGGTTTGGCAAATGTGTGGCGCCCGTCCGGCAAGGTCAGATGGGTGTGACCCGCGACGATTGCGTCCAGTTCCGTCAACGTGCTGAGCGGCTTTAGCGCGTTTTCGGCGTCATCTTCGCCGTCATGCGGGTCAAGGCCGGTGTGGGCCAATGCAATCACCAGATCGCAGCCTGCGTCGCGCAAGGATGCAGCCGTCCGCTGGGCGCTGGTGACCATCTGGTCGATTTCGACCTTGTCGCGCAGCTGGTAGGCGCCCCATTTCATCGTATGTGGCGGCAGCACCGACAGCAGGCCCAGCCTGATGGGACAGGTGCCGGTTCCAAGATGCAAATCGCGGTGAATGATCGTGGTCGTGGAAAACGGCAAAGACAACTCGGGGTCGAGTGCGCGGACATTGGAGCAAATCACGCTGCAGTCCATCTGGGCCACTGTCTGGCTCAGCACGTCGATGCCAAAATCGAAATCATGATTGCCCAATCCGATGGCATCATATCCCAGCAGGTCAAAGGCAAGCGGAACAGCGGCCTGAGTGGGATCGCCGATACGGGTGGGCAGTTCGGCCAGTGGCGTGCCAAACAGACTATCGCCGTTGTCGACCAGCACAGTGCTGGCACGCGTCTTTTCTGCCTCTGCACGAGCCTGATCAATCAGGCTTGCAACCCGCGACAGACCGACGGTCGGATCTGGTCGATCCGAATAATAGTCATAACTCAACAGGTTGGCATGCAGGTCCGTCGTCGCCAGAATGCGCAGACATCCAACTTCGTGGTCGTCGGTTTGCTCCGATCCTGTCATGTTGCGCTTCTTGCAAATCTCACGGTGTTTCCAGGCAATGGCGAAGGTTGCGAATTTATTAACAACTCACCGGCGCAGTTTGAAGCAACCAAACTCCGAACTGGAAAGCTGTTTTTTGCGGAGAATTAGACACAAAATGCTTCTTCCCCCTTGAGATAAGTGTGATTTGCGATTTTCAAGATTTATATGGGAAAACGGTTTTCTCCCTGACTGTGACCCTGAAGAGACAGCGTTGCAACCAATGGGGGAGTTTGTGCGGTTATTTCAAGCAGCTAGCACGTGTGCAACAGCGCCGCGCGGGGCAGAGACAGGTTAAGGACGGGTCCATGAAGAATGCAGAGCAGGTCACCTTTGGGGGTGGCAACATCGATCGCGCAGCGCAGTTGCGCGATGACCCACAGGCCTTGGCCGAGCAATGGCAGACCGGGCAGGTGTTGGTGATGTGGCGCGGCAAGCCTTTGTGCCAGCTGGCCGCGGCCGGCGATGTGCCGGGCGCGCTGGCGTGGTTGCCTGCCACGCATCCCGTTGTGAAGGGCCAAGAGACAGAGGCGGTCTTTCTTGGGCGGTGTGCCGAAGGTGTCGCGCGGTTTGCGATAGATATCAGCACATGGGAGCCAGAGGCGCAGGACACCGATAGTGTCGGTGGGTTCGTTGATCTCAGTGAGCAACGGCATCCTGAGCTGCCGCAGGACAGCGGATTTGCAGAGCTGCGCCGCATCATGGCCCATCTGAACCGTGCCGAAGCCGAGTTTGCCGCCACAGCAAGAGCGATCTTTGGCTGGCATGAGACACATCGTTTCTGCGCGCGATGTGGCGAGAAGAGCAATATGGCCCAGGCCGGCTGGCAGCGGATTTGCCCGAGCTGTGGAGGCGCGCATTTCCCACGCACCGATCCGGTTGTGATCATGCTGATCACACATGGCGAATCGGTTCTGGTAGGGCGTTCACCCGGTTGGCCGGAGGGAATGTATTCGCTTCTTGCGGGCTTTGTGGAACCGGGCGAGACGCTGGAAGCTGCGGTCCGGCGAGAGGTCGAGGAGGAAACCGGAGTGAAAGTCGGCGCCGTCTCCTATCTGTCCAGTCAACCGTGGCCGTTTCCAATGTCACTGATGTTTGGCTGCGCGGGCGAGGCGCTGGGACGCGATATCAAGATTGATCCGAACGAGATCGAAGACGCCCTGTGGGTCAGTCGGCAAGACATGATGACGGTTTTCGCGGGAGACCACCCTACGATCCGCCAGCCGCGCAAAGGCGCAATTGCACATTTTCTATTGCAGAACTGGCTTGCGGATACGTTGGATTGAGACGAATAGTAGATTTCAGATCTATCTTCCGAGACATGGCGTAAAGGCAGAGACCGTATGGAGTTTTCCGGCAAAGAGGACATTGATGCCCCAATTGCGGAGGTGTTTCACGCGCTGTGTGACTTTGAGAATATGGAGCGCCAGGCCCTGCGTCGCGGTGCCGAGGTTCAGCGCATGGGCGATGCTGCGCATCCCGAGAACGGATTGGCGTGGGACGTGGCATTTCAGTTCCGTGGCAAGGACCGCAAGCTGAACGTCGCGCTGACCACCTACGAGCCGGTTACCATGATGGCTGTGACAGGAACGGGCAGTGGGGTTGATGGCAATCTGGAGGTGGAACTTCTCGCTCTTTCGCCACAACGAACCCGGATGGTGGTGAAACTGGCGCTGTCGCCCAAGACGCTGTCGGGCCGGTTGATGGTTCAGTCGCTGAAACTGGCCAAGACCCGGCTTGTGCGGGGATTTGAACGCCGTGTGAGCGAATTTGCCCGTCAGACCGAGGCGAGGTTGAGCGGCACCGTCTGAAGTGTTCTGCGGTACGTTGACGTGCCAAGATAAAAGAAAGCCGCGTCAGCGAATACTGGCGCGGCTTTTTGTTGGTCGGCAGTGACAGAGAATCAGAGGCGGTCGCGATTTGCGGGGTAAACGCCGAGAATCTCGATATTTGTTGTGAAATAGGCCAGCTCGTCCATGGCGAGGCGCACATTTGGGTCATCCGGGTGGCCATCGATGTCTGCATAGAACTGCGTCGCGGTGAATGAGCCGCCGACCATGTAACTTTCGAGTTTCGTCATGTTGACGCCGTTCGTCGCAAATCCGCCCATCGCCTTGTAAAGCGCAGCGGGGATGTTGCGGACCTCGAAAACAAAGCTGGTAATCATACCATGCTCACCCCGGCGACTGTGGTCCGGCGTGCGCGACATAGTGAGGAACCGGGTGGTGTTGTCGCCCTGATCTTCGATGTGGCGGGCCAGAACATCCAGCCCATAGATCTCTCCCGCCAGCTCGCTTGCCAGGGCTGCATGGGTCTTGTCTTTGGCTTCTGCAACGTCGCGTGCGGCGCGGGCATTGTCTGGGCTGACACGGCCGCGGATGTTGTTTTCATTGAGAAAACGGGCGCATTGCGGCAGCAGAACAAGGTGGGAATGCGCATCGGTGATGTCTTCCAGCTTGGCGCCGGGCACGCCGAGGACATTGATGTGAACCCTCACGAATGTCTCGTCGATGATGTGCAGCCCGCTATGGGGAAGAAGCCGGTGAATGTCGGCGACCCGCCCGTAGGTGGAGTTTTCGACAGGCAACATGGCAAGCTCTGCTTCACCGCTGCGGACCGCATTGATTGCGTCCTCAAAGTTGCGGCACGGCAGCACGTCCATATCTGGCCGTTCGTTACGACAGGCCTCGTGACTGTAGGAGCCAAGCTCCCCCTGAATGGCAATTCTCTGGGTCATAACTGCGGCATCCGTGCAAAACTTCAAAAAACGGGCGTTTCGTCGCGCTGTCTATACCTTGCCACTTGAGAGGGGAAGCCTTAGACAACCCCTCAGACAGCTGAAATGGACTCGCGATCATGTTTGACACGATGACCCTTACCAAAGCGACCGCAGGTCTTTGCGGCGCGTTCCTCGTGTTCCTTCTGGGCAAATGGGCCGCAGAGGAACTGTATCACACCGAAGCACATGGTGAAGCTTCCTATGTGATTGAAGTGGAAGAGGCAGGTGCAGAAGAAGTTGCCGAAGTTGTAGACTTTGGTGAACTGATGGCCTCTGCAGACGTTGGCAAAGGTGCCAAGGTCTTCAAGAAATGCTCTGCTTGCCACAAACTTGAAGCAGGCGCGAATGCGACCGGCCCTTACCTTTATGGTGTTGTGGGTCGTGAATTTGCCGCCGCAGATGGCTTTGGCTACTCTGGCGCCCTGTCCGGCATGTCCGGCACTTGGACCGCAGAGGAACTGGACGCCTTCCTGACCAAGCCGTCTTCGTACGTGCCTGGCACCACCATGAGCTTTAGCGGCCTGAAGAAACAAAGCGATCGTGTGAACCTGATCGCCTATCTGGACAGCCTCGACAACTGATCCGACAGGCTCCGACAATTTCAAAAGGCCGCGCTTTGAGCGCGGTCTTTTTTTGTCTGCGGTGCTCTGACAGGGTGCAGAGCAGCGGATCGGCGGGTTCACGCCTTGACACACGGGAAATTCAGCCAATCTGAACTTGAATGTTCCCGGTGCAGCCGCTTAGCTTTGCACCAAGTGTTCCTGACAGTGAACGCCGTGCCAAGGAGGTTCTTGCAGATGAAAACGCCCCTCACCGCTCGCCGTGCCGTTTCGGCCAGAGTTATTGATCCGCAACCGTTTTTCCGCAGCATCGCAGCCAGCTTTCTGGCGTTGATTGTGATGTGTCTGCTGGCCACGGTTGCCCGGGCAGAGGGGGAGATCATCAAGAGCCACGGCTTCGCTGAATTCGGCGAGCTGAAGTATCCGGCAGGTTTTGCGCATTTCGATTATGTAAATCCGGACGCGCCCAAGGGGGGTGAATTGTCTCTGTCCGCGGTCGGGACGTTCGACAGCATGAACCCCTACACCCGCAAGGGGCGCGGCGGCGCGATGTCGGCGGACCATTTCGAATCTCTCTTGGTCGAATCCTATGACGAGCCGGGCAGCTATTATGGCTTGTTGGCAGAAAGCCTGGAGTACCCGGAAACGCAGGATTGGGTGATTTTCAACCTCCGTCCCGAAGCGCGGTTCTCTGATGGGAGCCCACTGACGGCTGAAGATGTGGTGTTTTCACACAATCTGCTGCTGGAACAGGGCCTGAAATCTTACGCCGAGGCGGTCAAGAAACGCATCCCCAAGGCCGAGGTTCTGGGGCCGCATCGGGTGAAATTCTACTTCTCTCCTGATTTTCCCCGTCGCGCCATGATCACTCAGGTTGGCGGCACGTCAGTCTTTTCCAAAGCGTGGTTTGAGGCGGACCCGGAAAACCGGCGTCTGGATGAGCCGCGGCTTGATCCGGGCATCGGATCTGGTCCCTATGTTCTGGAATCTCTCGATGTGAACCAGCGCATCACATACAAGCGCAACCCGGACTATTGGGGCAAAGACGTGAATGTGAACGTAGGGCGCCACAACTACGATCGGATCAGGATCGAGTATTTCGGCGATGCGGTCGCTGCGATGGAAGGGTTCAAGGCAGGCGTCTACACGATGCGCCCCGAGAACAGTTCCAAGAGCTGGGCAACTGCGTATGAATTCGATGCGGTGGCCGATGGGCATGTGGTTAGGGGCGAATTTGCCGACGGTAATGTCCCTGCAGCCAGTGGTTTTGTGATGAACCTGTTGCGCCCGAAGTTCCAGGATCCGCGCGTGCGCGAAGCGATGCAGCTGGCCTATAATTTCGATTGGACGAACGAGAGCCTGCAGTACGGCCTGTTCCGTCAACGCCACTCCTTCTGGCAGGATAGCGCGCTGGAAGCCAAGGGTGTGCCGCAAGGGGCCGAGCTGGAGGTGCTGACCGGGCTTGGGGACATGATTGATCCGGCGCTCCTTAGCAGCGAACCGGTGATGGCGCATAGTTCAAAGGCTGACCGCCCCGGTGATCGCCGCAATTTGCGCCGTGCAATGAAGTTGCTGGATGACGCGGGCTGGAGCGTTGGTGACGATGGTTTGCGCAGAAACGCAGATGGTGAGCTGCTGAAGGTCGAGTTCTTGTTGGATTCCCCGACCATCGAACGGATCGTTCAGCCCTATGTGGCAAACTTGCGCCAGATGGGGGTCGAAGCCATTGCGAGCCGGGTGGACTATGCTCAGTACACCAGCCGCCGGCGTGAAAAAGACTTTGACATGATCACCTTCGCTTACCCGAAGTATCTGGAACCTTCGACCGGGCTCTATCAGCAGTTCGGGTCAGAGGCGCATGAATATTCCGTTTTCAATCCTGCGGGGCTTGCGGATCCCGCGGTGGATAAACTGATTGCGGCAATCGTCGAAGCAACTGATCAGGAGACCCTGCAAAGCAATGTTCGGGCGCTGGATCGCGTGCTGCGGGCCAAGCGTTTCATGGTGCCGACATGGTATCTGGACGTGAGCTGGGTAGCGTATTGGGATTTCTACGAGCATCCGGAAAACCTGCCCCCCTTTGATCTGGGCCTTCGGGATATCTGGTGGGTCAATGCCGATAAGGAAGCGGCATTGAAATCCTCTGGTGCATTGCGGTAAGCGCCTGACATGGCAGCTTATATCCTTCGACGTCTCTTGCTGGTGATCCCGACACTGTTCGGGATCCTGGTGATCAATTTTGCTTTGGTGCAGTTCGTGCCCGGTGGGCCTGTGGAACAGATGATCGCCCAGCTGGAAGGCGGCGGTGATGTGTTCGAAGGCTTTGCCGGCGGCGGAGGCGACGCCGGAGGAGAGGCGATTGCGGCAAACGACAATTATGCGGGTCGGCAAGGTCTGCCACCTGAACTGATCGCTGAGCTGGAAGAGCAATTCGGTCTGGATAAGCCTCCGGTCGAACGCTTTCTGATCATGCTTGGCAACTACGCGCAGTTTGATTTTGGCGAGAGCTATTTCCGCAAGATCGACGTGCTTGATCTGGTCCTGGAAAAGATGCCGGTGTCGATTTCTCTGGGTCTTTGGTCAACGCTGATTGCCTATCTCGTGTCGATCCCGCTGGGCATCCGCAAGGCGTTGCGCGATGGGTCGCGCTTTGACACCTGGACCAGTGGCATCATCATTGCGGCCTACGCTATTCCGGGATTTTTGTTCGCCATCTTGCTGCTGGTTCTGTTTGCGGGTGGTTCGTATTGGCAGATCTTCCCGTTGCGGGGGCTGACCTCTGATAACTGGGAAAACCTCAGCCTGTTTGGCAAGATTGCAGACTATTTCTGGCATATCACACTGCCCGTTGTGGCCTCGACCATCTCGGCCTTTGCCACGTTGACGCTTCTCACGAAGAACTCGTTCCTGGACGAGATCAAAAAGCAATATGTCATGACGGCCCGCGCCAAGGGGCTGAGCGAGCGGCGGGTCCTTTACGGCCATGTTTTTCGCAACGCCATGCTGATTGTGATTGCAGGATTCCCGGCTGTCTTTATCGGCGTGTTCTTTTCGGGCAGCTTGATCATCGAGACGATCTTTTCGCTCGACGGTCTGGGGCGCCTTGGATTTGAAGCGGCAGTGGCGCGGGATTATCCTGTGATCTTTGGCACGCTGTTCATCTTTGGTTTGATGAGCCTCGTTGTCGGTATCATTTCCGACATCATGTATGTGATCGTCGATCCGCGGATCGATTTTGAAAAGAGAGAGGGCTGACAGATGGCTTTGTCTCCGCTCAACCAGCGCCGTTGGAATAACTTCCGCCGCAACAAACGGGCCTTTTGGTCGTTGTGGATCTTCTCCGTGCTGTTCGGGATCTCGCTGTTTGCCGAGTTCATCGCCAACGACAAGCCGATCCTTGTGAACTATCGCGGGGAGTATTTCACCCCGGTTTTCAACTTTTACCCGGAAACCACCTTTGGTGGAGACTTCCAGACCGAGGCCGCCTACCGCGACCCGGAGGTTCAGTGCCTCATCGCCTCTGGCGGGGTGGAGGACTGTTTTGATGATCCTGAAGGCATCCTGGAAGAGATAGAGGCTGGTACATACGCGGGTGACGGGTTTGACGAGGGCTGGGCGATATGGCCGGTCATTCCCTACAGCTACAACACCACCGTCGACCGGCCAGGTGCGGCCCCTTTGCCACCGAACGGACAGAACCTGTTGGGCACGGATGACACCAAGCGGGATGTCTTGGCACGGGTGATCCACGGTTTCCGCCTGTCCATCCTGTTCACGTTGATGGTGACAGGTGCTGCAACGCTGGTTGGCATTGCTGCGGGTGCGGTTCAGGGCTTTTTCGGAGGCTGGCTGGATCTGGTATTCCAGCGGGTGATCGAAATCTGGGGCTCTATCCCGCAGCTTTACGTCATCATTATCATGTTTGCGATACTGGGGCGCAGTTTCTGGCTGCTTGTGATCCTTATGATCCTGTTCAGCTGGACCGCCTTGGTGAGCGTCGTGCGGGCTGAGTTCCTGCGGGCGCGCAATCTGGAATATGTCCGCGCGGCCAAGGCGCTTGGGGTTGGGAACATGACCATCATGTTCCGCCATATGCTGCCCAATGCGATGGTGGCGACGCTGACCTTTCTGCCGTTCATCGTCACAGGAACGATCGGCACCTTGGCTGGGCTGGACTTCCTCGGCTTTGGCCTGCCGTCATCAGCGCCCTCTCTGGGAGAGCTGACGTTGCAGGCAAAACAAAACCTGGAGGCACCCTGGCTCGCCTTCACCGCGTTTTTCACCTTTGCCATCATGCTGTCCCTGCTGGTCTTCATCTTTGAAGGTGTGCGCGATGCCTTTGATCCGAGAAAGACATTCTCATGAACACTGACACCTCTCAGCTCCTGAATGTCCGCAATCTGCGGGTTTCCTTCCGTCAGGACGGCAAGGTGACAGAGGCGGTGCGCGGTGTGTCCTTCTCTGTTGGACGCGGTGAAACCGTGGCTCTTGTCGGCGAAAGCGGTTCGGGCAAGTCGGTCACTGCCCTGTCGACGGTTTCCCTTTTGGGTGACAGCGCGTCGGTCAGCGGCTCTGTAACGTATGATGGGCAGGAAATGGTCGGCGCCTCCGAACGTCACCTGCGGCAGGTGCGGGGCAACGATATCAGCTTTATCTTTCAAGAGCCGATGACCTCTCTCAACCCGCTGCACACCATCGAAAAACAGCTGGCGGAATCTCTGGCGTTGCATCAGGGCCTCGACGGCAAAGCGGCGCGTGTTCGGATCGTTGATCTCCTGAACCGGGTAGGGATCCGCGATGCGGAAAACCGGCTGGGGGCGTATCCCCATCAGCTTTCGGGGGGGCAACGTCAGCGGGTGATGATCGCAATGGCGCTGGCCAACAAGCCCGATATCCTGATCGCGGATGAGCCAACGACAGCTTTGGATGTGACGATCCAGCAGCAAATCCTCGAATTGCTGGCAGATCTCAAGAAAAGCGAAGGCATGGGGCTGTTGTTCATCACCCATGACCTCAGCATCGTGCGCCGGATCGCAGATCGGGTCTGTGTGATGAAGGGGGGCGAGATTGTCGAGGAGGGGCCAACAGCGGAGCTGTTTGCCAATCCACAGCATCCCTATACGCAGAAACTTCTGGATGCAGAGCCAACGGGCCAGCCCGCCCCCGTGCCTGACGGTGCCGAGGAGCTGATCCGGACCGAAGATCTAAAGGTCTGGTTCCCGATCCAACGGGGCCTGCTGAAACGCACTGTCGGCCATGTCAAAGCGGTCAACCCGACCTCTATCTCTGTGCGCGCAGGCGAGACATTGGGCATTGTCGGCGAAAGCGGCAGTGGCAAGACCACTCTGGCGCTGGCGATCATGCGATTGATTGCCTCTGAGGGGCGTGTCGAGTTTCAGGGCCAGGATCTGCGGCAGTGGTCCACCCGTGATTTGCGCCGCCTGCGCGCGGACATGCAGATCGTGTTTCAGGATCCCTTTGGGGCGCTCAGCCCGCGGATGACCTGTGCTCAGATCATTGCCGAGGGGCTGGCGATCCATAATGTCGACCAGGACCGCGATCCCCGCGAACTGGTGGCGGAGGTCATGAGCGAGGTGGGGCTGGATCCGGCGTTCATGGACCGTTACCCGCACGAGTTTTCAGGCGGCCAGCGTCAACGGATCGCCATTGCGCGTGCGATGGTTCTGCGCCCCAAACTGGTTGTGCTGGACGAGCCGACGTCGGCCCTCGACATGACGGTTCAGGTGCAGATCGTTGACCTTTTGCGAGACCTGCAGGCCCGCTATGGGCTGGCATATCTGTTCATTTCGCACGATCTGAACGTGGTGCGGGCGATGTCGCACAAGATGATCGTGATGAAACAGGGGGATGTGGTCGAAGCCGGTACGGCAGAACATCTGTTCTCCAACGCCAGCGACCCCTATACGCAGCAACTGCTGGCAGCGGCCGGCTGACGTCAGATTGCCGGTAGCGCGTAGCGGTCCAACCGGCTTGCAATCATGCGGGCAAAGGGGCGGGCCTCGGGTTTGATTGCGATGCCGTGCTCGTCTCGCTGCAGCATTTCCGACAGCCCGGTTGCGATCTGATCCAGGTACAGGTCCAGCACCGCAACCGGCATGTCCAGATCCCGCGCAAGCGACGTGGCCGACAAATGCAGGTCGCACAGCAGCCGCTCTATCATCTCGCCTCGCAGCCTGTCGTCGTTCTTGAAGACGTGACCGCGGGTTGTGGCGTGATGACCACCTGCAATGGCCTGTTCGTACCCTGAGGTGCTGATTTCGTTCTGACAGTAGCCTTGCGGGAACCGGGATACAGCCGAGGCGCCAAGCCCGATCAGCACATCGTTGGGATCATCGGAGTAGCCCCGGAAATCCCGGCGCAGCCTTCCAAGCCGGTTTGCAATCGCCAATCTGTCATCAGGGCGGCTGAAATGATCCATTCCGATAGGCTGGTAGCCATCCCACTGAAGCAGCCGCTCGGCCGTTTCAAACAGGCGCAGGCGGTCCGGAGGCGGCGGCAAGGCTTCGGAGGGGATCATGCTCTGGCGTCGTGCGAGCGCCGGGACGTGGGAGTAGTTGCAGACTGAAAATCGATCCGGCGACAAAGACAGCAACATCTGCAACGTGTCGGTCAGTCGCGGACCGGTCTGATGTGGCAGGCCGTAGAGCACGTCAAATGTCAGCTGGCCGATGTGGTGCGCGCGCAGATCTTCGACAACAGCTGACACCCTGTCAAAGCTGAGCGTCCGTCCGATCGCGGCCTGGACTTCGGGATCAAAGTCCTGAATGCCCATGCTGACACTGTTGACCCCGGCAGCCTGCAAGGCCGCGACCCGGTCAAGATCGACATCGTTCGGATCCACTTCAACCGCGAATTCGTAGTCAGACGCCAAAGGTATGGCAGAGGTCAGGGTTGCGCTGAGGTCTGAAAACACATCCGCCGGGAGAATCGTTGGTGTTCCGCCGCCAAAATGCAGCCGGGATACAGTTGTGCCGGGCGGAAGGGATTGTAATACAAGTGAAATTTCCCGTTTCAAAGCCTCGACATACGACCGGATCGGGCCATCGCTCTGGCTGCTTTGCGTGCGGTAAGCGCAGAACCAGCAGAGTTTGCGACAGAATGGCACATGCAGGTAGATGGAGATGGAGCTATTCGCGTGAATGGAGCTAAGCCATTGACGTTTAAGCCCAGAATTGACCTCAGGGCTAAAGTGTGACACCGACGGATAGCTTGAATAACGCGGGGTCTTTGCGTCGAATAATGCGCGCGTCGCCAATTGTGATTTTTGCTCCATCCGGCTAACCTAGTTTCTGATCCCGGCTCCTAGCCTTGACCCAGATCAATTCGGACCAGACATGAACGTTCCAACCATCCAAACCTTTGATTGCGGTGATTGCCCCATCCGCCACCGGGCTGTCTGTGCCCGGTGTGATTCCGACGAGCTGGAGGCGCTGGACGCGATCAAATACTACCGGACCTATGATGCCGGTCAGTCGATTACATGGTCTGGCGACCGGATGGATTTTGTGGGCTCGGTCGTGTCCGGGATTGCGACCCTGACCCAGACGATGGAGGACGGGCGCACCCAGATGGTGGGTCTCTTGCTGCCCAGCGATTTTGTGGGGCGGCCGGGGCGGGACACTGCGGCCTACAACGTCGTTGCGACCTCAACCGTGGTGATGTGCTGTTTCCGCCGCAAGCCTTTTGAAGATCTGATGTCGCGCACGCCCCATATCGCTCATCGTCTGCTGGAGATGACGCTGGATGAACTGGACGCCGCCCGCGAGTGGATGTTGGTTCTGGGGCGCAAGACTGCGCGGGAGAAAATCGCGAGCCTGTTGTCCATTCTGGCGCGACGGGATGCATCGCTGCGACCCGAAAAGGACAGCAATCGCCGGGTTTTTGACCTGCCGCTGACACGCGAAGCGATGGCGGATTATCTCGGCCTGACGCTGGAGACCGTGAGCCGCCAGGTTTCCGCCCTGCGAAAGGATGGCGTGATTGAACTGGAAGGCAAACGCCATGTGACCGTCCCTGACATGGGGCGCCTGATGGAAGAGGCCGGTGATGACAGCGACGGGGGCGGCTTCCTCTGAGGTCGTTCAAACGAAAAGGGGCCAATCGGCCCCTTTGTTGTTTCTGCCAGCTTGCCTGCGCTTAATGCGCCATCAGAACCGGCACCTTTGCCTTTTCGAGCATATTCCGTGTCGCGCCACCAAGGATCGCCTCGCGGAAGCGAGAGTGGCCATAAGCCCCCATCACGATCAGGTCTGCAGCAGTATCCACCGCATGTCGGTTCAGCACATCGGACACGCGGGTCATTGATTTGCTCAGCACGTCGATTTCGCATTTCACCCCGTGGCGCGACAGCATCTGGCAAAGCAACCCGCCAGGATCAGAGCGCTCCGGCCCGTGCTGAGGCGGATCAATCACCACGACACGGACAAGGTCAGCGGCCTGCAACATCGGCAGGGCCTTCCGGATGGCAGTCATCGCCTCGATGCTTTCGTTCCAGGCAACCAGAACGGTTTTGGGGCGCTCTGGCAGGGTGACGTCATCAGGCACCACAAGAACCGGCGCGCGACCTTCAAACAGGGCGCTCTCGACAATTGCCTCGGCCTCGGCCGGGCGGTCCTTGCCATAGGGTTGGCTTAGCACCACCAGATCGGAAAACCGGGCCAGGCGGGCGACATGGCGCCCGAGATCCGCGATCTGGGCAACACCGGTTTCCACGTTGAAAGCGACGCCAGATTGACCAAGACGTTTGGTCACGGTCTTTTCAATTTCTCCGACTTCTTCCTTGGCCCGGGCAAGGGTCTCTTGCAGCACCATGGCGTTTGCACCGGCGTAGTAATATCCGGTCTGGGTGCGGTCGACGCCAAGGCAGAGCGCATCTGCATGGCCGTCCACCTGACGGGTAAGGGAGATGGTCTGTTCCAGCTGGGTCGCCGTATTGGCGGGGGTGGTCAGGACGGTGAGTATGGTTTTGTAGGACATGTCAGCCTCGCAAGTCTCAAGGGCGGCGGCGAAGTTTGGTTTTTTCGCGCTTTCGCTGCATCATGGAACTGCATGTCACATTCCGCCTTTACGCGTCTTGATGCAGATCAAGGCATGCATGGGCGCATTTTTGCATTCAAAGCACATAAAAAGTTGGTCCGGCACGCCCCAGAGAATCGTGGTGGACAAGGAAAGGGACGCAAGATGTCTAATTATATCAAGCTAATAGCGCTTGGTCTGATCACGCTTTTCGCGATGATCGCGACCAATTACGCGCGGGATTTGGCCTACCAGGTGCATGCGATTATCGTAATGCTCGTTGCTGGTGGGCTCTTTCTCTACACTCTCCGCCATACTGATGAACCTGTTGCTGCGACCGGATCGCTGCAGGGGGAGTATTTCGACAGTGTGGTCCGCTACGGTGTGATCGCCACCGCCTTCTGGGGCGTTGTCGGCTTTCTCGTCGGTGTCTACATCGCCTTTCAGCTGGCCTTTCCAGTCCTGAATTTCGATTGGGCCCAAGGCTTTGCCAATTTTGGACGTCTGCGCCCGCTGCATACTTCTGCAGTGATTTTTGCGTTTGGTGGCAACGCGCTGCTGGCAACTTCATTTTACGTGGTCCAGCGGACTTCGGCAGCCCGCCTCTGGGGCGGCAATCTGGCGTGGTTTGTGTTCTGGGGCTATCAGCTGTTCATCGTTCTGGCGGCGACCGGTTATCTTCTGGGCGGTACCCAGTCCAAGGAATATGCAGAACCCGAGTGGTATGTTGACCTGTGGCTGACCGTTGTGTGGGTTGCCTATCTGGCCGTGTTCCTGGGCACCGTCATCAAACGCAAGGAGCCGCACATCTACGTGGCAAACTGGTTCTACCTCGCGTTTATCGTCACTGTCGCCATGCTGCATGTGGTGAACAACCTGACCATTCCGGTTTCGATCTGGGGTTCCAAATCCGTGATCGTCTGGGCTGGCGTTCAGGATGCGATGGTTCAGTGGTGGTACGGCCACAATGCGGTGGGCTTCTTCCTGACCGCGGGTTTCCTGGGCATGATGTACTACTTCGTGCCGAAGCAGGCCGAACGTCCGGTTTTCTCGTACAAGCTGTCGATCATCCACTTCTGGGCGCTGATCTTCCTGTACATCTGGGCGGGTCCGCACCACCTGCACTACACCGCGCTGCCGGATTGGGCTTCGACCCTTGGCATGGTGTTCTCGATTGTTCTGTGGATGCCCAGCTGGGGTGGCATGATCAACGGCCTGATGACCCTGTCTGGCGCCTGGGACAAGCTGCGCACTGACCCGGTCATCCGGATGATGGTGATCTCGATCGGCTTTTACGGCATGTCCACCTTTGAAGGCCCGATGATGTCGATCCGCGCCGTGAACTCGCTGTCGCACTACACCGACTGGACCATCGGTCACGTTCACTCTGGTGCGCTTGGCTGGAACGGCATGATCACCTTTGGTGCGCTGTACTTCCTGGTGCCGGTTCTGTGGAAACGTGAGCGTCTCTACAGCCTCAGCCTCGTGTCCTGGCACTTCTGGCTCGCCACTATCGGTATCATTCTTTACGCGGCCTCCATGTGGGTGACCGGCATCATGGAAGGCCTGATGTGGCGTGAAGTCGATGCCAACGGGTTCCTCGTGAACTCCTTTGCAGACACCGTGGCAGCCAAGTTCCCGATGTATGTGGTTCGCGCTCTTGGTGGGGTCATGTTCCTCGCTGGTGCCCTGATCATGTGCTACAA
This sequence comes from Phaeobacter italicus, assembly GCF_019801785.1. Classification (NCBI taxonomy): domain Bacteria; kingdom Pseudomonadati; phylum Pseudomonadota; class Alphaproteobacteria; order Rhodobacterales; family Roseobacteraceae; genus Phaeobacter; species Phaeobacter italicus. Next base: position 137,232 of record NZ_JAHVIJ010000004.1, on the reverse strand, counting down.
CCTTTGGATGACCGTACGACGGGCACCGGCCAAAGAGGCCAGCCTGACCGTCGCGGTTCCGGCTGAATAAGGAGGGCCGGACAATGGCAATTCTCGATAAACACAAAATCCTCGAGACCAACGCGACCCTCCTGTTGGTGTGCAGCTTCCTGGTTGTCACCATCGGTGGTCTGGTCCAGATCGCACCGCTGTTCTGGCTGGAAAACACCATCGAAGAGGTGGAGGGCATGCGTCCCTACACCCCGCTGGAGCTGGCAGGTCGCGATATCTACATCCGTGAAGGCTGCTATGTCTGTCACAGCCAGATGATCCGCCCGATGCGCGATGAAGTCGAACGCTACGGTCCCTATTCTCTGGCGGCGGAGTCGATGTACGACCATCCGTTCCAGTGGGGCTCCAAGCGGACCGGGCCGGATCTGGCTCGCGTGGGCGGCCGCTATTCGGATGAATGGCACGTCGACCACCTGCGCGATCCGCAGTCGGTTGTCCCTGAATCGGTGATGCCCAAATATGGCTTCCTTGAGGACAAGATGATCGACGGCAAATACATCGGTGATGTCATGGCCGCCAACGCCTTTGTTGGTGTGCCTTACACCGACGCGATGATCGAAAGCGCGCAGATGGACTTCCGTGTTCAGGCGGATCCGGATGCAGACTATGACGGCCTGCTGGAACGCTATGGTGACGGGATCAACGTGCGCAACTTCGATGGCCAGCCCGGTGTTTCCGAGGCGGACGCGCTGATCGCATACCTGCAAATGCTGGGGACTTTGGTTGATTTCTCGACCTTTACCCCGGTCGCCAACCGCTGATTGGAGGCAGAGATGGATATCTATTCGCTGCTAAGACAATTCGCGGACAGCTGGATGCTGCTGTTCCTGTTTATGTTCTTCATGGGCATCGTGGTCTGGGCGTTCCGCCCAGGTTCCACCAAGGTCTACAAGGACACCGCCAACATCCCGTTCCGGCATGAAGACAAACCCGCCCCAGAAATGGGTAAAGCCGAGGAGGCGCGGTCATGAGCAAAAAAGTGAAGAAGTTCGACGACGATCCGAACACAACCGGCCACAGCTGGGACGGTATCGAAGAATTCGACAATCCAATGCCGCGCTGGTGGTTGTGGACATTCTACGCCACCATCATCTGGGGCATCGGCTATACCATCGCCTATCCCGCTTGGCCTGGCATCCAGGCAGCGACTGCAGGCGTGCTTGGCTGGAATTCCCGCGCGCTGGTGGCTGAGGAAATCGCAGCCGTCGAAGAGGCCAACGCGCCGATCAACGCCCGCCTGGTGGAAACCGAGCTGACCGAGATCGCCGCTGACGCGGATCTGAACGGCTATGCCGTCTCCTCCGGTGCTGCGGTTTTCAAGACCTGGTGCGCCCAGTGTCACGGTGCTGGCGCTGCGGGTGCCAAGGGCTATCCGAACCTTCTGGATGACGACTGGCTTTGGGGTGGCACGATGGAGGACATCCACGTGACCGTCACCCACGGTATCCGCAACGAAGAGAGCGACGAAGCGCGCTACTCCGAGATGCCTGCCTTTGGCCGGGACGAGCTGTTGGAAAAGGAAGAAATCGATCAGGTCGTGAATTTTGTCATGTCCCTGTCGGGTGAACCGCAGGACGCATCCAAAGTGGACGCAGGCGCGGTGATCTTTGCCGACAACTGTGCATCCTGTCACATGGAAGACGGCACCGGTGACCGCTTCCAGGGGGCACCAAACCTTGCGGATGCGATTTGGCTCTATGGTGGTGACTATGACACCCTGACCGAGACGATCTACAATTCCCGCTATGGCGTGATGCCCCCGTGGAACACCCGCCTGAGCGAGGCTCAGATCCGAGCGGTTTCTGCCTATGTGCACCAGCTGGGTGGTGGTGAATAACCCACCGTTGCCTGAAACAATCGAAAGCCCCGCCAATCGTGCGGGGCTTTTTCTTTGGTCAATTTGCAAGCTCTTGATTTGCATCAAAGCGGGAGTGGCAGCGCCGTCTTAAACATAACGGTGAGAGTTGCACCCGCCTGAGGGCCTGACCCCAAGGCATGGGTGTTCCCATCCCGCCGCCGCGTGTTTGGCAGGTGGGGCAGCGTCGGCTTTTCGATCTGTTCGCGCGTTTCCTGGAAAGCCGACGCTCATTTTTCCGCCGCCGCTGCTGACCCCGCGCAGGCGGTTTTTCCGTATCAAGATATGGCTTTGCATGACTCCTGTGCGCAAACGGGGTTTTGTCCTATGCTGCAGGTCATGCAGGTGGTCACAAATGCGCGAGTGTCGGGCCTGCGCTCTGGTGTCACATTGCGGCAGGGCGCCGCGCGACAATTGGGGTGCGAAATTGTATGCCATTGTTTTAAAGGGGAAATTTCAAAATTTCCTGTCGTGGACACAATGCCACGCCCCGTTGACCGCGCTCGCGCAACGCGAAAGATGCGTTCTGCATATGCGTTTGATCCACGTCAAGGTTAGCGCCTGACGCATCTGGGACAACCGCACCTATAACGCAAGATTTGGAGTGAGTCCGTGAGCGATTCCGATCCCGCCCCCAGCCTGTACGCCCCGAGAGAGCCGATTTTCCCACGCCGTGTCTCGGGCGCGTTTCGAAATCTGAAATGGTACATCATGGCCGTGACGCTGGGGATCTATTATCTCACGCCCTGGATCCGTTGGGACCGTGGACCGGCTCTGCCGGATCAGGCGGTGCTGCTCGATCTTGCCAACCGCCGGTTCTATTTCTTCTGGATCGAGATCTGGCCACATGAATTCTATTTCGTTGCCGGTCTCTTGATCATGGCAGGCTTGGGCTTGTTCCTGTTCACCTCGGCCCTGGGTCGGGTGTGGTGTGGCTACGCCTGCCCGCAGACTGTTTGGACCGATCTCTTCATCCTGGTGGAACGCTGGATCGAAGGCGACCGGAACGCGCGTCTGCGTCTGCACCGACAAAAGAAACTCGACTTCCGCAAGGCACGGCTGCGGGTCACCAAATGGGTGGTCTGGCTGTTGATCGGCTTGGCAACCGGCGGTGCCTGGGTGTTCTATTTTGCCGATGCGCCGACGCTCTTGCGGGATCTCGTGACCGGCAATGCCCATCCGGTTGCCTATACCACGATGGCGATCCTGACCGGGACGACCTTCTTCTTTGGTGGTTTTGCCCGCGAGCAGATCTGTATCTACGCGTGCCCCTGGCCGCGCATTCAGGCCGCGATGATGGATGAGGACACGCTGACCGTAGGCTATCGGGAATGGCGTGGCGAACCACGGGGCAAAGCCCGCAAAACCGATGAGCCCGGCACACAGCACGGTGATTGCATCGACTGTATGGCCTGCGTGAACGTCTGCCCCATGGGCATCGACATCCGCGATGGTCAGCAGATGGAGTGTATCACCTGTGCGCTGTGTATTGATGCCTGCGACGACATCATGGGCAAGATCGGCAAGCCGCGTGGCCTGATCGATTACATGGCGCTGAGCGACGAGGCCAACGAACGGGCAGGCCAGCCTCCCAAGAGTGTGTGGAAACACATCCTGCGTCCGCGCACCATCATGTATACCTCGCTTTGGGGGGCAGTTGGCCTGGCGCTGCTGTTTGCCTTGTTTATTCGCTCGGACATCGAATTGACGGTCGCACCGGTGCGCAACCCGACCTTTGTCACGCTTTCCGATGGGTCGATCCGCAACACCTATGATGTGCGTCTGCGCAACAAAACCGGAGAGCCGCGTCCGTTCGAGCTGTCGCTCAAGGGCGAAGGTGAATTGCAAATGACGCTGGAAGGGGTCGATGGTACCATCGTTGACGTCCCAGCCGATACGAGCCTCTTGCAGCGTGTCTATATTGTTGCGCCCAAAGGATCCGACGCAGCGCAGGCCCGCAGCACGCCGGTTCGCATCTGGGTCGCGGATGTGGCAAATGGTGAACGTGCCTTCAAGGACAGCAGCTTCAACGGAAAGGGAGCGGATCAATGAGCGAAGGAAAACCCGCGCGACAGTTCACGGGGTGGCACGCGCTGATGGTCTTTGGCGGTGCTTTCGGCATCATCATCGCGGTCAACATCGCACTGGCGGTGAGCGCAGTCAGCACCTTTCCGGGGCTTGAGGTGAAGAACAGCTATGTGGCGAGCCAGAGTTTTGACGCGCGCCGCGATGCACAAGAGGCGTTGGGCTGGTCTGTCTATGCCTCTGCCGCAGGCGATCAGATCAAGCTGGAAATCACCGATGCAGATGGCGCGCCGGTCGAGGTGGCTGCGCTGTCTGCCACCTTGGGGCGGGCGACCCATGTCAAAGATGACCAGACCCCTGATTTCCGGTTCGACGGCAAAGCCTATGTTGCTCCGGCTGAGCTGAGCCCGGGCAATTGGAATATTCGCATGAAGGCGCGCGCCGATGACGGGACCGAGTTTGAACAGCGGGTCATCCTGCATGTGGCGCGGTGATCTGACATGACGACTGCAGTGCGCCCGCAAATGGCCGTATGTCCCGGCTGTGTCGCGGCCCCCAACGGGGCCGTGGATGACGCACCAACCGAGGCACGTCTGGCGCTGTCATTGCCGACCATTCACTGCCAGGCCTGCATCTCAACTGTCGAGCGCGGTCTTAATGCGCAACCGGGCGTGCGTAGCGCGCGGGTGAACCTGACCCTGAAACGGGCTTTGATCGAAGCCGACCCAGACATGAAGGCGGCAGACCTGATCCCGGTTCTGGAAGGGCTTGGTTTTGAGGCCCACGAACTGGACATCGCGGCGCTGAGCGCAACCGAAACCGACAAGGCCGGGCGCGAATTGTTGATGCGGCTTGCCGTCGCGGGCTTTGCTGCGATGAATGTGATGCTCTTGTCCGTATCGGTCTGGTCCGGGGCCAGCGACGCGACCCGCGATCTGTTTCACTGGATTTCGGCCGCGATCACCTTCCCCGCAATTCTGTTCTCTGCCCAGCCGTTCTTTCGCAATGCCTGGCAGGCGCTTCGGGTCAAACGTCTGAACATGGACGTGCCGATTGTCCTGGCCTTGGTCCTGACGCTGGTCACCTCCTTGTGGGAGACATCTCTGTCGGGCGAACACGCCTATTTCGATGCCGCGCTGACACTTACGTTTCTGTTGCTCGCGGGTCGCTATCTGGATCACCGCACCCGCGCCGTGGCGCGCTCAGCGGCCGAGGAACTGGCGGCACTGGAGGTGCCACGGGCGCTTCGTCTGGATGATGGGGGAGAGCCCATCGAGGTGGCGGTTGGTGACTTGGCGGTCGGAGACCACATCCTGGTGCGTCCGGGTGGCCGTATGCCGGTGGACGGGCAGGTCGTGGAAGGCCAGTCTGAACTGGACCGTTCTTTGCTGACTGGTGAGACCCTGCCAGTCTTTGCCGAGGCGGGCAGTGTCGTTTCTGCCGGTGAGGTCAATCTGACCGGGCCGCTGGTCATCAAGGCGACGGCAGTGGGCAAAGAGAGCTCTCTGCATCAGCTCGCGGATCTTGTCGCCATCGCGGAATCTGGTCGCTCGCGCTACACGTCGCTCGCGGATCGTGCTGCCAAACTCTATGCGCCGGGGGTGCACATCCTGTCGGCACTGGCGTTTCTTGGTTGGTATCTTTTCACCTTTGACATGCGTGTGGCGCTGAATATTGCGGCGGCGGTTTTGATTATCACCTGCCCCTGTGCATTGGGGCTGGCGGTTCCGGCGGTGACAACGGCGGCGTCCGGTCGGCTCTTCAAACGGGGAATGCTGATCAAGGATGCCACCGCACTTGAGCGGCTGGCAGAGGTGGACACCGTGGTCTTTGACAAGACCGGCACCCTGACAAACGGCACCCCGCAGGCTGACGACTTTTCGGCCCTCTCGCCGCAAGATCAGCAGCTGGCCTATGCGCTCGCCCGCGGTTCGGATCACCCGCTGTCTGTTGCGATCTGCAATGCTGCCGAGGCCGCCAATGTTGCACCTGCACCGGTGACCGAGTTGCGCGAAATTCCCGGTTTTGGCACCGAAGCCATGCATGATGGAACGCGCGTGCGCCTGGGGCGCGCGGCTTGGGTTGGGGCTGAGGCTGGCAGCAAGACGGCGGCTTTCCTTGACCGGGGAGACGGGGCGGCGCAGTCGATCACCTTTTCCGACAGTCTGCGTCCCGGCGCGGCAGAGGCCGTATCGGCGCTGCTGGAGGCGGGCAAGGAGGTCTGGCTGATCTCTGGCGATACAGACGGTGCCGTGCGCGATCTGGCGCAGCGCCTTGGGATCACCAACTGGGTGTCCTCTGCGCTTCCTCAGGACAAATCTGCGCGGATCATGGGGCTGTCAGAGGCTGGCCAGCATGTTCTGATGGTGGGCGACGGGCTGAATGATACAGCGGCATTGGCTGCTGCGCATGTGTCGATTTCCCCTGCGTCCGCCCTTGATGCAGCGCGGGTGGCCTCGGACATCGTTTTGTTGGGGCAGGATCTGTCGCCGATCGCAGAGGCCTGCAGCGTTGCACAAAAGGCGACCCGCCGGATCAGCGAGAATTTCCGGATCGCGACGCTTTACAATGTCATTGCCGTGCCGCTGGCCGTCGCCGGGCTCGCCACTCCCTTTGTTGCGGCCTTGGCGATGTCCACCTCGTCGATTACGGTGTCCCTGAACGCCCTGCGCTTGCGCTGAATGTGACTGGCGCGCTGACTGGAAAGCCCTGACATGAGTGTTTTGTCCTATCTCATCCCGATTTCACTTCTTCTCGGAGGAGTTGGCCTTGTGGGGTTTCTCTACACGGTACGATCAAACCAATATGACGATCCCGAGGGGGATGCACGGCGCATCCTGAGTGATGAATGGGACGATCATCCCAAACCCTGACCCGGTGGATAGAACAGACACGAAAAAGGCGCCGCTTGGGCGCCTTTTTTGATGGATTGTGATGTCTGTGTCTGGCGTCAGGACGGGCCAACCGTCTCGCAGCTGATGTTGCGCGCCGTGAGGCGACGGCAGGCGAGGGCTGCGCTTTCCTTGGTCATGCCCAGGAAATTTGCATCGAAACCTCGGGGCGTTTTCACCACCTTGCGCAAGGAACCGTCCAAGGTTGCCATTTCAGCCAGCGCCGTGCGCAGGAGCACCTTTTCTGCTTGATAACGGCTGCCGTAGCGTCCGACATTGATGCCCCAGTAGCGACCGCCAGAGGTGGAAAGGCGGGTCACGATCACAGGTTCCGGATCTGCTGCATCCTGGCTTTCGGCGAGGCGGGCAGGGCGCGCCTGTGGGCGCAGACCGGTAAAGGGACGGGGACGTGCCAGGGTCTGCGCAATGGGTGTTGTCGGTTGCGCGGCAACTGCAGAGACGATTTCTGCCTCTTCAATGGCGGCGGTGATGCTGGCGCGCAGAACGTCGCGGTCCAGCTGCGGCGCGGCCTCCGCTGCGAGAACGTCGGTCGCCAGCACTTCGGCGGCCTGCGCTTCTGCGACTTGCTGCGCGATGGCCTCTGCATCGACCTCAGTGTCTGCTTCCGCCAGCAGGGTGGTTGGTTCTTGTGTCTCGCTCACTGGTCGTTGTTTCGGTCGCAGGCTGGTTTTGACAAGGCCGGACACGCGCACTGTTTTTCCTGCGGTGCCGTCAGCATTTGCGACCTGAGTGCCAAGCCCCCGGTTGCCCTGATAAGGCGGTTGCGCCGGGCGGCGCAGTTTTGCGTGACTGGGGGCCCGGCGGAACCCCAGATCCAGAAGTTCAGCAACCTTTGCATTGCGCGAGGTCGAGGACTTGCCGCCAAACACCGTCGCGATTACCCGTTCGTTGCCTCGCTGGGCTGACGCGACGAGATTGAAACCGGCAGCGCGGGTGTATCCGGTTTTGATGCCGTCAGCACCACGATAAGCCGCAAGCAGTCGGCGGTTTGTGTTTGGCACCGTGCGCACCCCGGCATCGGCCGATTTGCGAGAGAACAGATTATAGTATTCGGGATAGTCATAAAGGATGTGACGTCCGAGTGTCGTCATATCGCGCGCTGTGGACATATGGCCATTCTCGGTCAGACCATGCGCGTTCTTAAATGTGGTGCGCGACATGCCAAGCGCCTTGGCTGTACGGGTCATGCGCCGTGCAAAGGCAGCTTCGGATCCGGAGAGTGTTTCACCAATTGCCGTGGCTGCGTCATTTGCGGATTTGATGGCTGCGGCGCGGATGAGATAGCGAAATGCAATGCGTTGACCTGCCTTGAGGCCCAGCTTTGATGGAGGTTCCGCAGCCGCGTTACGGCTGATTTTCACCTTGGTGTCGAGAGTGATCTCGCCGTTTCGGACGGCCTCAAACGCAATATACAGCGTCATCATCTTGGTCAGAGACGCCGGGTGCAAACGGGTGTCGGCGTTGCGGGAGTGCAGCACCTCACCGGTGCGGGCGTCAATCACCATCGCAGCATAGGGTGCCGCACCAACATTGGGAGGCGCAGCCATGATCATGGTGAGAAAAACAACTAGTCCCAAGACCCAACGCGACAGCCGGTGCGATACCTGCTGCGCAAGGATCAGCGGAGTCCGCCTGACCTGCACGTTATCTGCCATCTATGCCTCTATGCCGTCGGTTTTCCGACTGACGTTTTTTGCCTGATTAGCAAAACCCTAACACAGGGGCAGTTCCGAATAAACCTTGAGGTTTTTTACATAATTTCGTGAACAGGTGAGGTGTTTCGATATCTAGTGGGTGAAAGTCGCACCCTCCACTAAATGCGCTGTTGGTTAATGAAAGGTTAGCAAAAAAACCTTGCAGAACTGCTGTCATCCTGCCCGGAGCGGCGGCAGTTGATGCCACCGCGCAACAGCCAAGCCTTACCTGTCATCGCTGGGGTGCGCAGATGGCGCTAAACCTCGTGGGTGCCGGTGAAGTAGAAGGGGCCGGAATAGATGAGTTCCAGCGAAAAATGGCAGCTTTGGGGAATCATCGTCATGACCGCAGTTTTTAGCGAATCCAGCAGCCTGTTCGAAAAGGCGTCGTCGCGATGGGCTTTCACCAGCAGCGCCACCTTGATGTCGACATGTGTGTGGTGATGCGCGTCTACGCGAAAGGCGCGGCCCTTACAGGCTCCTGCGCCATCGTCATGTTCAAGGATGACCTGTTCAATGCGTTCCAGAATGGCGGGCGCGTCGAGGGTGATGTCTTGGGTATATTTGATTTCTGCGTGAGGCATGATGAAGGCCGTCCGAACTGTCGAATGTTATGAAATGACGTGGTCTAATGTGATGAAGGCTGCGGCCGGACTACCCGATACCGGCCACAAGGTCGGGCAGGGCAGAGAGGTCGGCAATTTCGCGGTAGCGTGCGCTGTGTTCGGGGGCGGGGGCATATTCCACCTCCCACACCAGACCATGCGGCACATAGGTGCCCCAACCTCCTGCATCGATGACAGGAACCACGTCAGAACGCATGGAATTCCCCACCATCATTGATCTCTCGGCTCCGTCGCCGTGACGCGCAAAGATGTCCGTGTAAACTGCGGGGGTTTTCTCGGACACGATCTCTACCCCGTCAAACAGCTCTCCCAGACCAGACTGGGCGAGCTTGCGCTCCTGATCCAACAGATCCCCCTTGGTGATCAGAACCACCCGGTGACTGTCGGCGAGTGCCTCCACCGCGGTCTGTGCCGCAGGCAGCAGTTCGATCGGATAGGACAGCATCATCTGCCCTGCCGTGATCAATTCCTGGATGACGCTGGCAGGCACCTGCGCCTCGGTCACGTCGATGGCGGTTTCGATCATCGACAGCGTGAACCCCTTCACCCCATAGCCATAGCGACCCAGATTGCGTTTTTCAGCTGCCAACAGGCGTTCGGAGAGCGACTGGGAATCAACCGTGTCAGGAACATGATCCATCAGCAATTCGGCAAAGCGGTCCTGCGTAACACGGAAAAACCGTTCATTGTGCCAAAGGGTATCGTCGGCATCGAAGCCGATTGTTGTCAAATTTCGGGTCAATCGAACACGCTCAATCCCTTTTCCTATCCGTCAGAAACGCTATATAAGCGGGACACCAAAATCCATCCATGATCGGAATTCAGTGCCCATGCTGCCTACGCCAGTAATGATGTCGGACCATTCAGATGACGATACCGAATTCGGTGTCCTGACCAAGACCCGACCGAAGACACAGCGTCCGCCGCGGTACAAGGTGCTGCTGTTGAACGATGACTACACGCCAATGGAATTTGTCGTCATGGTTCTGGAGCGGTTTTTCAACATGACCCACGCCGAGGCGTTCGAGGTCATGCTGACCGTTCACAAGAAAGGCGTCGCTGTTGTGGGTGTCTTTAGTCATGAAATTGCCGAAACCAAGGTTGGGCAGGTCATGGATTTTGCGCATCGTCACCAGCATCCGCTGCAGTGCACGATGGAAAAAGAAGAATAACGAGGCCCCAGAACATGTCTATTCGCCTGTCCCTGGCCGTCGAGACGGGCGGATTTTCCGTGCCCGAAACTGGCCGCATCGCTGTTTTCAATCCGTCCTCGGGTCTGGATCTGTCAGATTTGCCCAAAGAAAGGGTGCTGATTGTCCAGCCATTCGCCCCCGATCATGAAAACTTTGCCGCTGCAGGGTATACCTGTTCGCCCGATCTGCCCGGGGATGAGCGTTTCGCCGCTGCGGTGGTTTTCCTGCCCCGCGCCAAGGCTTTGGCCCGTAGTCTGATTGCCGACGCAACCGCGGTCTGTGATGGCCCTGTCCTGATTGATGGCAACAAGACTGACGGAATCGATTCGATCCTGAAGGCACTGAAACCCCGCGCAACCCTCTCCAGCGCGATCTCAAAGGCCCACGGCAAGGCGTTCTGGTTTGAGGCGGCGTCTGCTGATCTGGCAGATTGGCGGGCTGGTCCGCAGCAGATCACAGGTGGGTTTACCACGGCACCAGGTGTCTTTTCTGCAGATGACATCGACCCGGCCTCGGCCCTTCTGGCGGCGGCGTTGCCTGAAAAGCTGGGGCGCAATGTCGTCGATCTGGGGGGCGGATGGGGCTATCTGTCTGCTGAAATTCTCAAACGGGAAAATGTTCAGTCGCTGCATCTGGTCGAGGCTGATCATATTGCCCTGTCTTGTGCGCGGCAGAATATCTCTGATGACCGGGTCCAGTTTCACTGGGCTGACGCGCGGGGATGGAAAGCACCAGACCGGGTTGATTGCGTCGTGTCCAACCCACCCTTCCACACGGGCCGCGCGGCAGAGCCCTCGCTTGGGCAGGCCTTTATCACCGCGGCCTCGGGCATGTTGGCGCCTGCGGGCTCTCTTTGGTTGGTGGCCAATCGGCACCTGCCATATGAGACCACCCTGGCAGAGCAGTTTGCCGCGGTAGAAGAGGTCGCGGGTGACAATCGGTTCAAAGTGCTTCACGCCAGCCGTCCGCGTCGGCATCGCCGCTAAGGGTGCCGCAATACGATGGTTTCCTTGCCGCGCCCTGCAGTTTAGGTTGCCACTAGCGTGCAGCGCCTCGCGCGGCAGGGAACATGACGGAGGTCATTCATGTCTTTTTCCATCTCGGGCAAAACCGCCATCGTAACCGGTTCATCTAGCGGGATCGGTTTGGCAATAGGCAAGCAATTCGCCGCTGCCGGAGCAAACGTGATGTTTGCCGACACGGATGAGGCCGCGTTGTTGGCAGAGCTGGGCACACAGGCAGACGAAAGCAATATCCGCTATTTCGCCGGAGATCTGCGCGAACGACTGACGATTGCAAACCTTTTGTCGGCAACCATTGATGCCTTTGACGAGGTGGACATTCTGGTGAATGGCGCGCGTCAGGTGGTTCAAACCGATCCGCTCGATCCCGAAGACCAGTCGCTCGAATTACTGCTCAATCAAACCCTGTTGCCGACCATGCGGCTGTCGCAGCAAGTGGCGCGCCGAATGATCAAACAGGGCGAAGAACGGGACAACGGCGGCCCGAACGGGGCAATCATCAACTTGTCCTCCATTGCGGCACGCAGATCGCATCCCGAACTGATGGCCTATTGCGTTGCCTCCGCCGCGTTGGATCAGCTGACACGCTCTCTGTCGGTCTCGTTGGCGCCGCATCGGATCCGGGTGAACTCTATTGCGTTTGGTTCCGTCATGAGTGCCTCGATGCAGGCAACGCTCAAAGACAACCGGGCCTTTCGTCAGGATATCGAACGACACACCCCCTTGGGGCGGATTGCTTCGCCAAGCGAACTCACCGAGGCCGCACAGTTCCTTGCATCGGACGCGGCTGCATTCATGACCGGTCAGATCGTCACGCTTGATGGTGGGCGCACGCTGCTCGATACCGTCGAAGTCCCCGTCCACTAACGCCCCCACCGTTGCCAGAGGTTGCGCAATGAGCACTGACATGATCGACGAAAAGGCACGCGCCGCGGCCTGGTTCAAATCCCTGCGAGACAGCATCGTTGCCGCGTTTGAAGGGCTGGAAGACAGCCATGACACGGGCCCGTTCAGCGACCAGCCTGCCGGTCGTTTCGATGTCAGCGAAACCAAACGGACAGCAGAGGATGGAAGCGACGCGGGCGGCGGATTGATGAGCGTCATGCGCGGTGGCCGTGTATTTGAAAAGGTGGGCGTCAACATTTCAGAAGTCTACGGCACCCTGGGCGAGCGCGCGCAGCACGCGATGGCCGCGCGCAAGGGTATTCCGGGCATGAAGGACGATCCCCGGTTCTGGGCCTCTGGGATTTCGCTGGTGGCGCATATGCAGAACCCGCATGTGCCGGCGGTCCACATGAACACCCGCATGTTCTGGACGCCCCACGCCTGGTGGTTCGGCGGTGGTTCGGATCTCAACCCTTGTCTGGAATATGACGAAGACACGGCTCACTTCCATCATGTGCAAAAGCGTCACCTCGACCCTCATGGCGAAGACCTGTATCCCCGCCTGAAGGAATGGGCGGATGACTATTTCTACATCCCCCACCGCAAGCGGGCCCGCGGGGTCGGCGGCATCTTTATGGACGATCGAAACTCTGGCGATTGGGAGGCGGATTTCGCCCTGACGCAGGACATCGGACGGGCGTTTCTGCCGGCTTATCTGCCCTTGGTGGAACAGCGGCGCACGCTTGCATTTGGTGCGGCAGAAAAGGATGCCCAGTTGGTGCATCGTGGGCTCTATGCGGAATACAATCTCGTCTATGACCGGGGCACCAAATTCGGCCTTGAAACGGGTCATGACGCCAACGCCGTCCTGATGAGCCTGCCGCCGCTCGCGAAATGGATCTGATGGGCGTGTAACCGCTCCCGCGGTTTATCGCTGATCTTTCGGCTGTTTGTCCTTGCTGATTGCCCGGTAGTGGCAAACAGGCTCTACTAAACCAAAGCGCGATTGAACGCGCCGGGTTTGGGAGGGCAGGGCATGCGGATTGGCAAAGCGGTGCAGGGGATCGGTCTGGTTGCTTTGCTGCTGGTAATGGCGTGTGCGCCGCGTGTTTCTGCTCCACCTCCGACGCCGCCGATTGGTGTTCCGGTTCAACCCGGCGCGACAGAGGCAGCACTAGAGGCCGCGAAGGCGCGGCTGATTACGAACCCCAAATTTGCCGACAGCGACCCCCATTCGTGGGAGGGGCGCACGCCTTGGTCGTATCCCATTCACGGTATCGACGTGTCGCGCTGGCAGGGAGACATAGACTGGCAGCGGGCGCGCCGGTCGGGCGTTAGTTTTGCCTATATCAAGGCGACAGAAGGTGGGGATCTTCTGGATCCCAAATTTCGCGATCACTGGCAGGCGGCCCGGCGCGCGGGCGTAAAGCGCGGTGCCTATCACTATTTCTATTTCTGCAGACCAGCCGCCGAGCAAGCCCGCTGGTTCATTCGCCACGTGCCACGCGATCGTGCGGCCTTGCCTCATGTTCTGGATATGGAGTGGACGCCGCATTCACGCACCTGCACCAAACGTCCCTCAGGTGCCAAGGTGCGGGCCGAAGCGAAACGGTTTCTGGATCTGCTTGAGGCCCACTATGGCCGTCGACCGGTGCTCTACACGACAGTTGATTTCTATCGCGACACCGGGATTGGGCGCTTGCCCGGAACCGAATTCTGGCTGCGCTCTGTGGCGGACCATCCCCATATCACCTATCCCGGTGCGCTGTGGCGCTTCTGGCAATATACCGGGACAGGGCGGGTGCCGGGTATCGAGGGCAACGTGGACCTGAATGTTTTTGGTGGCGGACCAGAGCGTTGGCTGCGCTGGTCCGGCCAGATCTGAGCAAAAACTCAGCGTTTCCAGTCGAAGAAACCCTCGCCCGCCTGATCAAGAAGCTTTGCTGCCATGGCGCGGCCCAACTCTGCGCCATCTTCGATTGGGCAGCTCTGATCGTCGCTGATTGCCTCGGAGCCGTCGGGGCGCAGCACTTCTCCGCGCAGGCGCAGGGTTGTGCCGTCCAGCTCTGCTAGACCGGCAATAGGTGTTTCGCAGGATCCATCCAGCGCCGCAAGAAAGGCGCGTTCAGCGGCCAGTCGCTGTCCCGTTTGCTGATCGTGGATTGCGGCCAGCATGTCGGCAGCGCGGCTGTCACTGGTGCGTCGCTCGATCCCGATGGCGCCCTGGGCAACCGCCGGCAGCATGTCATTTGTTTCGATCGCATTGGCAGGGACATCTGCCATCGCCAGCCGGTTTAGACCGGCCATGGCGAGAAAGGTGCATTCCGCAACGCCTTCCGACAGCTTGCGCAGCCGGGTTTGCACATTGCCACGGAACTGCACCACGTTCAGATCGGGCCGACGATGCAGCAGCTGCGCCCGCCGTCGCAGCGAGGAGGTGCCCACGACTGCCCCTTTGGCCAGATCATGGATCGATGTCAGCGAAGGCGAAATAAAGGCATCACGCACATCTTCGCGGGGAAGATAGGTGTCGAGCATCAGCCCGTCGGGTTGCTGGACCGGCATGTCCTTCATCGAATGCACGGCAATGTCGATGGCGCCTGACAGCAGGTCTTCCTCGATTTCCTTGGTGAACAGACCTTTGCCACCCAGCTCCTTCAGTGGCTTGTCAGCTGCAATCAGCGCCTGATTGTCGCCTGTGGTCTTGATGACCACAATCTCGAAGGCATCGTCGGGCAGGTCAAAAGCGGCTGCCAGTCGCGCGCGTGTTTCATAGGCCTGAGCCAGGGCCAGCGGCGATCCGCGGGTGCCGATTTTCAGGGGCGAAGCGGGAGAGGGCAGGTCAATCTGTGTCATGTATTGACCCTTAATCGCGACATAATGCCATGACAAGCACCCCACCTGCTGCCCTTGACAATTTGCCGCCAAGGCTAGACCTCAGTGACAGCAAAGAAATGAGGGTGAACATGGCCGAACAGAAAAAGCTGCTGCGCGCATTGGCGGGTGAGACGCAGGATGTCCCACCGATCTGGATGATGCGTCAGGCGGGCCGGTATCTGCCTGAATACCGCGCGACCCGCGCGCAGGCCGGTGATTTTCTGTCGCTGTGCTATAATCCCGAACTCGCTGCAGAGGTGACGCTGCAGCCCATTCGCCGCTATGCCTTTGATGCGGCGATCCTGTTTGCAGATATCCTTTTGATTCCGCAGGCATTGGGTGCAGACCTCTGGTTTGTGACCGGTGAAGGGCCGCGCTTGTCCACCATCACAAGCGAAGCAGACTTTGCCAAACTGGGCCCCGTCAGTGACATCCACGAGACCCTGAACCCGATCTACGAGACTGTTCGCATTCTCTCGCGCGAGCTGCCGTCCGAGACAACTCTGATTGGCTTTGCCGGTGCGCCCTGGACGGTAGCGACCTATATGATCGCAGGTCGTGGCACCCCGGATCAGGGTCCAGCTCATGCCTTGCGCGAAGAAAACACGGCCCTGTTCGAGGCCCTGCTGGCGCGCATTACCGAGGCAACCATCGAATATCTCTCTATGCAGATCGACGCGGGCGCAGAAGTGGTCAAGATTTTTGACAGCTGGGCCGGATCGCTCAAGGGAGAGGCGTTCGCGAAATACGCGCTGGAACCCTGCCGCCAGATCACCGCTGCGCTGAAGGAACGGTATCCGCATATTCCGGTCATCGGCTTCCCCCGTGAGGCGGGCGATAAATATGTTGGCTTTGCCAAGGCGACGGGCATCGACTGCGTTGCGCTCGACAACTCTGTTGACCCGGAATGGGCCGCCGCGAATGTGCAGGTCGATGGCTGCGTTCAGGGCAACCTTGCATCACGCCACATGGTCACCGGCGGACAGGATCTGATCGACGAGACCCGGCGCATCGTCGCGGCCTTCAAGAACGGGCCGCATATCTTCAACCTTGGTCATGGGATCACACCGGATGCTGATCCGGACAATGTGCAACTGATGATCGACACGGTTCGCAACGGCTGAGCCGGCGGCGGCAGATCTTGCCAAGGCAGCGAAGATGCGGCATCAGCGGCATCTTCATAACCTTCCGGAGGTGCTACGATGGACTACAGCCGAATGGGCGGCGTGAAGCCGGGCCGCAACAAACCCCGCCACGCAGAGCACAATGCCAAGGGGACGGCAAAGAACCCCTATGACAAGAAATCTGACAAAGCAGAGCTGCTGGAGCGCATGAAGGCCGCTGCTGCCAAGGGAAAGAAAGACCTCAGCGCCTGAGGTCTTCAAGGTCTCGCAGGATTTCCGCAGTGTGCTGTCCGCGGGTGGGGCTTTCTGGTGGTGACCATTTTGTGCCCTCGTCCATCCCTTTGGAAAACCGGGGGGCCGGGGCGGCCTGAAGACCCGCACCTGTCTGCACCCACGTTCCGCGCGTGTTCATCTGATGATCCCGCGCTTCCTCGGGGGATAGAACAGGCGCAACGCAGGCATCGCTCCCCTCGAACATCGCTGCCCAGTAATCGCGCGGGCGTGTCACAAAAATCCCGGCGAGCCGCGCGCTGAGAACGGGCCACATCGACTTGTCATATTGGCGGGCAAAGTCGGGATCGTCCGTCAGCTCCATGTATTTCAAAAACACCTGATAGAATTGCGGCTCAAGGCACTGCACGGTGATATGGCCCCCGTCAGCACAGGCATACGCCCGGCTCCAGTGGGGGCCGTCCAGTAGATTTTCGCCACGGGGATGACCAAACTGACCTGCCTGCTGCAGCGTCATCAACAGGTTCATCATATGGGCTGAGCCGTCATAGATTGCGGCATCCACCACGCATCCATCGCTTGCACGATCCTTGCGGGCAAGCAGGGCCGACAGAATGCCGACCACAAGGTAAAGCGCGCCTCCGCCGATGTCGCCGACCAACGTAGGTGTTGCCATCGGTGGGGTGCCGGGCAGAGAGCTGTGCCAAAGCGCGCCGGACATGGCGATATAGTTCATGTCATGGCCTGCGGATTGGGACAGGGGACTGTCCTGACCCCAGCCCGTCATGCGGCCAAAAATCAAACCCGGATTGCGCGCGTGACATTCGGCAGGGCCCAGCCCCAGCCGTTCCATCACACCGGGGCGGAACCCTTCGATCAGACCATCGGCCGTCTCCAGCAGTTGTAATAGGGTCTCGACGTCCTGAGGGTCTTTGAAATCCAGCTCGATGGAACGTTTGCCGCGATCCAAAATCGCCTGGGCCGGAGCAAGGCCATCTGGCTTTTTGCCCTTGCGATGAACGCAGATGACATCCGCCCCAAGGTCCGCCAGCATCATCGCCGCAAACGGACCGGGCCCCAGCCCTTCGATTTCGATGATCCGAATGCCCTGCAGCATGATGCGCTCTCCCCAAATCTGTTGTCAGGGCGAGACTAACTGGTTCGCGATGTCAGCCAAGTGCGCCGTTGCGGCACAAAAGCAGGCTTGGCCCAATCAGATCCGGATCAATAGTGGGGGGGGCGTTCGTCACCCAGAATAACACCACCGTTGCCTTCCTGATCACGGGCGCGTTCGCGCTCCATCAGCATGGCGACACGGTGGGTCAGCCGGTCGATCTCGCCTTGCTGGCGGCTGATCACATCGCTCAGCTCGTCGACAGTTCGGGTCAGGTGGGCGATCTGCTCTTCGAGATGTTGCATGGCTGTCTCCTTGGTCTGATGCTCTCATATGCGGTTGGGGCGGGTAGGTCCATGCTGTCACGGATCTGAAACACTCTGCCCGCATATGAGGCGCCGCAGGGGTGAGCGAGGGGGCATGCCGCTCTGCCGCCTTGCTGTTGAGCCTGCCTTGGGCTAGACCGCCGGGCGAGTAATTGTCCCATTTCGACACCCCGAGGAGGCCAAGATGGCCAAAGTCAAGAAACAGCCCCGTCCAAAGGCGATCACGCCCAAAGGATTCCGTGACTATTTCGGCGAAGAGGTGAGCCAGCGCACTGAGATGTTGCAGGCCATCGCGGGTGTCTATCATCATTACGGCTTTGATGCGCTTGAATCCTCGGCTGTTGAGACAGTCGAAGCGCTGGGTAAGTTCCTGCCCGATGTCGACCGCCCCAATGAAGGCGTCTTTGCCTGGCAAGAAGCGGATGACGATGGCAAGGGCGACTGGATGGCGCTGCGTTACGATCTGACGGCGCCCCTGGCCCGCGTCTATGCCCAGCACCGCAATGATCTGCCCAACCCCTATCGCCGCTACGCGATGGGGCCGGTCTGGCGCAACGAGAAACCCGGACCTGGCCGCTACCGCCAGTTTTATCAGTGTGATGCTGATACCGTTGGCACCGCTTCGATGGCGGCAGATGCCGAAATCTGCATGATGCTGTCTGACACGCTGGAAACCGTCGGCATTCCGCGCGGTGACTATTTGGTGCGTGTCAACAACCGCAAGGTGCTGAACGGCGTTCTGGAGGCAATGGGCCTGGCAGAAGACGACCCCAAACGCGACGACGTTCTGCGCACCATCGACAAGTTCGACAAGGTCGGCGAAGCAGGCGTGCGCGAGCTGCTGGGCAAAGGGCGTCTGGATGCATCTGGTGCCTATATCGACGGTGTCGGTCTGGGCGAGGCGCAGGCCGACCCTGTGATTGCATTCCTGACCTCCCGTGCGGATGATGTCGCTGGAACCATGGCCAACCTGCGTGCAGCTGTCGGTGACAGCAAAGTCGGGGCCGAAGGCATCGCGGAACTGGAACAGATCGGTGAATTGATCGCAGCCGGTGGTTATGGTGCCGATCAGGTGCTGATTGACCCCTCTATCGTGCGCGGGCTTGGCTATTACACCGGCCCGGTCTTTGAGGCTGAGCTGACCTTTGAAATCCTGGATGAAAAGGGCCGCAAGCGTCAGTTCGGTTCTGTCTCAGGTGGTGGCCGCTATGATGGGCTTGTCAAACGCTTCATCGGTCAGGAAGTCCCGGCGGTTGGTGTGTCGATTGGTGTCGATCGCCTGCTGGCTGCGCTGCGTGAAAAGGGACGTCTGTCCACGACACCGACTGGCCCTGTTGTGGTCACGGTCATGGATAAGGCCCGCATGGCGGATTATCAGGCAATGGTCGCTGAACTGCGCAATGCAGGCATCCGGGCAGAGGTCTATCTCGGCAACCCCAAGAATTTTGGCAACCAGCTGAAATACGCAGACAAACGCAATTCTCCAATCGCCATCATCGAAGGTGGTGAGGAAAAAGAGCGCGGCGTCATCCAGATCAAGGATCTTATCCTTGGGGCCAAGATCGCCGAGAGCGCGACGCTGGAAGAGTGGAAAGAACGCCCCAGCCAGTTTGAGGTGCCACGCGGTGATCTGGTGGCGAAGGTGCGGGAAATCCTCGCAAGTCAGGACTGAACCGATGAGCGATCGTATGAACGCCTTGGCGCTGGCCGCCCGGCTTCGGATGAATTTTGAAGCCGCAGGGGCCCGCGTGGTCGAACCGCCTTATCTGCAACCTGCTGAAACCCTGCTTGATCTCTATGGCGAGGACATTCGCGCCCGTGCCTATGTGACTACCGATGCGCTGCGCGGGGAGCAGATGCTGCGCCCCGATTTCACCGTACCGGTCGTGCAGATGCATATGAGCCACGGCGCTGAACCGGCGCGCTATACCTATGCAGGAGAGGTGTTTCGCCGCCAGGAGCACGACGAAGACCGTGCAAACGAATATCTCCAGGTGGGGTATGAGGTCTTCGACCGCAAGGATCCCGCCAGCGCAGATGCAGAAGTCTTTGCCCTGATCGCACTGCAGCTGCGTGACATGCCCGTTCGTGCGGCAACCGGTGATATCGGTATTTTGATGGCTGCGGTTCAGGGGCTGAACACGACAGACCTGCGCAAGGCCGCGTTGATGCGCCATATCTGGCGCCCGCGCCGGTTCCGTGCGCTTCTTGACCGGTTTGCGGGCCGCGCTCCGCTTGCGGACAGCCGGCGCAAGCTTCTGTCAACTGAAGGCGTGCTGACTGGACAGGTTCCCGCAATCGGCAAACGCCGCCCGGCTGAAATCGATGCACGGGTTGATGCGCTGCGCGCCGATGCGGCAGAACCCCCGATCGCAGAGCATGAGATTCTCGCGCTTGAGGCGCTGATGGCGGTGCGGGAAACCATCCCATACGCGTCTGAGCAGCTGCGCGACATCGCGGTGGATCTGCCATCCATCAATCCTGCGCTTGATCGCCTTGATGCGCGCACGGCAGCAATGAAAGCCCGCGGAATTGATATCGAGACGCTCGACTTCGAAGCGTCTTATGGCCGGACATCGATGGAATACTACGATGGCTTTGTGTTCGGCTTCTACGCTGATGCGCGCCCGGATCTGCCGGTGATCGCCAGCGGCGGTCGCTATGATGCTCTGACCCGCCAACTGGGGCAGGGCGCCGAGATTCCCGCCGTGGGTGGCGTACTGCGCCCAGATCTGATGCTGCGACTGGAAGGGGCAGAGCAATGACCCTCAAACTTGGTGTGCCGTCCAAGGGGCGGCTGATGGAAAAGACCTTTGAGTGGTTTGCCAAGCGTGGCATCACGCTGAGCCGCACGGGCTCTGATCGCGAATACGCGGGCGCTGTTGAAGGCGTCGATGGCGTCGACCTTGTGCTGCTGTCCGCTGGGGAAGTTCCGCGTGAACTGGCGGCGGGACGGATCCACCTCGGGGTGACGGGTACAGACCTTGTGCAGGAAAAGCTGCCGCTCTGGGAGCAACAGGTCGAGGAAGTTGCACCGCTTGGGTTCGGCCATGCCGATCTGATCTTGGCTGTTCCTCAGCTTTGGGTCGATGTGGACACGCTGGATGATCTTGATGCGGTTGCTGCCGCATTTCGTCGCAAACATGGACACCGCCTGCGGATCGCAACGAAATACCATCGCCTGGTGCGTGAATACCTGATGGATGCCGGGGTGGCGGACTATCAGCTGGTTGATAGCCAAGGTGCGACCGAAGGCACGGTGAAGAATGAAACCGCCGAGATGGTGGCAGATATCACCTCCACCGGAGAAACCCTGCGTGCAAACCACTTGAAGCTTTTGTCAGATGGCCCGGTCTTGCGGTCTCAGGCGACCCTTTGGCGCAGCCGCACGGCAAAATGCTCGGCCGACGAGAAAAAGGTGCTGGGCGCGCTTTTGGACCGACTGCACAACGGGTAATCGCCCCGTCAATGTCTGTAATTCAATCGGGCCTCGGTAGAGATCTGCCGTGGCCCGTTTTGTTTTGCGGGTTGTTTTGCGGACTGCAGACAAAACAAAAGGCGCCCAAAGGCGCCTTGTTTTATTGGTCGGAGCGAGAGGATTCGAACCTCCGGCCCCTGCCTCCCGAAGACAGTGCTCTACCAGGCTGAGCTACGCTCCGACCGTGGCGCGGGAGTACACGGGGTGACCGGGATATGCAAGCCCTATTCGCTGGCTTTTTGCACGCCTTTGCGTTTGAGGATCAGCGACACATTGGTGCCGCCTGCGGTGTAGCCACGGGTGCGGGTCCGCAGCACTGGCGTATTGTCCGACCGGCCGCCAAATGCTTCGCGCAAAACGATAAAAATACCGCTGGCGATGATAATTGCCGCACCTGTCAGGGTCATCACATCGACCGTTTCTCCAAACATCAGCACTGAAAACAAAGTGGCCCAGATGATCTGCGAATACTGCATCGGCGCCACGATGGCGGCTTCGCCGATGGTGTATGCGCTGACCGTCAACAAGGTGGCGCAGAAACCAAACAACGCCACAACCGCGATTCCTGCGAACATGCTGCCTTCCATCGGGACGTAGACGAGAGGCAGTGCAATCCCCATGACGGCAAATGTGGTGAGCATTGGGTAAATCATCAGAACCACCCGGCGTTCATCGGCGCTGATCTTGCGCAGCACAACCGACTGGAACGCTGCACACAACGCGGCAAACAAGGCAGCAGCGTGGCCCAGACCAAGTGTCGTTGCACCGGGGCGCAGGACAACCATGACGCCGATGAACCCAACCAGAACGGCTCCCAATCGCGGCAGTCCCACGCGTTCACCCAGAATGGGGATCGACAACAGTGTAATCAGCAACGGGGTGACAAACAGCAGCGCGTAGGCCTGCGCGAGCGGCAGCTCTGAAAACGCGTAAAACGCAGAGGCGGGCACCAGAGACATCGTGATAGAGCGCAGCGCGGTCCACCACGGATGGGCCGGGCGCAGATGGCCGGGGGTCACGTCCTTGATCAGCATCAGCATGATCAGCGGAAAGGACAGAAGGCTGCTGAAAAAAACCAGCTGAATCGGCGAGATATTTGCGCCCAAGACCTTAACCACGACATCGTGGGTGGAGAAAATCGCATAGGCAAGCAGGGCAAGCAGGGCGGCTTTGACGTTCATGTGAAATCGCTGATTTATGCTGGGCTGACAGGTTCCGCGAGCGGCTAGCGCTAACAGATGGTGGTGATTTAACAGAAATCGGCTTTTGCGCCTAGATGGTGCGTGAGGTCCGAGAAAGCGAAAAGGGCCGGTGACCCGGCCCTTTCCTGAAACTGTGCAAATCTATCGGCTCAGAGGCTCGCGTCGAGCGCTGCGACAATCACATCGCCCATCTCTGAGGTGCTGATCGGCGATACGCCTTCTTCACCCAGCAGATCCGCCGTGCGGTGGCCGTCTGCCAGCACCTTTTCAACCGCCGCTTCCAGGCGGTCAGCCTCGGCGCCCTGATCAAAGCTGTAGCGCAGCGCCATCGCAAAGCTGAGGATACAGGCAATCGGGTTTGCCTTGCCCTGACCCGCAATGTCGGGGGCCGAGCCGTGCACCGGCTCATAGAGCGCCTTGGGGCGGCCGTTTGCCATTGGTGCACCCAGAGACGCGGAGGGCAGCATGCCCAGCGAACCGGTCAGCATTGCGGCGCAGTCGGACAGGATGTCGCCGAACAGGTTGTCGGTCAGGATCACGTCGAACTGCTTGGGCGCGCGCACCAGCTGCATGGCGCCATTGTCGGCGTACATGTGGGACAGCTCGACCTCGGGATAATCCGCTGCAACGCGGGTCACCACCTCGCGCCACAGGATGCCGGATTCCATCACGTTGGCTTTTTCCATCGAACAGAGTTTTTTGTTGCGGCGCATCGCCAGCTCAAACGCGGAACGTGCAGCGCGCTCGATCTCGGACTCGGTGTAGCGCTGGGTGTTGATGCCAACGCGCTCGTTGCCCTCTTCAAAGATGCCGCGCGGCTCGCCGAAGTAGACGCCGGAGGTCAGTTCGCGCACGATCATGATATCGAGACCGGCCACGATGTCCTTTTTCAGCGAAGAGAAATCAGCCAGCGCATCAAAGCACTGGGCAGGCCGCAGGTTGGAGTAGAGGTCCATTTCCTTGCGCAGACGCAACAGGCCGCGCTCGGGCTTCACCGAGAAATCAAGATCGTCGTATTTCGGACCGCCCACAGCACCCAGCAGAACTGCGTCCACATTCTGGGCCTTGTCCATGGTCTCATCCGCGAGCGGTTTGCCGTGCACGTCATAGGCCGCGCCGCCAACCAGATCCTCGCTCACATCAAAGGCCAGATCGCGCTTGTCGCCGAACCATGTGATGATCTTGCGAACCTCTGCCATGACCTCGGGGCCGATGCCGTCACCGGGCAGAATCAGAATCGATGGGTTGGACATATGGGTACTCCTTGAAACCGTTGCCGCCGGGGTAACGGCACATCGCTCTTGGGTCAATGTTCGGGGCCATATATAGCGCCGCGTCGCTTTATTTTTATGGCTAAAAGTGGGGTTTTCGCGCCATGTTGTTTCAGTCGGCGCTGCTGGGAATTTCCAGATCTATCCAGACGAGGGCATGGCGGCTGGCCAGCCGGTCGCGGTCGCCATCCGGGGCAGGAATTTCTGCGGGCCAGATCAGCCCCGCGTCCAGCACGTTCATGGCGCGGGACGGCACCAGATAATCCACCCGCATGCGACCTGACCTGCCCCAATCCACTGTCGCAACATGCCCGTCTGCGTCAATTGGGTGGGGATCCTGCAGGCGTGGGTCTTGCAGCAGGCGGGAGATTGTATCCCGGTGGCCCGCGCCGCGTCTGGGGTCCAGACTGGCGCCGCCTGCAATGACAAATGGGGGCGTTGGCACCGGGCCGAGATCTCCATCCAGCAGCACCTGCCAGAGCCGGATTTCATCGCGGTTTCGCAGGCCGTTGCGATCTTCCTCTCCGTCAAAGAGCGGCGTGGTTGCCTGAAACGCCATGAGCGTCAGGGTGACGTCATCTCGCAGTTGGATCGGCACAACCCAATGGCCCGTACTCGATAGACGTTGCGCGTCTTGTGCCTCTGCCGACGGAAAGGGAGAGCCATCAGGATGGACAGGCAGCACCGCCCCCGGCAGATCTTTCCACAACAGGGCAGAGAGATCACGAACTTGGCTTGAATGGATGGGGTGACGGGACAACAGGGCCATGCCCCCCTGGCCCGTGAAACGACCATATCCCTGGGCGTCGCGTGCTTCTCCCAGTCTGCCATTGCCATCCATATCAAGGCCCGTTGCGAGACCGTTGTTGGGGCGGGGGGCAAAACGATGAGGATAAGGGGCGATGGTCTCTGCCAGGAGGTCGGCAAAGGCGTTAAGGGTCGCGCTGTTCAAATCCCAGTCCATCCCTTGCAATAGAAGGATATCAGGGTCAGCCGCGGTGATTGTCTCTGCCACTGCGGCGATCTGCGGATCCTTTTGTCGGAGCAGGTCGCGCAGCAGCAGGCCCGGTCCCTTGCGTGACAGTTCCGTGTTGAACGTCGCAATCCGAACTCGATCTGTTTGCGGTATTGTTGCTGTTTCGGCTGGCGCAGCCAGCGGCAGCAGGAGGGCCGTGCAGAGGGCGGCCCAAAACCTCATGCGATCTGCAAGGCTTCGGCGTCGGCATAGGCTGCACGCCGTTTGAAGGTGATCAGTTCGGCAATCCGTTGCATCGCCAACCCCCGCATGATCATGGAGGCGGGGAGAAAGGCCCAGAACGACATCACCCAGACAAGGGTCTGAGGCGAGGATAGCAGCGTCGGATCGGCAATCCCGCTCAGCATTTTGGCGGCGGCGGGCAAGCCAAAGGGCAACAGCACCCCTGCAATGATGTTGATGCGGGCGTCGCGTTGCAGGCGCTGGACCACATCGCCTCCGGCTGTCGGGTCAAACAGGGGCAGATTGGTCCATACGTTGAACGGCCCATTGCCAAGCGGCCAGTTCTGCCAGCGGATCGCGACGAAAAAGCTCGCCACAGCAAGAAACGCGATCACAAAGGCCAGCGCGGCAGCTGCCATCACCTGCGCCAACAAAGGGGCCGGCGCATGGGCGGGCATCATCAGTCCAGTCAATTGAACCGGGGAAAACGGGAAATCCAGCACCCCAGCCAAGCCATAGGCCAAGCCGCTGAGCAATCCGGTCAGAGCCGTGCCCTCGAGCGGGTGGCGTGCCAGCAGGCTGAGCGAAAGAACCATGAGGCTGAGCGCGACGAACCGCATCCGGTTGAGTGGGGGCGCATCGCGGAACTCCATGAAACTGGGATAGTTCGAAGAGTATTCCGCAAATGTCAGACCTGCGGCCAGAATGGCAAGAAGGGCGATCACTTCGGGTGATTTGGTGGCCGCAACAGGCAAGAGCAGAGACGGCATCGCGATGAGCAATGCGATGAAAACGCCTCGGATGGCCGCGCCTGAAATGCGTGTTATCACGTCTCGATCCTCTCAAATCGGACCAGCCGGTACATTGCCGTGCCGTGTTCCAACTTGGTGATCCGGGCGCATCCCTTGCTGGGGTGTCTTTACCGGACCGTGCCTCAATTCCGCCTTATTTGTGCCTGCAAACCCGATTCCGCTCAAGCAGGGGTGAGGGGGTGCAGGTCCATTTTGCAACAGTCGCAGGCCGACTGGTGCCAGTTTGCATCAGTAACAGCCAGAGGGCTGTGTATAATCAATGACTTATCAACAGGCCCCCATACGCCCTGTTCCAATCAAACCTCAAACCAATCGGTCGCGGCTCCAGGATGGGCACCTGGCAATCAATGTGGCAAAGTTTTGACGCCCTCGCATGGGGCGGGGCCGCGAAACAAAAAAGCCGCCCGGATCGGGCGGCTTTGATGATGTCATGTGCAGGGCAATCAGACCCAGGGGCGTTCCTGGCTGGCCTTGTCCTCAAACGACTTGATGGATGCGGATTTTTCCATTGTCAGGCCGATGTCGTCCAGACCATTCAGCAGGCAGTGCTTTTTGAACGCATCAACTTCGAAGGTGATCACCTCGCCATCGGAAGTGGTGATTTCCTGCGCTTCCAGATCGACAGTCATGCGCGCGTTGGCGCCTTTCTCGGCGTCCTTCATCAGGATGTTGACCTGCTCTTGCGGCAGGACGATCGGAAGGATGCCGTTCTTGAAGCTGTTGTTGAAGAAAATGTCCGCAAAGGATGTGGACACGATGCACTTGATGCCGAAATCGGCAATGGCCCAAGGCGCATGTTCGCGCGAGGAGCCGCAGCCAAAGTTGTCGCCCGCGATCAGGATCTCGGCGTCGCGGTACTGCGGCTTGTTCAGCACGAAGTCCTCGATCTCGGAGCCGTCACGGTTATAGCGCATCTCGTCGAACAGGTTCTTGCCGAACCCGGTACGCTGGATCGACTTGAGGAACACCTTCGGGATGATCATGTCGGTGTCGATGTTGACCAGCGGCATGGGGGCAGCGATGCCTTGGATTTTTGTGAACTTTTCCATTTTGCTCGCTCCTTAGTTCAGCTCGCGCACGTCGGTCAGCTTGCCGGTAAGGGCAGCGGCGGCAGCCATCGCAGGCGACACCAGATGGGTGCGGCCCTTATAGCCCTGACGACCTTCGAAGTTGCGGTTGGAGGTTGCGGCGCAACGCTCGCCTTCGGACAACTGGTCAGGGTTCATCGCCAGACACATGGAGCAGCCCGCAAGGCGCCACTCAAAGCCTGCGTCCTGGAGGATCTCGGCGATGCCTTCTTCCTCGGCCTGAGCGCGGACCAGACCAGAGCCCGGAACGACCATGGCACGCATGCCGTCCTTGATCTTCTTGCCCTTCACGACCTCTGCCACAGCGCGCAGGTCTTCGATGCGGCCGTTGGTGCAGGAGCCGATGAACACGGTATCGATCTCGATGTCGGTCAGCTTCTGGCCGGGGGTCAGGCCCATGTACTCAAGCGAGCGGCGTGCCGCCTCGACCTTGCCGCCGGTGAAGTCTTCAGGCGAAGGAACCACACCGGTGATCGGCAGCACGTCCTCGGGCGAGGTGCCCCAGGTCACGACCGGCTCGATGTCTTCGCCCTTCAGGGTGACGACCTTGTCGAAATGCGCGCCTTCGTCGGTGTAGAGCGTCTTCCACCAGTTCAGCGCCGCTTCCCACTGGGCGCCTTTGGGGGCGTGCGGGCGGCCTTTGACGTATTCAAAGGTGGTTTCGTCCGGGGCGATCAGGCCGGCGCGCGCGCCGCCTTCGATGGCCATGTTGCAGACGGTCATGCGGCCTTCCATCGACAGATCGCGGATCGCTTCGCCGCAATATTCGATGACATAGCCGGTGCCGCCGGCAGTGCCGGTCTCGCCGATCACCGCGAGGGTGATGTCCTTGGCGGTCACGCCCGGCTTCAGCTTGCCGGTGATCTCCACCTTCATGTTCTTGGACTTTTTCTGGATCAGCGTCTGGGTGGCCAGCACGTGCTCCACCTCGGAGGTGCCGATGCCATGCGCCAGCGCGCCAAAGGCGCCGTGGGTGGCGGTGTGGCTGTCGCCGCAGACCACGGTCATGCCGGGCAGGGTCCAGCCCTGTTCCGGGCCGACGATGTGCACGATGCCCTGGCGGACGTCATCCACCGGGTAGTAATGCACGCCGAATTCGCGGGCGTTCTTGTCGAGGGCCTCAACCTGGATGCGGCTTTCCTCGTTCTCGATGCCCTTGGCACGGTCGAGCGTGGTCGGCACGTTGTGGTCCGGCACGGCGATGGTCTTTTCCGGTGCGTGCACCTTGCGGCCGGCCATGCGCAGGCCTTCGAACGCCTGCGGGCTGGTCACTTCGTGAACCAGATGGCGGTCGATGTAGAGCAGGCAGGTGCCGTCCTCTGCTTCATGCGCGACATGCGCATCCCAGATTTTGTCGTAGAGCGTTTTGGGGGACATGAGTCCTCTCCCGTAGTTTTTGGAATATAGCTGGCAAAAGGGCTTGGCGGCAGCCTTATAGCCGCGCCAGGACCGTGCGGGCGGCGCCAAAGAACCGCTCGCGCAGGCGTGCGCGGTCTTGCAGCTCGATATGGTGGGCCAAAACGTGGGTCATGGCTGTCAGATACATCTGCTGGGCGCTGCAATCAAGATTCGTTCTGGACTGCGGTGAACAAGGTCTTGGCCCAGATGCAAACCGTTTGTGGAATGTCCTGCCTTGATCCTCGCGGCAAGGGGCGGCAGACTTCTGACTGAGATAGGGAGCATCATGGATCCGGAAGAACAGATCGAAACAAAAGATGCGCTGGCTGAGAGCACGGCAGAGGCGATCGAGTTTGGCCAGCAGCTGTGGGCTTTTCTGACAGATACGGCTGAGGTTCTGCTGCGGCCTTGGAATGCCTACCAACTGGGCATCGCTGCGGGCCTATTTCTGATTGCGGCGCTGCTGGCGCGTCCGATTGCGGCCAGCTTTCATGACTGGCTGCGAGGCCGCGCAGGATGGCCAAAGTGGCGGATCCGGGCAGGGCTTGTGGTGCATAAACGGATCAGAGGGATCCTTTTTGTGCTTTTGATCTGGTCCACGGTCCTCATCATGCAAGAGGTCACCTGGCCCAGTCGCTCGCGGGTGCTTGTGGTGATCGCCAACCTGTCGCTGGCTTGGCTGATCGTGTCCTTTGCCACCCGTCTTGTGGCCAATCCGCTGCTGCGCAAGATGGTCAAATACGGCGCGTGGGTGTGGATCACCCTTAGAATTCTGGGTCTGACGGCCGAAGCGACGGCCTTTCTCGACAGTATAGCGATTGATTTTGGCGATCTGCGGATTTCCCTGTTCCTTATTGTGCAGGCCATCGTGATCCTGGGGGTTATGCTTACGCTGGCGCGCGCGGTTTCTTCCGTGGCGGCAAACAGGATCCGCAATAATCCCGACATTTCGCCTTCGATGCAGGTTCTCGGGGCAAAGCTCGCTCAGATCCTGCTGCTTGGCGGGGCCTTTTTCATCGGGCTGAAGGCGATAGGCATTGATCTCACCGGCCTTGCGGTTCTGTCCGGCGCTATTGGTGTTGGTCTTGGTTTCGGTCTGCAGAAGGTGGTGTCCAATCTCGTCTCAGGCCTCATCATCCTGTTGGATAAATCCATCAAGCCGGGGGATGTGATTTCGCTCGGCGAGACCTTTGGCTGGATCAACTCCCTTGGCGCGCGCTATGTGTCTGTGGTCACACGCGATGGGCGCGAATACCTGATTCCGAACGAGGATTTCATCACCAATGAGGTGGTGAACTGGTCTCACTCGGATCGATTCGTCCGGCTGGATCTGAAGTTCGGCACCGCGTATGGGGATGACCCGCACGAGGTGCGACGCGTGGCAATTGATGCCGCAAAAGGGGTCAGCCGTGTGCTCAGCGGCGGCAAGCGCGCGCCGGTGTGTCACATCATCGGATTTGGCGATAGCAGCGTGGATTATGTGTTGCGGTTCTGGATTGATGACCCCACCGGAGGTCTCACCAATATTCGTGGCAACGTCTATCTGGCTTTGTGGGATGCGTTTAAAGACGCGGGCGTGTCCATTCCGTTCCCGCAGCGGGAGGTGCGGGTGATGAATGATGCGCTGTCGGTTGAAGTCGCTGAAACCCGCGGTGGAGAGAGCGCAGAGAGTGGTTGATCCGTTCCCGTGGGGGAGGTGGTGGGCCTGCGTGCCACGCAATGCAGCCTCTCGTTTAAGGTTCATTGAAAAAGCACGTCTGCCTTGCTAAATTGAGACTACCCCAGCGCCGGGGGACCGGCGGCGCGCTACAAGGAGGACAATGTCCTGTCACCCGAACCTCAGGCGGCCCAAGATGCAGGCCGCGGTGTGGCTGTAATGGCCACCAAATCACAGCCGACCAGCGATCAGCTGCTGGCGCGTGTTCTTTCCTCGCTTGATGACGACAAGGCCGAAGATGTTGTGCAGATTGATCTGCGCGGCAAGACAGCCATTGGCGATCACATGGTTATTGCCTCGGGGCGTTCGACCCGTCAGGTCGCGTCCATGGCCGAGAAACTTGCCGACCGGCTGAAGCAGGACTACGGCCTGCTGTGCAAGGTCGAGGGCAAGGATACCGGCGATTGGGTGTTGATCGACACTGGCGATATCATCATCCATCTGTTCCGTCCGGAAGTGCGCGAGTTCTATCAACTCGAAAAGATGTGGCTTCCTGCTGGCACCTCACCAGCGCAGAGCGAGAACTGAAGACAGCCTGACCGCAGAACCGGGTAGGCCGGTTCTGACTGGATCGGCCTGTGCGATCCTTGGCGCCAGTTGCCACGGCAATGCGCCTCTGATCCCTGCAGGCCCGAATCGAAAGATCTTCCATGCGACTTCATTTTTGTGTGGTCGGGCGCCTACGGGCCAGCCCGGAGAAACAGCTCATTGATGACTATCTTGAGCGGTTCGACCGTACGGGCCGGGCCTTGGGTCTTGGCCCCTGCAAGGTGATCGAAGTCGAGGACAAGAAAAATGCAGGGATGGCCGCCGAGGCTGATCTCCTGCGCAAGGCAATCCCCAAGGGGGCTGTCATCTGTACGCTGGATGAACGTGGCAAGCTTTTGACGTCACCGGATTTCTCGAAACGGCTGGCTGATTGGCGCGATACAGGGCGCCAGGATGTCGCCTTTGTCATCGGTGGCGCAGATGGGATCGATCCCAGCCTGCGTGCTGAGGCAGATTTTTCCATCTCTCTGGGCAAGATGGTCTGGCCGCATATGCTGGTCAGGGTCCTGCTGGCAGAGCAGGTCTATCGCGCCGCCACGATCCTGGCAGGCAGTCCCTATCACCGGGTCTGACAGTTGCCCGGCGCTACTCGCCTAGCAGCTGGCGTCGCAGTTGAGCACGAGGATATAGGTCGCCTCTGCCCATCCATCGACATTGCAACGCGCTTGGATTTTGACCTGTTCAGTGCCATCCGGGATCGCCACTCCTGCCAGCGACCGGGTAAATGGCTGTTCGTTGACATGGGGATGCACCAGCTCGCGCAGGCCAAGCGGATTGCCGTCCATGTCCAGAACCCGCCAGCCATCAGCATAATGATCCCAGCCGGTGTCCGGGTGGCTCAGCGTTACGCTGATCCGCCAGCTGCTGCCGGTTTTGGTTGCGGTTGCCTCAAGGATGCGCGGATCATCGGCCCAGGCAGCGATGGGCAGACAGGTGGCACAGGCAAGGGTCAGAGCTTTCAACATGGATCCAGCCTAGGTCGGATTCGCCCGGCTGTCTTTGACATTTCGCAAGGCGCCCGGTGTTAGGCAGAAGTTTGCGGGGGCTTTGTATCCGCTGGCAGACGTTGCAGGATCTGGCGGGATTGCGAGGCAAATTCGCGCCGATAAAGAACCGCGAGGGTGATCAACGTCGTGGCGATCAGGGCAAGTGGACCCACCAGCCAAGCGACAGAGGCCAGCGAGAAATAGGTTGATCGCATCGCACGGTTAAAGCTCCGGGCGGCAGTGATCGACAGGTCCGCCGCCTGCTCTGCGCGTTTGAACGCATTGGGGGCGTCTCCACTGTTTGGCACTGCTCCCATCAGGACAAAGCAATAGCCAAATAGCCGGTGGGCCCAGACGTATTTCAGGAACGCGTTGCTCAGCAGCAGAAGGACCAGCAGGATTTTCACGTCCCAGACAAAGGCTGGCGCACTGTCGAGGCTGAGGTTGCGCGCGACACCGACCAGCTGGTCTGTGTTGCCAATCAGGGCCAGGCCGCCGCCGATTGCAATCATCGAGGCTGACGCGAAAAACGCCGTTCCCTGACGCAGGTTGCTGATCAATTGGGCATCAAAGATACGCGGCTGGCGTGACACCATCTGGATCATCCACTCATGCCGGAATTGCGCCATCAGTTCTGAAACTGATGGTTTGCCCTTGGGCGCGTTTTCAATGCGCCAGCCAATGCCCAGCCAGCTCAGCAAAAGCAGGGCGCAGGCAATCAAATCGAGAGGAGAGAACAGGGCCAGTCGGTCAATCAATGTCATGTGGTCAACTTACCCGCCGAACAACTGGCTTGCCAGATCGGAAAATTGGTCATATTATTTTACCAAATAGGAGAGCCCCATGGAGATGCCATCCCCGAACCCCGCCATTCTGGCCCGCAAGTCGCGGCTGGTTGAGCGTCTGGCTAAGGTCCTGCCCGCTGACGCGGTGATCGAGGACGAGGCAGAGACCCGTGCTTATGAGTGTGATGCGCTGACGGCCTACAAATGCCCGCCGCTTCTGGCTGTGCTGCCGCGCAGCACACAGGAGGTTTCCGACGTCCTGCGGATCTGCCACGAAGAGGGGGTGCCAGTGGTGCCGCGCGGGGCCGGAACCTCGCTGGCCGGCGGGGCGCTCCCGACGGCGGATTGTGTGATCCTTGGTGTGGCTCGCATGAACGACGTATTGGAAACGGATTATGCGAACCGCACAATCCGCGTACAGACAGGGCGTACCAACCTCAGCGTATCGGGTGCGGTCGAGGAGGAAGACTTCTTTTACGCGCCTGATCCGTCTTCACAGCTGGCCTGTGCAATCGCAGGCAATATCGCCATGAACTCCGGCGGAGCGCATTGCCTGAAATACGGGGTGACGACCAACAATCTCATGGGAGTGACCATGGTGATGATGGATGGCACCGTGGTTGAAATCGGGGGGGCTCATCTGGACGCTGGCGGTCTCGACCTTCTGGGGGTGATCTGTGGCAGCGAGGGACAGCTTGGCGTGGTGACAGAGGCCACCCTTCGGATCTTGCGCAAACCCGAAGGCGCCCGCCCCGTTCTGATCGGATATGACAGCAATGAGGTGGCAGGCGCCTGTGTCAGCGATATCATCAAGGCCGGTGTTCTGCCAGTTGCGATCGAGTTCATGGATCGACCCTGTATCGAGGCCTGCGAAGCCTTTGCCAAGGCGGGTTATCCGATGTGTGAGGCGCTGCTGATCATCGAGGTCGAGGGCAGCGAAGCAGAGATTGACCACCAGCTTCGACTGATCACCGATATTGCGAGATCGCATAACCCTGTTGAACTGCGCGAGGCCACCGACAGCGATGAAGCCGCCCGGATCTGGCTGGGTCGTAAATCCGCCTTTGGCGCCATGGGGCAAATCAACGACTATATGTGCCTTGATGGAACGATCCCTGTGACCTCGCTGCCGCATGTGCTGCGCCGGATCGGTGAGATGAGCAAGGAATTCGGACTGGCCGTTGCAAATGTATTCCATGCCGGTGACGGCAACATGCATCCGCTGATCCTGTTTGATGCCAACAAACCCGGCGATCTGGAAACCTGCGAGGCCTTTGGCGCCGAGATCCTCAAACTCTGCGTTGAGGTGGGGGGCTGTCTGACCGGCGAACACGGTGTCGGTATCGAAAAGCGTGACCTGATGCTGCATCAGTACCGGCCAGCCGATATCGAGGCCCAGTTGCGGGTAAAGGATGTCTTTGATCCGAAATGGCTGCTCAACCCGGCCAAGGTCTTTCCCTTGTCCACAACACAGAGCCGCCGCGCGCCCGCAATGGCCGCAGAGTAGGAACTGGCCTGACAGGCCCTTGATCCGGGCCAGTTGCGGGGGCTTTGCCCCCACACCCCCAGAGTATTTTTGAAAAGGTGAAACCATGACACCTCGGAGCGAGGCCGAACTGGCCGACATCATTGCGGCCGCCAAGGGACCTATGAGCATCCGGGGCGGTGGCACCCGTGGCAGTTCGGGCGAGGGGGATCCGCTGTCGGTCGCCGGTCTTAGCGGTGTGACCCTGTATGAGCCCGGCGCGCTTACGCTGGTGGTGCAGGCGGGCACGCCGGTTGAAGAGGTGAAAAAGATCCTTGCGGGCGAGAACCAGCGCCTGGCCTTTGAGCCGATGGATCACCGTGGATTGCTTGGCACGCAGGGGGTGCCGACCATGGGCGGGGTCTTTGCCGCCAACACCTCTGGGCCCCGGCGCATCCAATCCGGAGCAGCGCGCGACTTTCTTTTGGGGGTGCGGTTTGTGGATGGTCGGGGCGATGTCCTGAGCAACGGTGGCCGGGTGATGAAGAACGTGACGGGTTATGATCTGGTCAAGCTGATGGCCGGTGCATATGGCACCCTGGGGGTGCTGAGCGAGCTGTCCCTGAAGGTGCTGCCAAAGGCCGAGGCCTGCGGGACGGTTGCTGTTGACGTGCCTGATCTGGCGACAGCGGTGGCGGCGATGTCGGTTGCTTTGGGGTCGCCCTATGATGTGACCGGGGCGGCATATGACCCTGTTGCGGGCACCGTCTTCATCCGGGTTGAGGGGTTTGAGACCTCGGTTGCGTATCGCGGCGAGGCGCTCTTGCAGGCGCTGGCGAAATTTGGCGAGGCGCGTATGACGCTGGGCGAAGGCGCTGCCTTGTGGGAGGGAATCCGCGACGTTGTGGCCTTTAATGACAAACCGGGAGACGTCTGGCGGATCTCGGTCAAACCGTCTGATGCGATCGTTTTGGCGCAGACGCTGGGGGCGACAGCGCTGCAGTTCGACTGGGGCGGCGGATTGATCTGGGCCTTGATGGAAGAGGGAACCGATTTGCGGGCCCGAATGAACGTGCCGGGCCATGCCACATTGGTGCGGGCCAGCGCGCAGACACGTGGCGCAATTGCGCGCTTTCAGCCAGAGCCCGCCCCGCTGGCCGCGATTTCTGCCGGGCTCAGGGCGCAGTTCGATCCGCGCGCGATCCTCAATCCGGGACTGATGGGATAAAGATATGCAAACGACCTTTACCGAAGAGCAGCTCCAGGATCCCGGCACCCAGCGCGCCAATGAGATATTGCGGACCTGCGTGCATTGCGGTTTTTGCACAGCGACCTGTCCGACGTATCAGGTGCTAGGAGACGAGTTGGACAGCCCCCGTGGCCGGATCTACCTGATCAAGGATATGCTGGAAAACCAGCGCACGCCGGATGCCAAGACGGTCAAACATATCGATCGCTGCCTGTCTTGCCTGGCCTGTATGACGACCTGCCCGTCTGGGGTGCATTACATGCATCTGGTCGATCATGCCCGTGCCTATATCGAAAAGCACTATGACCGCCCCTGGAGCGACCGCGCGTTGCGCTGGCTGCTGGCGCGGATCCTGCCCTATCCCGGTCGTTTCCGGCTCGCCTTGTTCGGGGCAAAGCTGGCCCGCCCGTTTCGTGGTCTTGTTCCGGATGCGCGGCTGCGGGCGATGCTGGATATGGCGCCAAAGCACATCCCACCGGTGAGCCGCAACGACGATCCGCAGAGTTTTCACCCAACCGGCCCGCGCAGGAAACGGGTGGCCCTGATGACGGGCTGTGCGCAAAAGGCGCTCAACACCGATATCAATGACGCGACAATCCGTCTTTTGCGCCGCTTTGGCTGCGAGGTGGTGGTGGCCGAAGGTGCGGGATGTTGCGGGGCGCTGACCCATCACATGGGCCGCGAAGACGAAAGCCATGCAACCGCAGCCAAGAATATCCGGGCCTGGTGTGCAGAGATGGACGGCCAGGGGCTGGACGCGATTGTCATCAACACCTCGGGATGCGGCACGACGGTGAAGGACTATGGGCATATGTTCCGCAACGATCCGCTGGCAGAGGATGCGGCAAGGGTGTCGTCGTTGGCGATGGATATATCAGAGCTGCTGATGCAGCTGGATCTGCCAGAGGGAACAGACAAAGAGCTGACCGTTGCCTATCATGCTGCTTGCTCTCTGCAACATGGTCAGCAGATCAAGACCCATCCGAAGACGCTGTTGAAACGGGCCGGGTTCAAGATCGTTGAGCCGGCTGATCCGCATCTGTGTTGCGGCTCTGCGGGAACCTATAACCTGATGCAGCCGGAGATTTCAGCCGAGCTGAAGGCGCGGAAGGTCAAGACGCTTGAGGCCAGGAACCCTGATCTGATCGCAGCCGGGAATATCGGCTGCATGATGCAGATCGGTTCGGCCACCGGGCTGCCCATTGTCCACACAGTTGAGCTGCTGGACTGGGCCACGGGTGGCCCCAAGCCCCGCGCAATGGAGGCAGGGAACACCGTCAGCCGTGCGGGAGACGTGCCGATCCTGCGCTGATGCCGCTGCGCGATCGCAAATCACAGTAAGCGACGCCCCGCCTGCCATCGGCGGGGTGTTGTGTTTTCGCGGGTGCAATTGCCCGGTCTGTGCCGTAATTTCGCCTGAAGGGGGCGTTATCCCAGACAGCAGGCAATTTCAGCGCGGAGCACATCACTTATGGCAGCACTGGCCAAAGCCATGGCAGCAGGGAAATGGCGGCTCGCGCGTGCATGTGCCGTGCTTCTGGTGCCGCTTCTTGCCATTGCGGCGCCGCAGGTTTCGCAGGCGCAGGACAGCCGTCTGCAGCGGTTGGAGACAACCGAGGCTGGCCGGGATTGGCAGGCCGTTGGGCGGCTCGATGTGAATGGAGAGGGCTTTTGCACCGGTGCCTTGATTGCCCCTGATCTGGTCCTTACTGCGGCGCACTGTCTGTTTGATCGCGAGAGCCGCACCCGGATTGCCCCGCAAACGATCGAGTTTCTGGCGGGGTGGCGAAATGGGCGTGCCTCGGCCTATCGCAGTGTGCGCCAGGCGGTGATCCACCCGAACTATGTATTCGACGGAGAGCTGTCGACGGATCGGGTGCGCAATGACATTGCTTTGCTGCAGCTACAGCGCCCGATCCGCAACACGACCGTCACCCCATTTGAGACCAGTTTGCGCCCTCAGAAAGGGGCGCGGATCGGCGTGGTCTCGTATGCCCATGATCGCTCTGAGGCGCCATCTTTGCAGGACGTTTGCGCCGTAATGGCCCGCCAGGAAGGGGTGTTGGTGATGTCCTGTGATGTCGACTACGGCTCTTCGGGGGCGCCTGTGTTCTCGTTCGAAGGGGGGCGAGCACGCATCGTGTCTGTGGTGTCGGCCAAGGCTGAAGTCTCTGGTCAGCAAGTGGCGCTGGGCTCTGCGCTGGCAGAAGAGCTGGATTTGCTGCGGGCTCAGCTTGGAAATGGCCGATCCGCCGGTCAGATGCCCCCCGGTGTGGGTCGTGTGCGTGTCGGCGAACGGGCCCGGTCGGGTGGGGCGAAATTCATCAAGAACTAGGCGCGCGACATCCGCAGTTGCCCGACCTCTTGAACCCCTCAAAACAGTCCTTATCTCAATGTCATCGGGTCGCCGTCGATCGGGGCCCGAGCAACCTGATGCCCGTCCCAGAGGGGAGGGCACGCTAGAAAATCGCTCAAGATGAGGATGAAAAATGCGTAGTTTTGATTTTGCCCCGCTGCACCGTGCCACCATCGGTTTTGACCAGATCGCAGATCTCATGGATCGTGCTCTGAGCACCGACGTGGCCCAGCCGAGCTACCCGCCCTACAACATCGAAAAAACCGCAGCAGATGCGTATCGGATCTCGATTGCCGTCGCCGGTTTCTCCGAAGAGGATCTGAGCGTCGAGGTCAAGGAAAACGCCCTTGTTGTCTCGGCCAAGAAATCCGACGACGACAGCGACCGCACGTATCTCCATCGCGGTATCGCCACCCGCGCCTTTGAGCGCCGCTTTACGCTGGCCGATCACGTCCGGGTCACAGGCGCGAGCCATTCCGACGGTATGCTGCATATCGATCTGCACCGCGAAGTGCCCGAGGCGCTGAAACCCCGCCGGATCGAAATCGCATCGACCAAAACGCCGAAATTGGACGCCAAGCCGGTCAACTGATCTGACCTCGGACAGGGGTGTGCTGCACGGATGGCTGCCCCCCCGATGAACAACAACAGCCCCCGGCAATCCACCGGGGGCTGTTTTGCGTTTGTCAAAAGAACGGGTCGGATCAGTTGGTCGTGGCCGTACCCACAGGCCCAATCGAGAAGAACATCGTCTCGCCCGAGGCATCATCAACACCGTCGTTGTCGGTCAGGATATAGCCTTCTCCCTCGGCGGTGATCGCGAGGCCTTCGACCTTGTCCAGCACATAGCCGCCCGTTGCGGTCAGATCCGGCAGCAGATCGCGCACCAGCTCCTTGCTGACAACCGGCAGTTCGCCACCCAGCGGTGCGGGCTGCATTTCGGCCAGCGGGATGCGATAGACCTTTTTGGTGACAGCGCGGAAATCATGCTGGTTGTCGCGCTCAATCACGTAGACATGATCGCCGTGGGCCACGATCTCCGAGAGACCAACCCAACCGGTGTCAGGCTCTGCCTTGTGGTAGTGCACCGCGCCCCATTCCTTGGTCTCAAGATTATAGGCCACCAGTTTGACGTGGTTCTTGGGGTCATCTTTCCATTCCCGCTGGACCGCCATCCACAGCGTGTCACCGACCTTGGTGATGCCTTCAAAGCCAAAGCGTCGTTCAACTTCCATCAGCTCGGCAGGCAGCCCGATTTCGCCCTTCTTCGCTTTGATGAGCCCGTCTTTGGAGACGTGATAGATGGCATGTGGGGTCACCCGATCAGTGCGCCCTTCCGAGGCGACAAAAAACCCGCCGTTGCCGTCCAGCGTGATGCCTTCGAGATCCAGTTTCTGGGCCGGGTTGCCGTCCTGCCGATGGATACGGATCACGTCGACGATCCGGGCAGGTGTCTGGCTGGGATCAATTTTGAAGATCGAAGGCTGGAAGCCGTAGAAGCTGTCGTTGACCGCGTAGATCATGCCATCCGCATCCGCCACCATGCCAGAGAGTGCGCCCCAGCCGATCAGCTCCTCCGCCCCGGCAGAGGTCAGATGTGGATAGTTGGGGGCGCCGTCTTGCAACTCGTACATCATCACGTGCGCGCGGGGACCCTTGTCCTCGATCAGGTCTTTCTCGTTGGCAGAGACCAGCAGATTGCGTTCCGGCAGGACTGCGTAACCTTCCGGGCCAACACCCGAGGGCAACAGCTGTGTGAGCACCGGATTGGCCAGATCGCTGACATCGTAGACGCCGACAACTGATGCGCGCTCCGCTCCGACAAACACATAGGGTGTGCCGTCAAATTCAGCGAAGGTCACGCTTTCGGGTTCGACGCCCTTTGCGTCAGAGCGTTTGTCGGGGTAGTGGCCAATCTGCACGATGGCATGTTCAAAGGAGGTGCCGCTGTCGTAGACGACAGTGCCGTCCTTGTTGAAGATCGTCCAACCGCGCGAACCGCCCTGATAATCCCCTTCGTTTGCGGTGGCAAAGTGCGTGTCGTCGATCCAGGTAACGGCATCGGGTTCACGCAGTCGCGCGGTCTGGCTTTCGTTGAAGATCAGCGCGCCGCGTTCGTCAGTCGCGTCGATCCCGTCAAGATCCACCGAACCGGCAGAGAAATGCGTCACGATCTCGCCGTTCTTGGAGACGACCACCAGGTGGTTGTTTTCCTGCAATGTGACGACGGTTTCCCCAAGCCCGTTGATCGAGACATATTCAGGCTCTGGATCCTCGCCTGCGATATCGGCAAGGCCTGTCAGGCTCACGACCTTCATCGACGCGCAATCAAGGCCCGTCTTGGTGGTATTCACCAAGACAAGGTTGCCTGCAGGCATCTGTGGCAGCATGCCATCGTTCAGGTCTTCGTCCCGTTCGTTTTCGATCGCCACAGCGAGAAAGCCGCCGTCCTTGGATTTCGCGACAGAATCTGGCTGACCACCCAGATCGCAGGAGCCCGTTTCAGCGCCCGTTTCAGCGTCGATGGATTTCAGCAGACCCGAGGGTTGCGTGTAGCTTTCAGAGGTATTCACGCCAACATAGGCCGTGCTGCCAATAACCGCGACCGATGTGGGTTCGCCGGGCAGGGCGATATTGCCCTTGGGTGCGGGTTTGGCAGGGTCGGTGATATCAATCAGCCCCAGCGCCTGCATTGGGCTGTCGGTATAGACCAGCGTCATGCCATCTGCGGTCGCGTCGATGATCTCTGGCGAGGTTTCGCGCGTTTGATCCTCACCGGCAGTCATGTTCTGGACAACGGGAAAGGCGGCAATGCGGTTAAAGGATTTCTCTGCCTGGGCGGCACCGGTGGTGAGGGCCAGCGCAGAGGTCAGGCACATGAGGCGCGGAATCATCGGCTACTCCGAAAGTTGGACAATGGATTGCCCTTGCTCCTGCCGCTTCTGCCTAACGGGACTGTGACGGTTTGATGTAGTTTTGATGATGCAAGGCCCCGACAACCGCTTGGCGGGGCCTTGTGAGGCGGATCAGACCGACATGCAGATGTATTTCATCTCCAGATAGTCCTCGATGCCGTGATGGCTGCCTTCGCGGCCCAGGCCTGACTGCTTGACCCCGCCAAACGGGGCCACCTCTGTCGAGATGATGCCGGTGTTGACGCCGACGATCCCATATTCCAGCGCTTCGGCGACCTTGTAGACCCGGCTCAGATCCTTGGCGTAGAAGTATGAGGCGAGACCAAAGATGGTGTCATTGGCCATGTCGATCACGTCATCTTCGGTCTCGAACTTGAAGAGGGGTGCCATCGGCCCAAAGGTCTCGTCCTGAGAGAAAACCATGTCCTGGGTCGCGCCGGTAAGGATCGTCGGCTCAAAAAAGGTGCCGCCCAGTTCAGAGGGATTGCCGCCCAGGATCACCTCTGCGCCTTTCTCCTTTGCGTCGGCAATATGGGCCTGAACTTTTTCGACGGCTTTCTGGTTGATCAGCGGGCCAAATTGGGTGCCCTCTGCCAGACCGTCGCCAACCGTCATCTTGGCCACGGCGTCCTTCAGCTTGGCGGCAAAGGCGTCGTATACCCCAGCCTGCACATAGATCCGGTTGGCGCAAACGCAGGTTTGGCCGTTGTTGCGGAACTTGCACATGATGGCCCCTTCGACAGCAGCGTCGAGATCGGCATCGTCAAAGACGATAAAGGGCGCGTTGCCGCCCAGTTCCATCGAGCATTTCATAACAGTGTCAGCCGCCTGCCGCATCAGGATGCGGCCCACTTCGGTAGAGCCTGTAAAGGTCAGCTTGCGCACGGCGTTGTTCTCGCAGAACTCCTTGCCGGTCTCTGATGCATTGGAAGAGGTGACAACGTTGAACACACCGGCGGGGATGCCTGCGCGCTCTGCCAATACGGCCAGAGCGGTCGCAGAAAGAGGCGTCAACTCGGCTGGGCGCGCGACAAAGGCGCAGCCTGCTGCCAGTGCGGGCCCCGCCTTGCGGGTGATCATCGCATTGGGGAAATTCCACGGTGTAATCGAAGCCGCAACGCCGATGGGCTGTTTCAAAACAGTGATGCGTTTGTCACGTTGGTGGCCCGGAATGGTCTCGCCATAGATGCGTTTGGCTTCTTCGGCAAAGAACTCAATGAAAGAGGCGCCATAGCCGATCTCGCCGCGCGCTTCTGCCAGGGGTTTGCCCATTTCAGCGGTCAGGATTACGGCCAGGTCTTCCTGGTTCTCCATCATCAGGTCAAACCATTTGCGCAATACGGCTGCGCGTTCCTTGCCAGTCCATTTGGCCCAATCCTTTTGCGCTGCCTCTGCTTGCGCGATGGCGCCCGCCACCTGGCTGCGGCTGACATCGGCCACCTGCGCGATCACGTCGCCACGGGCCGGGTTGATCACGTCAAAGGTGCCGTCCTCTCCATCAACGAACTGGCCGCCGATGTAGGCCCGGCTTTCCAGCAGGCTGGTGTCTTTGAGCAGGGATTTCAGATCTGTAGTCGCGTCAAGCATGGCTTGTCTCCCGGATGTCGTTTGCTGGAAATGGAAATCAGCTGTCACTTGATATGTCCAGAAAGAGTGATGAGTCCAGAATTTGATCAAATCCAGCGGCAGATAGAGGGCTGACCTCATGGGGCAACCATTGATGAGCCCGCCAGATGCCAGCTCCTGTGCGTTTGACATGTTCTTCTCAAGATAGTCAGGTAGGGCAAACAACACATAAGGGGAGGGCTGGCATGGAATTGGATGATGCCTATGCCAACGGGGTTTATATCGAGAATGCTGCAAGCTATCCGCCACGCTGGGCAGCCTCGGCCGAGGATTTCCGCAATGCGATGCGGGAACGCTCGCGGATTGATGTTTCCTACGGTGAAAGTCCGCGTCAGGCATATGATCTGTTTTTCCCGGAGGGAGAGCCCAAGGGCCTGATGATTTTTGTCCATGGCGGCTATTGGCTGGCCTTCGATAAGTCCAGTTGGTCGCATCTTGCGGTCGGGGCTTTGGCCCACGGGTATGCGGTGGCACTGCCTTCCTATGATTTGTGCCCCGAGGTTCGCATTGCCGATATCACCAGCCAGATAGCGGCGGCTGTGACAGCCATCGCGGCAGAGGTGGCAGGGCCGATATCGCTGGCCGGACATTCCGCTGGTGGGCATCTCGTCGCGCGGATGCTGGACCGGTCGTTGCTGCCTGCAGACGTCGGAGAGCGCATCCAGAGGGTGGTGCCGATTTCGCCGCTGGCAGATTTGAGACCACTTTTGCGGACTTCAATGAACGACAAGTTCAAGATGGACGCAGCCAGCGCCGCCGCCGAAAGCCCGGTGGATATGCAAGACCGCTATCCCGCCGAGGTCACTGTCTGGGTGGGCGGAGAGGAACGCCCTGCGTTTTTGGATCAGGCGGTCTGGCTGACCGAAGCCTGGGAGGCAGATCACGTCATTGCCTTTGGCAAGCACCATTTCAACGTGATCGAACCCCTCGCAGATCCGGAGAGCGATCTGGTGAAGTTGCTGGTGACCTAAACCCGCCAGGCCACTTGGCGAAAGGACCGTGGATATCCGCGGTCCTTTCTGTTTGAGAGATGTCGTTTTTCGGCGACGGTTGGTGATTTCGGGCTAGCGGCGGCGCGCCGCTTCGCCCATTGTGTCGGGACGGGAAGGCGATGGCGTCGCCGCATGCTTGGCATGCTGCCCGTTTCAAATCTCAAAATTACGTCCTGAACGCCGGGACCTTTCTTGTAAGATGGAAGGGTCACTATGACTTCACGTCCTGAAATGTATCGTTTTCACAACGGCGAAAAGGCGCCGCTGCAGTTTGCTGTCTCTGAATATGAGGCGCGGATCGCAGGCCTGCGCAAGATCATGGCAGACACCGGTGTGTCCGCTGCTGTTTTCACATCGATGCACAATATCTCCTACTACTCGGGCTTCACCTACTGCGCCTTTGGTCGCCCCTACGGCCTGGTGGTAACCGCTTCTGAGGCCGTGACCATCTCGGCTGGCATCGACGCGGGCCAGCCCTGGCGCCGGTCGTTCTGCGACAACATCACCTACACCGACTGGCAGCGCGACAATTTCTGGCGTGCCATCCTGTCGGTAAGCGGCGAGGGTGTTGTCGTCGGCTATGAGAGCGATC
Source organism: Phaeobacter italicus (assembly GCF_019801785.1). Taxonomy (NCBI): domain Bacteria; kingdom Pseudomonadati; phylum Pseudomonadota; class Alphaproteobacteria; order Rhodobacterales; family Roseobacteraceae; genus Phaeobacter; species Phaeobacter italicus. Next base: position 93,618 of record NZ_JAHVIJ010000004.1, on the reverse strand, counting down.
ACCTGACCCTGCTGCAAAAGGCCAAGCTGGAACATTTCCTGAAGCCATCGCAGCTGGTTGACCTCTACGAGCCGACCATGCGCCAGCGGATGGGCAAATCCGCGGCTGAGCTGGAGATGATCCGCGCGGGTGCAGCGGTGGCCGACGTTGGCGGCTTTGCGATCCGCGATGCAGTCAAGGAAGGCGCGCGTGAGATCGATGTGGCGATGGCGGGCCGTGACGCGATGGAGCTGGAGATTGCCAAGCGCTTCCCGGATGCGGAGTATCGTGACACCTGGGTCTGGTTCCAGTCGGGCATCAACACCGACGGCGCCCACAACCCGGTGACGGGTCGTCGGCTGGAGCGCGGGGACATCCTGTCGCTGAACACCTTCCCGATGATTTCCGGCTATTACACCGCGCTGGAACGCACCATGTTCGTGAAAGAGGTCGACGCCGAGTCCCTGCGCATCTGGGAGGCGAATGTAGCGGCCCATGAACTGGGTATCTCGCTTTTGAAGCCGGGGGCGAGCTGTGCGGAAATCACCCATCAGATCAACGCCTTCTTTGAAGAGCAGGATCTGCTGCAGTACCGCACCTTCGGCTATGGCCATTCGTTTGGTGTCTTGTCGCACTATTATGGCCGCGAGGCGGGCCTTGAGCTGCGCGAGGACATCGACACCGTGCTTGAGCCGGGCATGGTGATTTCGATGGAGCCGATGCTGACCATCGCTGATGGCCAGCCGGGCGCCGGGGGCTACCGTGAGCATGACATCCTGATCATCCACGAGGACGGCAACGAGAACATCACCAAATACCCCTACGGGCCGGAGTTCAACGTGGTCGGCTGATCGCGCGGGATCCGTATCTTGTGGGGCAGGTGGGGCTCCCGCCTGCTCTGCGCCCTGACGGGCGCTCACCGTTGGGCCAGGCACCGTGCATTGCACGGTGCCGTTTCGTTTGTGCCAACCCGTGCCTGCCCAGCCAGCCCTGCCCAAGCTGCCCGCAGGTGGACCAGCCGTTGCGCGGCGGCGTTGGTTCAGGCATATGTCGCTGATGGCGCTTTGCGCCGCGACCGCAGGCAAATATGCCGCGAAGAAGGACATCACCATAATGACCGACCGCCCAGAAAAACGACGTTCCGAATACGCGCTGATCCAGTTACTGCCCAACATGATGACCATTGCTGCGATCTGCGCGGGTCTGTCTGCCATCCGGTTTGGGGTGCAGGGCAACTATACGCTCGCGGTTCAGCTGATCCTGGCAGCGGCCATTTTGGATGGCTTTGACGGACGGCTTGCGCGAATCCTGCGCAGCGACAGCAAAATGGGAGCCGAGCTGGATTCGCTGGCGGATTTCCTGAACTTCGGCGTCGCCTCACCATTGGTGATCTACTATTGGGCGCTGCAGGACATGCGGGGTCTTGGCTGGCTGGCGGTTCTGGTCTTCTCGGTCTGCTGCGTCGTGCGTCTGGCCCGATTTAACGTCTCCACGAAATCAGAAGAAAAAGTCGCCGCCAAAAGCATTTATTTTGTTGGTGTTCCCTCACCGGCCGGGGCTCTTTTGGCGATGCTGCCGATGTTTATTTCCTTTGCCTTTGCAGATGCGCCGGTGATCCCGGATGTGCTGATCTGCATTCACATGGTTGTCATCGGATTGCTTATGATCAGCCATGTGCCAACCTGGTCTCTCAAGGCGGTCAAGATTTCGCGTGAAAATGTGAAGTACTTCCTGGTCGGTTTTGCCTTTGCGGGAGCGGCTGTCCTGATTTACGCATGGATAACACTTGTGATCCTGTGCCTTGGGTATGCCGCCATGGTGGCCTGGGGGTTGGTACGAAGAAAAACGCCGGAGGACGGCGTGTAGTTGTTAGGGTGGGAAATTGGATATCAAGGCAGTTGAATCGTCATACGCGCGTTGGGCGCCGGTTTATGACAGAACTTTTGGCGCAATCACCAACGTCGGACGCAAGCGCGCGGTTGGTTATGTGAACGCGAACCGGACCGGTCGCCTGCTTGAGGTGGGTGTCGGCACGGGCCTGTCCCTCCCACTTTACAAACCAGACCTCAAAGTGACCGGCATCGATTTCAGCGAGGACATGCTGGAAAAGGCGCGCCAACGGGTGCAGGACAACAATCTCGATAACATCGAGGCGCTGCGTCAGATGGATGCCCGCCAGCTTGATTTTCCCGATGCCACCTTTGACACGGTTTCGGCCATGCACGTGCTGTCTGTCGTTCCGGACCCGGAACAGGTGATGGGTGAAATCGCCCGCGTGCTAAAACCCGGTGGCAAGCTGGTCGTCACCAACCATTTCCTGCGCGACAAAGGGGTTCTGGCCTTTCTCGAACGGGCCTCGGCGCCATTTGCAAATCTTTTGGGCTGGCATTCCGATTTCCAGATCGAAACGGTCCTCAGCGAAGATGATCTTGCACTTGAGGAAAACCAGCCGTTGCCGCCTTTCGGCTTGATGACCTTCTTGATCCTGAGCAAGGTTCAGCCCGTCTGACCACCACGCCATTGCGAATGCCCTTGCAGCCCGGCCCGAACCCAACGGCCGGGCTGTTTTGCGTTTTGGGAGGGGGGATGTAAACTCTGTTTACTTATCCCATATCTCTGCAAGGCGGGGCGAGAGGGCAGATGCAGCTGGACGTGTACATAACCGACACAGGATCCAATCTCATGCAGATCGGTGGCCAGTGATGTTTGGGTCTTTCCGCCTCGTTCTGATCCTGTTTGTGGGGCTCACACTCGTCTATCTGGCGGTCTCTCTCTACTCGCGCGAGATGCGGCGCGCCAAACTCCGCCGTCGCTGGCAACAGAAGGGGTTGACCGGCGACCGCGCGGCCTTCATCCAGCGGGGGCTGAGGCAATACGACCGCTCGTTCAGACGCAAACTGATCCTGCTGGTCTATATCATTCCGCTGGGGGCTCTGATGCTCTTGGTCTATGTCATTAATTTCATGTGAGGTGGCGCGATGCGTACCATCAAATGGGTTTTCCTGATCACCATCTGGGTGCTGTTTGGTGCCTTTCTGCACTACACGCTGCCGCAATATGACGTGGTTCGGATCGTCAACACCTACGAGGAACGCCAGGAGCTGAACGACTGGACCCGGATTTTCTGGTCGACGCCCGATAGCCAGTCCGCCGAGATCAGCAATCGCGACGTGCAGTTCATTCAGGCCGTGCGTCCGAACGGGCGCAACATCGTCTACCGGAACGAAGACACTGGCTGGAACTGGCCGCCGTATTTCAAGTTCGACACCGCCAATCTCTACACCGACGCCAATGACAGCATCTCCACTAAGGCCAACCCGGAGTGGGTGGCCGTGATGCACTATGGGTGGCGCAATGAATTCCTGTCTGCGTTTCCCAATGCCGTGACGATCCGCACGGTCGCAGGGCCGGACGATAAGCCGACCAACTGGTTCACCATCATCTTCCTCATCGTGCTGGCCGCGGTCTTCTGGGCGATCTATGTTCGCTGGCGCAGGTTCCGCCGGGCCCGGATTGATCCAATGGTCGAAAACGTCGAAGACAGCCTGTATGCAGCGGGGGATGCAATCGCGGAACGTCAGGGGCGCCTGCGCCGTTGGCTCAGCAGCTGGAAGTCAAGCTAGGCCGTCGCGCGCCACGAGACGAGAAATGAAACCGGGGCAGATGCGTCCCGGTTTTTTGTTGCCGGGTCGCTGTCTCGGCCAGAGGCGGAGGGGCAGCGGGGATCAATCCGCAAACAGATGTTCCGTGCGCGCCAGCGCCAGGGCGGTGTCGCGGTCCACACCCAGAAACGGGATCAACTGATCGGCAATCTGTTCGTCGGTATCGCCATCGCGGATCAGCCCGTAATGTGTAAAGCCCACGTCGCGAATGCGATCTGTTTCAAACTGAATGTCATTGCGGATCGTCGGCAAGATGCTGTCCAGTGCCGACTGCGATGTCTGCGGCCCGGCAAGGCCGATCCGCTCTGCGTGACCGATGAGATAGGCATCATCAAATGTGCAATTGATCTGCAGAATGCGGGTCACCGAGCGATCTGAACTGAAATCCTGCATCAGATCAAAGGCCGATGGATCCAGGCAGATCACCATGCGGTCGGTTTCATAATAGTCGAACAACATTCGCACCAAGGCCCGGCGATGGCGCGTCCGCTTCCAGATTGTCTTTTCAATTCCGCCAAGCGCAGGCATCTCCGTGCCTTCCTCGTCGAACAGATAGGCAAGCGCTGGAATGTTGCTCATCTCGCGCAATTTGGCGATCAGCCGCTTGGCGACGTGCCATTTCTTGCAGGTGATAATCAGCAACTCTCGGTCCCGCCCCAGTGTCCCCTCTGTTTCCCAGAATCGCGGCGCAAAGCGCAGGCCTACGCGCCCGCGCTGGGTGAGAAAAGAGTAGAGGTTGCGTCCTTCGTCAGAGATCTGAAACTCAACATTCTCGGCGGCGTAGAGCGCGCCGAGCCGTGCTTTCAGCTTTTCCGCTTCGGGGCTGATCTTGCGGGCAAACAGAAAATCCTGCCCAAGCAGCAGATCGTAGTGGTCGTTGTAGAATTGAACCGGCATCCCGTAGTCTGAAAACATCAGAAAGGTCAGCGTGCGGCATTCAATTTCAGCGCTTGGCACGAGGTGACGAACGAGGGTCTGGAAAAACGTCTCATCCGGGATCCAGGTGGTGCGGAAAAACCGCACGACGTCACGCCGTTTGCGGATGAAATCCAGCAGCCATTCGATGGTGCGACGGCGCAGGCACCACCATTGGCTACCGATCTGGATCTGCAAATCCTCTGGCGGGCTGCGGCGCAGGCCGAACCGCTTTTGCAGGCGGTGGCTCAGTTCAAACAGACGCTTCTGGGTGCGTTCGTTGAACACGTGACGATAGATCAGCCGGTCTTCCTTCATGCCGGTCTTGATCCAGTCGCTCTGAAAGAAATCAAAGCTCTCGATGTAGTCGCAATCGCGCGCATCCAGCAGCCTGTGGGCGTATTCGGCGGTTTTGATTGCCATGCAATCGCCAGAGACCATGTAGAAATGGGTCGCCTGCGGAAAGGCCGCAACCGCGCTTTCCAGGGCCTTCAACGTCGCCTCAACCAACGACCATTCACCCCAGCCGCATTTGATGCGCTTGTGCGCAAAGCAGACATGGGGATTGTCCTGCAACGCCTGCCGGATACGGTCAAAGTCCGCTTCCGGAGAGCGGGCATCAAAATGAATCGCGATATAGTCCCCGACCGCCGTCAGACGCTCTGCCTGCTCGATAATGGCGTCCGGGTCTTTGTGGCAGAGCAGCACATATGCAATTTTCGCCATGAAGACGCCCCGATGCCTTATTTTGTTTGATTGTTTCCTTGATACTGACGAATTCTGTCTGAATAAACCGGATTATTCGCGTTTTAATAACAGCTTTGACATTATTGCCGGATAGGGCAAGCGGAGACAGATGATGGGATTTCCAGGCACTTGGATGACAGAGAGCGAAAGCGTGGTGTATCGCGTAGTGCCCAAATGCGCCTGCTCCACCATCGGTCAGATTCTTTACTATTCCGATCATGGGCAGTTCTTTGACGGCGACATTCACGATGCGACCAGCGGTCTGCACAAATGGGCGCTGCCCGACAGTCAGGACAAGATCGTCCGCGCCGTACAGGGACAGGAAACTTATGCCTTTACCTGTGTGCGCAACCCATACACGCGAGTGTTGAGCTCGTTTTTCGACAAGATCTGCGGCATCCAGCGCAACGGCAAACGCTATCGCGGCAATCTGGTGCCGCGGCTAATTTACGATTACGGCATTGATGTCGGCGGCGACGATGGCAAGCAGGAGTTCGACCAGATCAAGAGCTTTCGCCGCTTTTTGCTGTTTGTGCGCGACACCATCCGCTTTCGCCGTCCCATGGATCCCGACATCCATTGGTCAGCGACATCAGGGCATGTCTCTACCTTCATCTGCAATGGTGGTCGCTACAACAAGGTGATCTGGACCGAGCGGTTCAACGAGGGCATGCAGGATGTGCTGAACGCCATTGAGACGCCGCATCAGGTGGATCTGGCCACAATTCCGCGGTTCAACGAAAGCGAGGGCCACGGCCCCAAACGCGCCCATCCGGTGGAAGACTACTTCGATGATCTGTCGATGCATCTGGTCTATGAAATCTACAAACGGGATTTCGAGGTGTTCAAATATGACGTCGACAATCCGGCCAACAAGATGCCGGTGGGTGAAATAGATCTGGATGAAGTCCACGCCAAATTGGGCGAGTGACCTGCGGCTGCGCAACGCTCCCGCCCGGGTAGCGATCATTGCATGATCTGACCCGGTTGGGCCGGGCGCCGCTGGCGCGGCGCGCCTCCGGCGGGAGTATTTCGGGAAAGGTGAGGGAATAGGCGGTGACTGCGCCCAAACGCATTCGTTACGATCGGGAACGGATGGTGTTCATCACGAATGAAACCCTGTCTGCAACCGTTGTTCTGGGGAGGAAGACGGGCTCCAGCCTCAGTTCACGAATGGCCGTCAAAAGCCGGTTGTATTCTGCCTGTGCATCTTGCAGCCTGTGTCTGCGCTCTGCATCGACCTGAAAGAGATCCGGCCAATCCGGGGCGACAAACACGCAGCTTGCATACGGGAACGCGCCCCGAAAACTGTGGTCGAGCGGCGTGCCACAATGGTGGCGCAAGGCGACCGCAGCGTCCAAAACGCCGCGATCAAAAACAACCGGGGCAGCTGTTTCCTTCAATCGGGCCAGATCCGCATGTGCCAGTTCAAGCGCATCTGCCAAAAAGGCCGAAAGTTTTTGCCAAGGCAAGGCATCGCTGCCAGCCGCCTGTGCAGCGGCGATTACGCGGCGGCCGGGTTCTGGCACGGTTGTGATCCCTCTGCCTGCCAGCGCCTCAATCAACGTCGATTTCCCACCGCCGGAACAACCTGTGAGGAGAAACTTGTGCATCATGAGGTCCATATTAAAAGCCCCCGCAGGCCGGAGCACTGCGAGGGTAATTCATAACACATTTAGCGCCGATCACTCGTCGTCAGGCAGTGCGCGCACAGCACCCTTGGCCGCTGAGGTGGTCAGCATGGCATAGGCTTTGAGCGCGGTTGAGACCTTGCGCTTACGTGGTTTGACCGGCTTCCAGCCCGCAGCGTCCTGGGCTTCGCGGCGCGCGGCCAGTTCGTCATCCGATACCGCGAGGTTGATGGTGCGGTTGGGGATGTCGATTTCAATGGTATCGCCGTTTTGTACCAGGCCGATTTCACCGCCTTCAGCCGCCTCTGGAGAGACGTGGCCGATCGAAAGACCTGACGTCCCACCGGAGAAACGGCCATCTGTCAGCAGCGCGCAGGCTTTGCCGAGGCCTTTCGATTTCAGGTATGAGGTCGGATAGAGCATTTCCTGCATGCCCGGACCGCCGCGCGGGCCCTCGTAGCGGATCACCACCACATCGCCTTCTTTGACCTTGCCGGTCAGGATATCGCTGACCGCCTGATCCTGGCTTTCGCAGACATAGGCCGAGCCGGTGAACTTGAGGATGTTCTCGTCCACTCCGGCGGTTTTCACGATGCAGCCGTCGCGGGCGATATTGCCAAACAGCACCGCCAGACCACCGTCCTGGCTAAAGGCATGTTCCTTGGAGCGGATCACCCCGTTTTCACGGTCGTCGTCCAGTTCCTTGTAGCGGTTGGACTGCGAAAACGCCTGCGTGGTGCGCACGCCGCCGGGGGCCGCTTTGAACAGTTCTTCGGCTTCGGGGTTGTTGGCGACCTTGATGTCCCATTTGGCGATGGCTTCGCCCATGGAGCTGGAGTGAACCGTCGCGCAATGGTTATGCAGCAGGCCCGCGCGGCTGAGTTCGCCCAGGATCGAGAAAATACCGCCCGCGCGGTGAACGTCTTCCATATGGACGTTCTCGGTGTTGGGCGCGACCTTGCACAGGCATGGCACCTTGCGCGAGAGCCGGTCCATGTCGGTCATTGTGAAATCGACTTTGCCTTCGTTTGCGATCGCCAGAAGGTGCAGCACCGTGTTGGTGGAGCCGCCCATTGCGATATCAAGGCTCATGGCGTTTTCAAACGCATCAAAAGTCGCGATTTCACGCGGCAGCAGGCCTTTTTCCTCGCCCACGTAGTGGCGCTTGGTGATGTCGACGATCTTGCGGCCGGCCTCGAGGAACAGCTGTTTGCGGTCGGCATGGGTTGCGAGGGTGGAGCCGTTGCCCGGCAGCGCCAGACCCAGCGCTTCGGCCAGACAGTTCATCGAGTTTGCCGTGAACATGCCCGAGCAGGAGCCACAGGTCGGGCAGGCGTTTTCTTCGATATGCTGGACCTGCTCATCGGTCAGGTTTTCGTTGGCGGCGGCGACCATCGCGTCAACCAGGTCGATCTTCTTGGCGTCGAGGTCGGCAATGTCGATTTTGCCCGCTTCCATCGGGCCACCGGAAACAAAGATCGCAGGGATGTTGAGGCGCATCGCGGCCATCAACATGCCGGGGGTGATCTTGTCGCAGTTGGAAATGCAGACCATCGCGTCTGCACAATGGGCGTTGACCATATATTCGACGCTGTCCGCGATCACCTCGCGCGAGGGCAGGGAATAGAGCATCCCGTCATGGCCCATGGCGATGCCGTCATCCACCGCGATGGTGTTGAACTCCTTGGCGACCCCGCCAGCGGCCTCGACCTCGCGGGCGACCATCTGGCCCAGGTCCTTCAGGTGGACGTGGCCGGGTACGAACTGGGTGAAGGAGTTGACGATGGCGATGATCGGTTTGCCGAAATCATCGTCCTTCATGCCGGTGGCGCGCCACAGGCCGCGCGCGCCCGCCATGTTGCGGCCGTGGGTGGAGGTTCTGGATCGGTACATTGGCATCTGGCTGGTTCCCTTGTCTTTGCCCGTCAGGGACACGATTTGCGCAATAAAGGCAACATGTCGGGGCGGTCTTCGGTAATTATCTGGTGGTTTCTGTGGGTTTTCGGGGTGTTTGGTCGCGTCTGAAAGGTCCTGGCCCGCTCAGGGTCGGGCAGGGGTTGGTGTCTCTTGTGGTGGGGGCGCCTGTGCTGCGGGGGCCGAAATCAGGTGATTCACGACAATCCCGACCAGCAGCGCCCAGAAGGCGGCTCCGATGCCGAAGAAACCAACCCCGGAAACCGTGACCATGAAGGTGATCAGGGCGGCGTCACGTCCCTGCGGCTCCTGCAACGCCGCGGACAGGCTGTTGGAGATTGTCGACAAGAGCGCAAGCCCCGCAACCGTGGCGACCAGCGCCTTGGGAGCGATCAGGAACAGGCTGATGACAGTGGCGCCGCCAAGACCCACGATGATATAAAACACGCCGGTCATGACACCGGCCAAATAGCGGGTTTTGGGGTTTTCATCCGCTTCCGGGCCACATCCAATGGCCGCGGTGATCGCCGCGAGATTGAAGGCAAACCCGCCAAACGGTGCCAGAAGGAGCGATGCCAGACCGGTCACCACAAGGCTGGCTGACACTGGCGGAGCGTAACCTGCCGCCTTGAGCGTGACCACGCCGGGCATATTCTGCGAGGACATGGTCACGATATATAGTGGCAAGCCAATCCCGATCAGCACGGGCAAGGAAAAGCTTGGCATCACAAAGACCGGCTGCGCCACAGACAGATCCAGCGGTCCAGCACCGGCAAAGCTGCCATCGCCAAGCCCCCACAATATGCCCACAGCCAGAACAGCCGGAATGGTATAACGCGAAAAGAGCCGCCGACCGGCAACATAGGTCACAGCCATCGCCGCGACCAATGCGGTCTCGCTCTGAAAGGCGGAAAAAGCCGCGAGCCCAAAGGGAAACAGCAATCCAGCCAGCATGGCATTTGCCAGGGCATCCGGGATCAGCCGAGATAGCGCAGCAAACCAGCCCGTCACCCCGGTGAGGATCAGGAGGGAAGCACAGAAGAGAAACGCGCCGATCGCATCGCTCAGCGCGACATCGGTCAGGCTGACGGCCAAAAGCGCAGCACCCGGTGTTGACCAGGCGGTCAGGATCGGCATCCGGTAGATCAGTGACAGCGCAAGGCTGGTCAGCCCCATGCCAAGCCCCAGCGCCAGCATCCAGCTGTTGGCCTGCGCCTGGCTGGCGCCAGAGGTCTCAATCGCCTGAAAGATGATCGCGACCGATCCCGGATAGCCCACCAGCACGGCAACCGCGCCCGCAACGACATGTGAGAGTTTCAAGGAACCGAGCATCCGGGTTTTCCTCTGGTGGCAGATCCGCTAGAGATCGGGTTGCGTGCGTTATAGCGCACAGTAGCGTTTGTGCGCTATAACGCACAAGGGGTTTTTAACGCGCAGCAGCAAACAGTCTGCGCCGGGTAGAGATACGACAGGCAGCACGAATGAGCGAAGACGGCATCACCTTGAATTTGCGGGAGATTCGACAGGATGCGGGGCTCAGCCTTTCGAAGGCGGCAGAGATCACGGGCGTCAGCAAGGCCATGCTGGGCCAGATCGAACGGGGCGAATCAAGTCCCACCATTGCCACTTTGTGGAAGATCGCAAAAGGGTTTCACCTCCCGCTGAGCGCGCTGATTGGCGAAGCGGCGCAACCGGATCTCGCGGCTGGTGGGGAACGGGTCTTTCGCTCTGTCCAGTTTCCCGGTTCGATCGCGGTCAAGATGGTGTTTCCCTTTGATCCCGCGTTGGCGGCAGAGACCTTTCATGTGACGCTGCATCCCGGCCAATGCCATCTCTCCCAACCTCATGACAGTGGCGTGACCGAAGAGGTTTTTGTCCTGGAAGGAGCGATGGAAGTGCTGCGGGGCGAGGATTGGGTGGCCCTGGAGACGGGCCAAGGGCTGCGGTTTGCTGCCGATCAACCCCATGGGTATCGCTGTTCAGACAGCGGTGCGGCCTTTCTCAACATGCATCACTACCGCCGCGCGGACCCGGCTGGTTGACTGCCCGGCAGGGGGCTGGCGACGCCGCGGCCGACCCGGCAGGCGGCGCTGCCGGATCAATTGGCCGCAGCGGCACGGGTTGTGACGCCCGCTGCGCCTGCCTAATGCTGGGTTTATTGATGATGAGGGATGAGCACCCCGAAGTTTGGCCATCCCGTCTATTTCAGAGACTGCCGCAGACTGTCGTGTCGGCCATTTTAGGAAAGCGATCAGACCCATGGATACACTGCGCGGCAGTCTCTTGATGGTGTTGGCCATGGCGGCCTTTGCACTGGAGGACATGTTCATCAAATCCGCAGCGCAGAGCCTGCCTGTCGGTCAGATCCTGATCCTCTTCGGGGCCGGTGGCATGGTCATCTTTGCGCTCATGGCGCGTGCGCAGGGCGAGCCGCTGTGGAACCCGGTGTTCTGCACGCGCGCGCTGCTGCTGCGCTCGGTTGCCGAGGTGGCCGGGCGCCTGTGCTTCACGCTTGCCATTGCGCTCACCCCGTTGTCGTCGGCTTCGGCCATTCTGCAGGCCACCCCATTGGTTGTATCGGCCGGGGCTGTGGTGTTTTTCAAGGAACATGTGGGCCTGCGCCGTTGGATCGCGATCGCAGCAGGGTTTGTCGGTGTGTTGATGATCTTGCGCCCCGGTGCCAGCGGGTTTGAGCTGGCCTCGCTGTTTGCGGTGGCGGGTACTTTGGGCTTTGCAGGCAGAGATCTGGCAACCCGCGCCGCGCCCAAGGGGCTGTCCAATGCCCACCTTGGGCTGGCGGGGTTTGCCATGCTGATTGTTGCAGGTGCCGTTGCCTTGCCGTTCGGTGGGCCTGTGGCTTTGCCCGATCTATCCACCAGCGTTGATCTTGTGGCTGCGACCCTTGTTGGTGTGGTCGCCTATCATGCGCTGACCGGTGCGATGCGTCTTGGCGAAATCTCGGTGGTGGCGCCCTTCCGCTACACCCGTCTGATCTTTGCGATGATCCTTGGTGTGGTTGTCTTCAATGAGAGCCCAGATGCCTGGACCCTGGCTGGCAGTGCGGTCATCGTAATCAGTGGCGCCTTCACGCTCTTGCGCAGCAATCGCACGGCGAGGGCAAGTTAGGGGTGGGGCCGGATGGGCGGCTGAAAGGGGCTGCCTTGGGTGCCGCACTGTGAACGGGCAGGTCTGATGCATGGATTTCCGTCCCGGACAGGCGTTGCGCCACCTTGCACCTTTCCCTGCAGCGCCTTACATCCGTTTGCATGGCCAAGCAAAAGACAGACCCGAATTACAAAGTGATCGCTGAAAACCGCCGCGCGCGGTTTGATTATGCGATCGAGGATGATCTGGAGTGCGGGATCCTTCTGGAAGGGTCCGAGGTCAAATCTCTGCGCGCGGGTGGGTCCAACATCGCAGAGAGCTACGCGACCGTGGATGACGGAGAGCTGTGGCTCGTGAACTCTTATATTGCGCCTTACGAACAGGCCAAGATGTTCAAACACGAGGAACGCCGCCGCCGCAAACTTCTGGTGTCGCGCAAGGAACTGTCAAACCTGTGGAATGCGACACAGCGCAAGGGGATGACCCTGGTGCCGCTTGTTTTGTACTTCAATCACCGCGGGCTGGCGAAGCTGAAGATCGGCATCGCCAAAGGTAAGAAGAACCATGACAAGCGCGAGAGCGAAGCAAAACGCGATTGGTCGCGGCAGAAACAGCGCCTGCTGAAAGACCACGGCTGAGCCAACCTTTCGCACAGGATCAAGCTTATTCCAAACCGTCTGCCGTTGCCCCGGCTGGCGGTTTTTTTGCCTGAAACTGCTCCTGAAAATGTGCCTGAAAACCTGCGTACAAGGGTGGGGTTGCTAATTCTGACAAAATAAGTCAGATATCCGCGACCCAGCAGACTCACCCTCGCGTCAGGCCCGGCACCTCTGTCTTTGTTCTTCCGATCCCGACCTGCCCCTGGCCCATAAGGAGCTTTGCACCATGACTGTTGCCCTGTTTTCCGCGACCGATGAGACCGCCATTTCGTGTGACTCTCTGTGCCTTGATCCGTTCGAGGCGGGGATGCTCCCGGTGTTGCGCCATCTTCTGACCAGTTTGCAGGAGCCCGAGAGCCAGGCCTGGCAGCATGCGTTTCAGATTGCGGCGGAGCGCTGGGGGGCGAGTTTTGGTCTGGGCGTGGCGCAGGCCCTGGTGCCGGTGGTGGCGCGACTGCACGCGCTGCGCGGCCAAGGGGTGGAACTGCACGATCCGCTGGATCTTGATCAACGGGACCGGCTGAGCGCGGACGAGGCGGCGCTTTTGCTGGTTCTGCACCACATGCGGCGGGATCAGACATCGCAGGCCCGCGATGCGCTGGCGGACCTGCTGATGGGCCGAATGGATGCGGATCTGATCCGGGCCGCCCTTGGTTTCTCGCACCGCTTTCCCGCGGCGGAGCGGGCCGAACACCTGCAGGCCGCGCCTGTTAAGCGCCCCCAGTCCCGTGCCGTCTTGCGGGTGGTGCGCTAACGCATCGGGTCTGTGCACAGCACACCGACCAATTGAGCCGTACGCGCAGCCGATCCGCTGCAAAAGGTCCGGCCAGCAGGGGGCAGGCAATCTGCCACAGTGTGGCCGGGTCATAATATTGCGTGACCCTGCCGGCTTCCCTTGCGACTCTGTTCGGTCGGTTGTACTGCTTCGACAGCTTACATGACAGGAGGCGGTAATCGTGGACGATCCCAAAACGCTTGTGTCGACAGACTGGCTGATTTCACATCTCAAGGATCCGGACCTACGGCTTCTTGATGCGTCCTGGTACATGCCGCACGAAGGCCGCGACGCCAAAGCCGAATATGAAGCCGCCCATATTCCCGGCGCCCGTTTCTTTGACATCGACGATATCGCCGATAACCGCTCGGATCTGCCGCATATGATGCCGCCGGTCGAGAAATTCATGTCCCGCCTGCGGGCTATGGGGGTGGGAGACGGCCATCAGGTGGTGGTCTACGACGGCTCTGGTCTGCGTTCTGCCGCGCGGGTGTGGTGGATGTTCCGCCTCATGGGGCAGACCAATGTTGCCGTGCTGGATGGCGGCTTGCCCAAATGGCAGGCCGAGGGCCACCCGGTTGAGGATCTGCCGCCAGTGATCCGGGACCGCCACATGACGGTGCGAGTGCAAAACCATCTGGTGCGCGATGTGACGCAAGTGTCCTCCGCTGCCAAGCTCGGTGACCACGAGATTATCGACGCACGTGCAGCAGAACGCTTTCAGGGCGCGGTTCCCGAGCCACGAGAGGGTCTGCGTTCAGGCCATATTCCCGGCTCGCGCAATGTGCCCTTTACCAGCCTGCTGAACAGCGATCAGACCATGAAATCGCCGGACGAGCTGCGCGCTGTTTTCGAACGCGCCGGCGTCGACCTCGGCAAACCAGCCATTACCACCTGCGGGTCAGGTGTCACCGCTGCTGTCCTCAGCCTCGCGATGGAGCGTTTCGGCAAGACCGATCATGCGCTCTATGACGGCTCCTGGACCGAGTGGGGCGCCTTCCCGACACTGCCCGTTGCAACCGGAGAAGCCTGATGTTCGAAACCCTGAAACCCCAGCCAGCGGACAAGATCCTGGCGCTGATGCAGATGTATCGCGACGATCCGCGCGAGACCAAGATTGATCTTGGCGTGGGCGTCTACAAGAACGCCGAAGGGGTGACGCCGGTCATGCGCGCCATCAAGGCGGCAGAGCACAAACTCTGGGAAGAGCAGACCTCCAAATCCTATGTCGGCCTGGCAGGTGATCCGGCCTATTCCGATGCGATGATCAAGCTGATCCTGTCCGACAGCGTTGCGCGCAGCAACATCGCTGCTGCGGCAACACCGGGGGGCACCGGCGCCGTGCGCCAGGCGTTTGAACTGATCAAGATGGCCAACCCGGGTGCCCGCGTTTTTGTGTCGAACCCGACCTGGCCGAACCATATTTCGATCCTGAACTATCTCAACATCGAAACGGTCGCCTATCGCTACTTCGACCGCGAAACCTGTGGCGTCGATTTCGACGGTATGGTCGCGGACCTGAAGACGGCCAACAAAGGCGATGTGGTCCTGCTGCATGGCTGCTGCCACAACCCGACGGGTGCCAATCTCAACATGGTGCAGTGGCAGGAAGTTGTCGCGATCCTGAATGAACGCGGTCTGATCCCGATGATCGATATTGCCTATCAGGGCTTTGGCGATGGTCTGGAGGAAGACGCCCAGGGTGTGCGCTATGTTGCGGCCAATACGCCCGAGTGTCTGATCGCGGCCAGCTGTTCCAAGAACTTCGGCATCTACCGTGAGCGCACGGGCCTGTTGATGGCGGTGTCTCAGGACGCAGGCGCACAGGCGTTGAACCAGGGCACCTTGGCCTTCCTCAACCGTCAGAACTATTCCTTCCCGCCGGATCACGGCGCGCGTCTGGTTTCGATGATCCTGAACGACGACGCGCTGCGGGCCGATTGGGCCGCAGAGCTGGAAGAGACCCGTCTGGGCATGCTGGCCCTGCGCCAGCAACTGGCCGATGAACTGCAGCGCCTGACCGGTTCTGATCGTTTCGGCTTCCTCGCACAGCACCGCGGCATGTTCTCGCTTCTGGGCACCTCGCCAGAGATGGTGGAAAAGATGCGGGCCGACAGTGGCATCTACATGGTGGGCGACAGCCGGATGAACATCGCGGGCCTGAACACACAGACCGTGCCGATCCTGGCACAGGCGATTGTCGACGCTGGCGTCTGACGCAGCTCAGCGGGGCATTCGCTCTGACCCAATCAAAACGCCCCGCATTGTCGGGGCGTTTTTCGTATCGGGCGTTCAGACTTTTGATGCCAGTGCGGGACAAGCGGCACAGACAAAGACGGCCCCCGTTTCCGGGGGCCGCATCGTTGTGTTTAGGATGTGATGGGATCAGCTGGGAGAGAACTCCGGGTAGGCTTCCATGCCCAGCTCGGCCATATCCAGCCCGTTGATCTCGTCTTCCTCATCCACGCGGATGCCGGTGACTGCGCGCAGGATTAGCCAGACAACGGCAGAGGCGATCACCACGAAGAGCGCGACAACAACAATACCGGTGAGCTGAGTGATCAGGCTGGCATCGGGGTTGGTCAGCACCACGGCCAGCGTGCCCCAGATACCGGCAACCAGGTGCACCGGGATGGCGCCGACGACATCGTCAATCTTCATCTTGTCCAGCATCGGGACAACAAACACCACGATCACGCCGCCAACAGCACCGATCAGGGTGGACATGCCAAGGCTCGGGGTCAGCGGCTCGGCGGTGATCGACACCAGACCGGCCAGCGCACCGTTCAGAACCATCGTCAGGTCAGGCTTCTTGAACAGCAGCTGGGTCAGCAAAAGCGCGGCTACGGCACCACCTGCTGCAGCGGCATTGGTGTTGGCAAAGATGCGGCTGACGTCGGTAACATCACCCACGCTGCCCATGGCAAGCTGGGATCCACCGTTGAAACCGAACCAACCCAGCCACAGGATAAAGGTGCCGAGGGTCGCCAGCGCCAGATTCGAGCCGGGCATCGGGATGGTCTTGTCGCCCTTGTACTTGCCCAGACGCGGACCAAGGATCAACGCGCCGGTCAGAGCGGCCCAACCACCGACAGAATGCACAACGGTAGAACCCGCAAAGTCGAGGAAGCCCATCTCGTCGAGGAAACCACCACCCCACTTCCAGCTGGCCTGCAGCGGGTAGATCACAGCGGTCAGCACGATGGTAAAGATCAGGAAGGGCCACAGCTTGATGCGCTCCGCCAGGGTGCCGGACACGATGGATGCGGTGGTCGCACAGAACATCAGCTGAAAGAAGAAGTCGGACCCGGTAGAAGCATAGGAATAGTCGTCAGCCTGTTCTGCGGTGATGCCGACGGCTTCCAGGACACCGGGACCCCAGACGCCAGACAGCACGCCGTCAATGGACCAGGTGCCAAGCGGATACATCAGATTGTAGCCGATCAGATAGTAAAAGATCGCCGCCAATGAAAACAGCGCGACGTTTTTGGTCAGCTGCATGGTGACGTTCTTGGACCGAACAAGACCCGCCTCGAGCATCGCAAAACCGGCAGCCATCCAGAAGACGAGGAAACCGCCGATCAGGAACAGGAGCGAGTTGAGGATAAAAACGCTATCGGTCGGAACCGCTGCCGGCGCTGCGGCCTCTTGTGCGAGCGCAGCGCCCGGCGCGGCCAGCGCGCTGATCGCCGCAAGGGATAGTGTGGATTTTCTCATGATGTGTTTCCTTCCTTTACGGGCGCTCAAAGCGCATCGTGATTGGTTTCACCGGTGCGCACGCGAACGGCCTGTGCGACATCCAGAACAAAAATCTTGCCGTCACCGATTTTGCCGGTACGCGCGGTTTGGGTGATTGTGTCGACCACCTGATCGGCCAGACTGGATGGCACCACGAGATCAAGCCGGACCTTGGGCACGAAGTTCACTTCGTACTCTGCGCCGCGGTAGATTTCGGTATGGCCTGCCTGTGCGCCAAACCCTTTGATTTCGGTGACCATCAGCCCGGAAACGCCGATGGAGGTCAGCGCTTCGCGGACCTCCTCCAGCTTGAAAGGCTTGATGGTTGCTATGATCATTTTCATCCCAGAACCCCTGTCGCGTTGTCTGCATCTGAACTGTTTGCACCTGCAGCAAATCGGCAGATCCGAGTCGGTGGAATGTTCGGGGGGCTGATTCACGGCGATGCCGCAGGGGCGAGCCTAAAAAATAGGCGGCCTTTCGCCGGTGCGCCTAAAAAACACCCGGCGTGTTGAGGGAATTTGCCCAAAATCTGCCCCTCAACAAAACGGCGGCGACGCTGTATTGTGCGCAAAACGGGCAAACCGGGCAGGATCTGGAAGATGGCACAAGGAACGCGGCGTCGGCCTCTGGTCGCAGACAAACGCTATGCGAGTTCAGGGCGGGGCGCACAGTCCAAGCCCGCCGCGCGCACGCGCAAACCCCGCGCCAAAGCGGCAGGCAAGGCCCGCAAGGGGGGCTTTTTCGGCCTCTTTGGTCAGCGCAAGGCGCGTGCGGGTGGTTCGGGCGGTGGCGGGCGTGGGCCGCGCAAACCCAAGTCGGCGCTTGGTCGGCTGGTGTGGCTGTTGCTGACACCTTTCCGCTGGGCCTTCCGTCTTGCTTGGGGCTTTACGTGGCGGATCGGGATGATTTCGATTGCCTTGGTCGGCCTCGCGGTGGGGTATCACTACCTCAAATTGCCTGAGGCTTCGGCGCTCCTGGATGGCCGGGCACGTGGTTCCGTGACGCTGACGGACCGCAA
Organism: Phaeobacter italicus; assembly: GCF_019801785.1. Classification (NCBI taxonomy): domain Bacteria; kingdom Pseudomonadati; phylum Pseudomonadota; class Alphaproteobacteria; order Rhodobacterales; family Roseobacteraceae; genus Phaeobacter; species Phaeobacter italicus. The sequence continues at coordinate 75,472 of NZ_JAHVIJ010000004.1, read as the reverse complement.
TGGCGAGGTCTTTGCCTGGCGCGGCGATCAGTTTGGCGGTGTCGTGACCGCTGATACCGTCTCCCCCTTCCTCAAGAACGCGATCATCGCGACCGAGGATAAACGTTTCTATCGCCATTTCGGGGTCTCCCCCCGCGGTGTGGCGAGCGCTGTGCGCATCAACCTGCGCGAGGGCCGCGGCCCTCTCTCCGGGCATGGCGGCTCTACCATCACTCAGCAGACGGCCAAGCTCCTGTGTCTGGGCGTGGTCTATGACCCTGATGAATGGGAAAGCGAACGCGCCTATGAACGCGACTGCCGTCAGGGCTCTCTTTGGCGCAAGGCCAAGGAAGCCATCTTTGCGATGGCAATGGAGGCGAAATACACCAAGGACGAGATCCTCTCGATCTACATGAACCGCGCCTATCTTGGTGGCGGTGCCTACGGGGCAGAGGCGGCAGCGCAGCGCTATTTTGGCAAGTCGGCCAATCAGGTCAACGCAGCTGAGGCGGCCATGATGGCAGGCCTGTTGACGGCGCCGTCCACGCTGGCGCCCACAAACGACCTTCAGCGCTCGCAGGATCGCGCCGCCACCGTTTTGCGCCTGATGCAGGAGCAGGGCTATCTGACCACGGCGGAAATGCGCTCTGCTCAGGACAATCCGGCCGTCCTGAGCGAAGCCGCCGCCGCGCGGGCAGGCGGGTATTTTGCCGATTGGGTCATGGACACGATCCCTGATTTCTTTGGCTCGGAAACCACCGAAGACGTGGTGATCCGCACCACGTTGGATCAACGTCTGCAGCGCGCGGCCGAAGAGGCGCTGGCGCATGTCTTTGAAACAAAGGTCCGCGAAGGCTCGAAAGCGCAGGCCGCGATTGTCGTGATGAGCGCAGATGGCGCGGTGCGCGCCATGGTCGGCGGGCGCAAGACACGGGTGTCGGGGGTCTTCAATCGCGCCACACAGGCCCAGCGTCAGACAGGATCAGCCTTCAAGCCTTTTGTCTATGCCACCGCGCTGGAGCTGGGCTATTCACCGCTGGATCGTGTGCTGGACGCCCAGTATTGCCTCGACATTCCCGGTTCCGGCCAATGGTGCCCGCAAAACTATACCCGTAAATTCTATGGTGAGGTCACGCTCGCGCGGGCGCTGCGCGACTCTCTCAATGTGCCGGCTGTCAAGATTTCAGAGGCAGTCGGGCGCGACCTGGTGCGCCAGGTGGCAGGTGACTTTGGCCTGAAAAGCGAACTGGCCGCAGGCCCCGCTCTGGCGCTTGGCGCATCGGAAAGCACGCTGATCAACATGACGGGCGCCTATGCCGGTATTCTGAACGGTGGCTCTTCGGTGACACCTTATGGGGTGACAGAGTTGGCACTGGTCGGTGACAGCACCCCTTTGATGGGGGCCAGCGGTGGCCTAGGCGAGCGGGTGATCCAGACCAAGGCCGCCCAAGAACTGATCTGGATGATGGAGAAAGTGGTCTCTGAAGGCAGTGGCAAACGAGCCCAGATCCCCGGCTGGCAGGCTGCGGGCAAGACGGGCACCACCCAGGCCGCCCGCGATGCGTGGTTTGTTGGGTTCACCGCCGACTATGTTGCCGGTGTCTGGATGGGCTATGACGACAACACGCCCTTGTCCGGCGTGACGGGGGGCGGGCTGCCTGCTGATATCTGGCGCGAGGTCATGGTGCGGGTGCATGATGGGCTGACTCCCAAACCCCTGCCGATGACCGCTCCCAAGCCGATCGCACCACCGCCCCAACCCGAACCCCAGCGTCGCCAGCGCCCGAATGTCGGGCAAGAGCTGGGCCGCGCGGTAGACAGCCTCCTGCGCGATATCTTCGGGAACTGACCCAGGCCCCAGCCCCGATCCCAAACCCAAGCATGAAAAAAAGGCCCCGGCAATCACCGGGGCCTTTTTGGTTGTGGTTGTCCGCTGCCTGGTTCGGGGGCGTCAGCTCAGGCGCTTCAATTCTGAAATCAGGCTGTCGATGTCGCCTTTGTTGCGGTCCAGAATGGCACCGATTTCGGTGCGTTCGGTCAGCAAGAGGTTCACGCCTTCGATGAACATGTTGAAGAACTTGTCGCGGCCGGATTTGTCGGACACCAGAAAGGTGACTTCAAACGGGGCCTGCCCCTGCAGTTTGGCAATCGACTTGATTTCATAGCCGGCCTTGATCTTGCGCGCGGATTGCACCTCGACGGAACCGCCGATGAATTCGCGGAAGCGGCGGCCGTATTTGGTCGCGATGTAGCCCTGGAACGCCTGGGTAAAGGCCTTCATCTGGCTTGCGCTTGCCCGGCGGCTGTCGACCCCCAGCGCGTAGCGGGCCATGATGTTCACATCCGCGTAGCGCACAAAGATCTTTTCAAAGTCGCGGATCATCGCGCTTTCGGACTTGCCGGAGGCGATGACCTTGTTGATGTCGCCCACAACGCTGCCCACAAGGGTGCGCGCACCAGCTTCAGTCAGGGCGAGCAGTTTGGCAGGCAGGGCCGCAAGTGCCAGCCCGGCCAGACCGGTTGCGATGAAGGTGCGACGGGTCAGAAAATTACTCGGCATAGATGTCCTCATAAGGATCGGAGTAGGGATCACCATAGACCCCTTCAAGTTCGCTCTGGTCTTGACCCAATTCGAAGCGGCGGTTCTGCAGATAGATCAGGCGGGCCTGCGCATAGCTGTCGGCGCTTTCGTAAAGGATCGAGTCAATTGTGTCGGAATATGTGCCACGATCCCCGAGCCGGCGCACGACCTCAGCATAGATGCCGATGTTGTCGGCCGGATTATGCCGAGCGTAGCTGATCGGGTTGGTAAAGAAATCCACCAGAATGCCCGCACCATCGCGCGCAGTGGAGGGGCCAAAGAACGGCAACTCCACATAGGCACCTTCGCCGACGCCCCAGACATGCAGTGTTTCACCAAAATCGGTGTCCACGCGCGGCATGTTGAAATCAGAAGCCGGATCACCCAGGCCACCAATGCCGAACACCGTGTTGACGGCAAAGCGGGACATGGCGATCCCGGCTTCCTTGAGGTTGCCCTGCAGCAGCGCATTCACGGCCTGGCCGGGCATCGAAATGTTCTCGGCAAAGTTGTTGAACGCGCGCACCATATCCTTGGGGACAACCGCAACATAGCTTTTGGCCGCCGGGCGAAAGGCATAGCGGTCAACATTGCGGTTGAAGTTGTGAACAGAGCGGTTGCTGTTTTCGTAAGGGTCAAACACCTCGCCAGAGGCGCGCGAGACAGAATCCTGCGTCGCACAGCCTGCAAGCGCCGCGCTCATCGTTACCATGGCCATCATCAAAAAGGGTCGCAGCGGAAAAGTCATTCGCTCGGAGTCCATTATTTTACTGTGGGTGCGATGTGGTCCCACTTATAAAGTTTCTGAGCCCTGCCTAGTGGGGGACTCGGTTTGTTTACCGACTTGTGACAGATATGGAACAGATCCTGCTGACACCTTGGCGCTAAGCGGATACATAGGGCATTTTTAGAAGGAAGTGCAGGCCTGTCATGATGAAATCACTTCATAAGGCCGGGAGCGACGAGTTACGCGCCCATCGCCGCCGCAGTCGGGGGCTTTATTGGGCGGTTGGCATATTCAGCTTCTTTGTGAATATGCTGATGCTGACCGGTCCGCTCTACATGATGCAGGTCTATGATCGCGTTCTTGGCAGCCGCTCCGTCGAGACGCTGCTGGCGCTGTCACTTCTGGTGGTCTTTCTCTACGGGCTGATGGGTGTGTTGGACTATGCTCGGGGTCGTATTCTCGCCCGGATCGGCGCGCGCTTTCAGGCGGGTCTGGATCAGCGGGTGTTTGATGCGATGATCCGTCGTTCCGCCGTGGCACCCGATCCGGTCGCCCAAACCGGCCTCAGCGATCTGGAGTCGGTTCAGCGTCTGATTGCTTCGCCTGTGCTGGGGGCGGCTTTTGATCTGCCTTGGACGCCATTGTTCCTGCTTGGCATTGCCCTGTTTCATCCGTGGCTGGGGCTGTTGGCCCTTGGCGGCGGAGCGGTTCTGATCGCCATCGCAATCATCAATCAGATTCTGTCGCGCGGTCCTCTCCTTGAGGCGGCTCGCTCAGGCCATCGGGCCAACTTGATGTCCGAGGAAATTCGCACCGAAGCCGAGGTGATCCAGTCCATGGGCATGCGCCAGGCCGCATTTGAGCGTTGGAAGCAGGGGCGCGATGCCGCCCTTGGCGACAATGTGGCCGCCAATGACATTGGCGGCAGCTTTACGACGCTGACCAAGACACTCCGCCTGTTTCTGCAATCGGCGATGCTGGGTCTTGGCGCATATCTCGTGCTGCAAAATCAGGTGACGGCAGGGGCGATGATCGCGGGCTCCATCCTGATGGGGCGGGCCCTTGCGCCGATCGAGCTGGCGCTGGGGCAATGGGCGATGGTGCAGCGCGCCCTGAAGGGCTGGCGCAACCTCGCCGAGCTGCTGACCACCGTACCGGAAGAGAAAGAGCGCACCGCGCTGCCAAAACCGCAGGCCAAGCTGGAAGTGCAGGCGCTGGCGGTGATCCCTCCGGGTGACAACCGTCCGCAACTGCGCAACGTCAGCTTCCGGGTAGAGCCGGGGCAGGCGATCGGTGTCATCGGGCCTTCGGGGTCCGGCAAGTCCACGCTGGCACGCGCCCTGACCGGGGCATGGCGCCCGGCGGCGGGAACGGTGCGGCTTGATGGGGCCTCCATCGACCAATACGCACCAGAGGTGCTGGGTCAGAACATCGGCTACCTGCCGCAACGGGTCCAACTGTTTGAAGGCACGATTGCCCAGAACATCGCCCGCCTGTCCACAGCCCCGGACGCCCAAAAGGTGGTGGAGGCCGCCAAAAAGGCCGCGGCACATGATATGATCGTGCGCCTGCCCGAGGGCTATGACACTCGCATCACCGCCGGTGGGGGGCGGCTTTCCGGTGGACAGATGCAGCGGGTGGCACTGGCGCGCGCCCTTTATGATGACCCGGTGATCGTCATATTGGATGAACCGAATTCAAATCTCGATAACGACGGATCGGTGGCGCTCAACAACGCGATCCGTCAGATGAAGGCCGAAGGACGCTCTGTTCTGATCATGGCGCACCGTCCTGCCGCGATCCAGGAATGCGATCTGCTGCTGGTCGTCGATCAGGGGGTTCAGACCGCCTTTGGCCCCAAAGACAAAGTGTTGCGGGAAATGGTCGCCAACCATCAGACCATCCAGCAGTCCACCGGCGCAGGAGGTGTGCGATGAACAGCCAGCAAACATGGTCCGCACGTCGTCCGGTGATTGTGGGCCTTATTGGCGTGCTGGTTCTGATCGGTGGTTTTGGCACCTGGTCTGTTGCCACCTCCATCGCGGGGGCCATCGTTGCCTCGGGGCGGATCGAGGTGGATCGAAACAGGCAGGTCGTGCAGCACCTTGATGGCGGCATCGTGCAGGACATCCGCGTGGATGAGGGGGACACCGTCGAGAGCGGGCAGATCCTTTTGCAACTCGATGCGCGGGAGCTGCGCTCGCAATTGGCAATCACGGAAGGGCAGCTGTTTGAGCTGATTGCCCGCCGCGCCCGGCTGGAGGCAGAGCGCGACCGCGCCGAAACCATCACCTTCGACCCCGAGCTGGAAACAGCAGCCAGGACCAGTGCCGATGTGCGCGACTTGATGCAGGGGCAGACACGGTTGTTTCTGGCCCGGCGTGATTCAGTGGCGCGCGAGATCGAACAGCTGGAAAAGCGCCGCGCCCAGATCAGCAACCAGATCACCGGGATCCAGGCCCAACAGGCCTCGCGCCGCACCCAGCTGGAGCTGATCCGCGAGCAACTGGAAAACCAGCAGTCCCTGCTGGATCGCGGGCTTGCTCAGGCGGGCACCGTGCTGTCGCTTCAGCGCAGCGAGGCGGATCTGCAGGGCTCATTGGGAGAGCTGGTCGCAAGCGAGGCACAGGCCGAAGGCCGGATCACGGAGATCGATATCGAAATCCTCAAACTTGGCACTCGCCAGAGAGAGGAGGCGATCAGCCGTCTGCGCGATCTGCGCTATCAGGAGCTGGAGCTGGCAGAAACGCGCCGCACCCTGCTGGATCGTCTGGAACGCCTGGACATCACGGCACCTGTGTCCGGCGTCGTCTATGGCCTGCAGGTCCATACCCCTCGCTCTGTCATCCGGGCGGCCGAGCCGGTGTTGTACATCGTCCCCCAGGACCGCCCGCTGGTCATTGCCGCGCAGGTGGCGCCCACGGACGTCGATCAGATCTTTGTCGGCCAGCCTGTCACCCTGCGCTTTCCGGCGCTGGATCAACGCAGCACGCCCGAACTCTTTGGGGCGGTTCAGCAGGTTTCTGCAGATGCCTTTGAGGATCCAAATACGGGGATCTCTTATTATCGGACGGAAATCGCGCTGGATCCGGGGCAGATCGACCGCTTGCCGGAAGGCACGGCCCTCATTCCGGGCATGCCGGTCGAGGGCTACATCCGCACCGCCGATCGCTCTCCGCTGGCCTACCTGGTAAAGCCGCTGACGGACTACTTCGTCCGCGCCTTCCGCGAGAGCTGAGCCGCAGGACCGTCCGGCGGCGGTCAATCGTCGCAAATCACAGGCGGAAGGGCCGAATTTCGTCTTTCCGCCTTTGCACTTCCCGGTTAGCGTTCGTCCAAATCGTTTCAAAGGACCAAGACAATGGATATCGAAGCCAAACTCAAAGAGCTGGGGATCGAACTGCCTGCAGCTCCCGCACCGGCCGCAAACTATGTGCCCTACGTGGTCGCAGGTGACATGGTCTACATCTCCGGCCAGATCTCTGCTGATGCAGGCGGGCTGATCACCGGCAAACTGGGTGCAGACATGGATGTCGCCGCCGGTCAGAAAGCTGCCCGCCAATGTGCGATCGCGCTTCTGGCTCAGCTCAAGGCCGCATGCGGTGGCGATCTGAACCGGCTGAAGCGGGTTGTGAAACTGGGGGCCTTCGTGAACTCCACCGATAGCTTTACCGACCAGCCGCAGGTTGTGAACGGCGCGTCTGACCTGATGGTCGAAGTGCTGGGTGACGCGGGCCGTCATGCCCGCTCTGCGGTCAGCTCGCCTTCGCTACCGCTGGGTGTTGCGGTCGAAATCGACGGCGTGTTCCAGATCGCATGACCATGAAACTGCCAGACGCCTTTGTGCGCACCCCGATCACGCATCGCGCGCTGCATGATGTGACGGACGGTCGCCCCGAAAACAGCCGCGCCGCCATGCGCGCCGCCATCGAGGCAGGCTATGGGATCGAAATGGACCTGCAGCTGTCGTCGGATGGCCGCGCGATGGTGTTCCACGACTATGGGCTCAAACGTCTGGCAGAAGGCACCGGGCTGGTGGCGGATTACACCCGCGACCAGCTGCGTGCCATTCCCCTGAAAGGGGGCGATGGAGAGTGCATCCCGGATTTTGCAGAAATCCTTGAGCTGGTGGATGGGCGCGTGCCGCTGCTGATCGAGCTCAAGGACCAAGACGGCAACATGGGCCCCGACATCGGCACGCTTGAGGCAGATACCGTGCGCCAATTGCAGGGCTACACGGGAGAGGTGGCGCTGATGTCCTTCAACCCCCATTCGGTGGTTGAACTGGCACGTCTGGCCCCGGATCTGCCGCGTGGCATCACCACCAGCAGCTATCAGGCCAAACACTGGCCCGAACTGACGCCGGAGGTCTGTGACCATCTGCGCGAGATCCCTGATTTTGACCGGTCCGGGTCGTGCTTTATCAGCCACGAGGTCGCTGATCTCGCCAGCCCTCGCGTTGCAGAGCTGCGCGCCAAGGGGGTGCCGATCCTGTGCTGGACCGTGACCTCTGCCGCGATGGAAGAAGAGGCGCGCAAAATTGCGCATAATGTCACCTTCGAGCGGTATCTTTCTGATATCTCGGCTTGATCCCTTCCGCGGCGGACCCAGATACTGTCTGTCGCGGAGGAATTGAATGGAACAGGCGCAGATCGAAATCGCGGTTCTCGGTGCGCTGTCGCAGGTGGCGGCAGCCGACTGGGACGCCTGCGCCTGCCCGGAGGCCGCCGATGGTGGTGCGCCTCTCGATCCCTTTACCACGCATCGTTTCCTGAGCGCGCTGGAAGACAGCGGTTCGGTTGGGCCCGGAACCGGCTGGCAGCCACAATATCTGACGGCTCGCCAAAACGGAGAGCTGATTGCCTGCGCGCCGATGTACGCCAAATCCCACAGCCAGGGCGAATATATCTTCGACCACAACTGGGCCCACGCCTATGAACGGGCAGGGGGGCGCTACTATCCAAAGCTGCAGATTGCCGCACCGTTTACCCCAGCGACGGGTCGGCGGTTTCTTGTCAAACCCGGCTTTGACGGGATCGGCCAATCGGCACTGGTGCAGGGCGCGGTGCAGCTGGCGGCAGACAACCATGTCTCCTCGCTGCATGTGACCTTCTGCACAGAGGACGAGGCCAGAATGGGCGCGGAGATGGGATTGATGGCCCGCATCACTCAGCAGTTCCACTGGTTGAACGAAGGCTATGACAGCTTTGATGGTTTTCTGGCCGCGTTGTCATCGCGCAAGCGCAAGACCATCCGCAAGGAACGCGCGCAGGCGCAGGGGTTCGGCGGGGAAATTCGGGCCTATCACGGGGCGGATCTGCGCGCCGAGCACTGGGATGCCTTCTGGACCTTCTATCAGGACACAGGCGCGCGCAAATGGGGCTCTCCCTACCTGACGCGGGCCTTTTTCGACATTGCCCATCAGACGATGGCTGACGACATGGTGCTGATTCTGGCTGAACGTGACGGTGTGCCCGTCGCGGGCGCGTTGAATTTCCTAGGCCGCGACACGCTTTATGGCCGCTATTGGGGCTGTAGCGAACACCACCCCTGCCTGCACTTCGAATTGTGTTACTATCAGGCCATCGATCAGGCGATCAGCCGTGGCCTGTCAAAGGTCGAAGCTGGCGCGCAGGGGGAACACAAACTGGCGCGCGGGTATCTGCCTGCCCAGACCCACAGCCTGCACTGGGTTGGGGATCCGGGCTTTGCTGATGCCATCGCCCGCTACCTCGAGGCCGAGCGCAGTGCCATCGAGGAAGAGATCGAAATCCTGACCGACTACGGTCCGTTCCGCAAAGCGCATGTGGAGGAACAACAATGACAGAAATCCTATCCGCCGCCACCCGAGGCCCCTTGCTTGATCCGCTGTTCAGCGCGGGCTGGAAAGAGGTGGACGGCCGCGACGCCATCGAAAAAACCTTTGTATTCGACAGCTTTGTCGACGCCTTCGGCTGGATGACCCGCGCGGCGATCTGGGCCGAAAAATGGGACCACCATCCCGAATGGTCCAACACCTACAACAAGGTCAAGGTGGTGCTGACAACGCATGATGTCGGCGGGCTCAGCGCGTTGGACGCCAAACTCGCCCGCAAGATGGAAAGCCTGCTTTAGGCACGGTCGCAGACTGCCCCGGCCAGCCGATATTCTGGCCGACCAAAATATAAGAAAGGCGCGGATCCTGCCGCGCCTTTTTCGTGTTCCTGGGGCTGGACAGCAGGGCTCAGCCCATTGCGTCCAGCAGGCCCTCACCAGCGGACAGTTCACACTGACCGGGGTTTTCTTCTGCATTCATGATGGCGACCTCGCCGTCCTTGACCAGCATCGCATAGCGCAGCGATCGACCGACCAGACCCACGGCAGGCGCATCAAGCCGCATGCCAATCGCATCGGTAAAGCCGCATTCCGCATCCGACAACATGGTGATGCCCGCAGCATCTGCGCCGGTTGCCTCGGCCCAGGCTTTCATCACAAATGGATCGTTAGCCGCAATGCAGATGATCTCGTCCACACCCTTGGCCGCCAGCGCGTCCTTGCTGCGGATAAAGCTGGGAACATGGGCAGAGTGACAGGTCGGCGTAAAAGCCCCCGGCACGGCGAAAATCGCAACTGTGCGCCCCTTGGTCAGGTCAGCCATGTTCACCTGCTCCGGGCCCTCGGCCCCCATGCGGGTCAATGTCGCCTCTGGCAGGGTCTCTCCGACGGAAATCATGATCTGTTCCTCTCCCATGATTGTGTTTTATATTCCCTCACATATAGGGTCGGGCAGCAACCTTGCCAGAGGGTTGCGCAGCCACAGACCACAAAGCAAGACAGCAAAAAGAGAGAGGGCCGCCAATGACCCATTTCGTCGTAATCGGAGCCGGGCAGGCAGGCGCGTCTCTTGTGGCGCAGTTGCGCAAGCAGGGTTTTGAGGGCGAGATCACCCTCATCGGCAGCGAACCGGTCGTTCCCTATCAGCGCCCGCCGCTGTCCAAGGCCTATCTGCTGGGCGAAATGGGGCTGGAACGGCTCTATCTGCGCCCCGAAAGCTTCTATGCGGACAACAATATCACCCTGAAACTGGGTCATGAGGTGCAGGCGATTGACCCGGCGGCCAAGACCGTGACCCTCGCGGATGAGGTGCTGCATTACGACCAGCTGGCGCTCACCACCGGGTCCAGCCCGCGTCGCCTGCCCGCCGCGATCGGTGGCGATCTGCAGGGCGTTTATGTCTTGCGCGATCTGGCGGACGTGGACGCGATGGCCCCGGTTGTAAGGGAGGGCGCGCGCACTCTGATCGTGGGGGGCGGCTATATCGGTCTTGAGGCCGCAGCCGTCTGCGCCAAACGCGGGGTTTCTGTCACGCTGGTGGAAATGGCCGACCGCATCCTGCAGCGGGTCGCGGCCCCCCAGACCTCCGACTATTTCCGCGCGCTGCACATTGGCCACGGTGTCGATATTCGCGAAGGCATCGGCCTTGAACGGCTGGAGGGCGAAGACGGCGCCGTCAGACGCGCCGTGCTCAGCGATGGCAGCGCGGTTGAGGTGGATTTCGTCGTGGTCGGCGTCGGCATCACCCCGGCCACATCCCTGGCCGAGATCGCAGGCCTGACGATTGAAAACGGCATCAAGGTGGATGAACACGGGCGCACGTCGGACCCGGCGATTTGGGCTGCGGGCGACTGTGCATCCTTCCCGTATCGCGGCAGCCGCATCCGGCTCGAAAGCGTGCCCAACGCCATCGATCAGGCAGAGGTCGCGGCCCGGAATATGCTCGGCGCTGAAGAAACCTATGTGGCCAAACCGTGGTTCTGGTCCGACCAATACGACGTCAAACTGCAGATCGCCGGGCTGAACACGGGCTACGACAATGTTGTCACCCGTCAGGGCAGCGATGGTGCGACGTCCTTCTGGTATTACACGGGCGATCAGCTGGTGGCGGTAGACGCGATGAATGATCCCCGCGCCTATATGGTTGCCAAACGTCTGATTGAGGCAGGGCGCACCGCCGACAAGGGCGTGGTTGCTGATCCAGAGGCGGATCTGAAGCCGCTTTTGCGCGCATGAGGATCATCGCGGGAGAGTTCCGTGGCCGCGCGCTGACCAGTGTGGGCAAGGGGGATGCCGGCGCCCATCTGCGCCCCACCACCGACCGCGTGCGCGAAAGCCTGTTCAACGTGCTGAGCCATCTGGTCGATTTCGACGGGCAGCGGGTGCTGGATCTCTTTGCAGGCACCGGTGCGTTGGGGCTTGAAGCGCTGTCGCGCGGCGCTTCGGAGGCGGTATTTGTGGACGATGGCCGCGTCTCGCAGGGGCTCATCACCAAGAACATCGATCTCTTGCGCATCAAGGATCGCGCGCGGCTCATCCGTCGCGATGCCACCCGCCTGCCGGTCAATGATGGCGCGCCGTTTGACGTGGTCTTTCTGGATCCGCCCTATGGCAAAGCTCTCGGTCAAAAGGCCCTGGCGGCGGCCGTCAGAGGCGGCTGGCTCGCACAGGATTCGCTGGTGGTCTGGGAAGAAAACAGCCCCATGCAGGCCCCGGATGGCTTTAGCCTGCACGACAGCCGCAAATACGGTGACACCCATGTAACGTTGCTGTGGCACGAGAGTTGAGCAGACAGCAAAAAGGATAGGACCATGCCGACCACATACCCCACGCCAAAACTGGTGATTTTTGATTGTGACGGTGTGCTGGTCGACAGTGAAACGCTCAGCAATCAGGTTCTTGCCGATAACCTTGCGCGCTACGGTCTGCACCTGTCCCTTGCGGAATGCATGGATCTCTTTGTGGGGGGCACCATGGCCGAGGTCCGCCAAAAGGCGATCGCGCGTGGCGCAGACCTGCCTGCGGATTGGGTGACAGAGGTCTACGAGGAAACCTATGCCCGCCTGCGCCAGGGCGTCTCACTGGTGCCTGGGGTTTCGGATCTTCTGGCCCTCCTGCAAGAGCGCGGCATTGCCTTTTGCGTGGCCTCCAATGGCAGCGAGGACAAGATGCGCATCACCCTTGGTCAGAACGGCCTGTGGGAGCTGTTCCACCCCCATGCGATGTTCTCGGCCCACACGCTAAAGACCGGCAAACCCGACCCGGATCTGTTCCTTGCCGCGGCCTGTCATTTCGACGTGCAGGCCCGCGATTGTCTGGTCATTGAGGACAGCGAAAATGGCGCCATCGCGGCCGCCCGCGCCGGTATGCGCTGTCTTGGTTTTGACCCGCACGGCAAAGGTCTGCGCCTGACGCGACACAACGCCGAACATATTACCACCATGACGCAGGTGCCCTATCTGATCGGATTGTGACGGAAACGCCGTTGGAAACGACGGTAGGCAGGCTCATCTCGCGGAAAACACTGAAAAATATCCCAATCGTCTTTATTCAACATTTGTCAATCACAGATTGTGTAGTATGCCAAGCACAAGACCCGCGCAGGCCCTTGCGCATGGGTCCGACACAACAAAAAGACGAACCAACAAAGACTAGGGACAGTCATGAAAACCAAACTTACCATCGTCGCAGCCGCCGCTGCGCTGACCCTGAGCGGCTGTGTCTCCCCCGACGTGGTCACCAAGACCCAGGTGGGTGACAGCAAACTGACCTGCGGCGAGATTGAAACCCAGCTGGTCCAGCTGGAAGAGATCCGCGCAGAAGCCAAGAAAGGCAAAACCGTCTCCGGCGCAAACGTCGCGGCAGCCCTGCTGTTCTGGCCTGCGATCATCGGCAACCACGCCAATGCCACCGAAGCGCTGGCCGCCGCAAACGAGCGCCACGAAGTGCTGGTTGCACTGGCCAACAAGAAACGCTGCAAATTCTGATCGCTTGGGCCGGGCCTGCGTCCGGCACCAGACAGATTGGACCGCAGAGGTCATAAAATAAGAATGGGCGCGCCAATCGGCACGCCCCTTCTTTGTGGGGATATGGCCCCTTACCCGTAGGTCGGATGAAACTTGCCGCCCGGTGACAGGGTGAAAATCTCGGCCCCGTCCGCGGTCACGCCGACCGAATGTTCAAACTGGGCCGACAGGGATTTGTCCCGCGTCACGGCAGTCCATTCATCGGCCAGAATCTTGGTCTCTGGACGGCCCAGATTCACCATCGGCTCAATGGTAAAGAACATGCCTTCTTCCAGAACGGGGCCGGTGCCGGGGCGACCATAGTGCAGCACGTTTGGCGGCGCGTGGAACACCAGACCCAGACCATGACCGCAGAAATCGCGCACGACGCTCATGCGCTGTGCTTCGACATAGGATTGGATCGCATGACCGATGTCGCCAAAGGTGTTGCCGGGTTTGACCGCCTCGATCCCCTTCATCAGTGAATCATGCGTCACCTGAATCAGCCGTTCGGATTTGCGCGACAGCTTGCCTGCGACATACATCCGGCTGGTATCCCCGAACCAGCCATCAACGATGACGGTGACGTCGATGTTGAGGATATCGCCATCCTTCAGCTTCTTGTCACCCGGAATCCCGTGGCAGACCACATGGTTCACGCTGATGCAGCTGGCGTGCTGATAGCCCTTGTAGCCGATCGTCGCCGAGGTGGCTCCGGCGTCTTCCACCATCTTGGTGATGAGACGATCGATTTCACCGGTGGTCTGACCGGGAAACACATGCTCTGCGATATCATCAAGGATCCGCGCAGCCAGCGCACCGGCAGCGTGCATGCCGGCAAAATCGCCGGGCTCATAAATACGGATGCCGTCTTTGGTCGTGCGGCCGTCTTTTGATCTCATCTGGCGGGGCTCCATCGGGTGTCTTTGGGATAGCTATGTAAGGGGTTCACAGCCAAAGGGCCAGAGCCACCGCCGCACCGCAGGGGGAACTTTTGCGCGCGAATGGCGTTTTTCTGGCAACGTCCGGGGACCAAACAGCGAAAAGGATCATATGGGATGGAAGCATTGCAGAGCCTGATGAACACCGAAATCTACAACGGCAAGACGCTGTCAGACCTCATCACGCTTGAGTTTCTGGCAGAGCTGATGGGCAATGTTCTCGCGGCTGTCGTGATCCTCGTGGCCGGGTTCATCGTCGCAAGCTGGGTCAAACGGCGCATCGTGCGGCTGGGCGACAGCCACGCCAGCCTCGACACGACGCTGTTTCACTTCCTTGGCACGGTGGCGCGCTATGTCGTGCTCGCCTTTGCGGTTCTTTTCGTACTGAACACATTCGGCGTCCAAACCACCTCGATCATCGCCGCAATCGGTGCCGCCGGTCTGGCAATCGGCCTTGCGATGCAGGGCGCGCTGTCCAACGTGGCGGCGGGCGTGATGATCATCCTGTTCCGCCCCTTCAAACTGGGGGATTTCATCGACGTGAACGGCGAAATGGGCACGGTCAAGGATATCACCCTGAACAACACCGTGATTGCCAGCCTGTCGAACCTCAAGGTGATCATTCCCAACTCCGAGGTCTGGGGCAACACGATCACCAATTATTCCGAATACGATACCCGCCGCGCAGAGTGGACATTCGGGGTTGGCTATGGGGCAAACCTTGCCACGGCAGAGCAGGTGATCCGCGACACGATCATGTCCGACAGCCGCTCACACGCAGAGCCGGAACCGTTCATTCAGGTCAACACTCTGAACAGCAGTTCGGTTGATTTCCTGGTGCGTGTCTGGGTCGATGCGGCAGAGTATTTCCAGTATCAGGCCGACATGAAGCGCAAGGTCAAAGAGGCGCTGGACGAGGCAGGCGTGGACATCCCGTTCCCGACCCGCACCGTGATCCACGAAAACGCAACCACCGACGGGGACGCGGCAGAGCAGACCGCCAAGGGCGAGGCGGACGCAGCCGCCTGATCCCGCTACTGCGCGACAATCGGCTGGGCGATTTCGACCGCTTCGGATGTGATCGAGGTCGAAATCACCAGCCGCTCCACACCTGCCGCCGCGGCCTCATCCCAGGCCGCGCCATAGGCCGGATCGATGTCGCGCGCGATGGCAAAGCGGTCACAATCGCCCCGCTGCACCAGATACAGCAGCACCGCGCGATGACCGGCACGGCACATCTGCGCAAGATTGCCCAAATGCTTGGCCCCCCGCGCTGTCACACTGTCCGGAAACTCCGCCAGACCGGCTGTGCGCGACAGCGTGACGCTTTTGACCTCCACATAGCAATCGGGCAGGCCGGGCTGGCTCAGCAAAAAATCAATCCGGCTTTTTTCGGCATATTTCACCTCTGCCCGCACCGTTTCATAGGCGGCGAGCGGCGCGATCTGACGCGCCTCCAGCGCGGTCTTCAGCGCCCGGTTCGGAACAGATGTGTCCACGCCCACCAGCGTGCCGCCGCAAACCTCGACCAGACGCCAGCCGTACTTCAGCTTTTTCTTCGGATCGTCGTTGGGTTCCAGCCAAACGATGCTGCCCGGTTCCGCGAGCCCCATCATGGAGCCGGGGTTTGCACAATGGGCGGTCACTTCGCGCCCGTCAGGCAGCTCACAGTCCGCAAGAAACCGCTTGTAGCGGCGGATCAGCCTGGCACGGAGGAGAGGGGTTGGAAAGCGCATGGCACAGGGCCTATACCTGCCCTAGACTTGGATCAAGAGGAGGAAAGGCAAATGGCAAACCCAACCGCAGCCATGCTGGTGATCGGAGACGAAATCCTGTCCGGGCGCACCCGTGATGCCAATATGTACTTCCTCGCGGGAGAGCTGACCAAACACGGTATCGATCTCAAGGAAGTGCGCATCGTCAGCGACGATGAGGCCGCGATCATCGCTGCCGTGACATCCTTGTCCGACAGTTACGACCATGTGTTTACCAGCGGTGGCATCGGGCCGACCCATGATGACATCACGGCGGATTGCATCAGCAAGGCCTTTGACGTGCATCTGGATGTGCGTGATGACGCGCGGGCTTTGTTGCAGGCCCATTACGACAAATCCGGGCAGGAGCTGAACGCCGCCCGTCTGCGGATGGCGCGTATCCCCGATGGGGCCACGCTGATCGACAATCCCGTCTCGACCGCGCCGGGCTTTACGCTGCGCAACGTGCATGTGATGGCCGGTGTGCCCAGTGTGTTTCAGGCCATGGTGGCCTCTGTGCTGCCGACGCTGACAGGCGGTGCGCCGCTTCTGTCACAAACCCTGAGGGTCGAGCGGGGCGAAGGCGACATCGCCCCCATTCTCACCGCGGTTGCCGAGGCATTCGATGATCTGTCGATCGGATGTTACCCGTTCCAGCACAATGGCGCCTTTGGCGCGAATGTCGTGGTGCGGGGGTCTGACGGGGCACGGGTGGATGCCGCCATGACCCAATTGGCGCGGGATCTTGGCCTGTGAGTGGCGCAGGATCGCACGGCGCTGACGTGCAGACCGACCCGAAATACTACGCCGTCACCGAAGGCACCTGGCCCTGCTTTCGCAGTTTTTCCCTCGGCCCCGTGACCCTGCGCGAAGGGCAGGGGGGCGGCAGCCGGGTCTCTGCCGCCACAGTCGAGGGCGGCATCGCGACAGAGGCAGAAATCGCAACAGCCGAGACCGCCATGAGAGAGATGGGGCAGGACCCGCTCTTCATGATCCGCGACGGCGAAGACAGTCTGGACGCACAGCTGGCGGCACGTGGCTATGTGGTCAAGGATCCCGTGGTGCTCTGGACCTGCCCGGTCGATCACCTCTGTGACATCGACATCCCGCCCGTCACCGCCTTTTGCGTCTGGGAGCCACTGGCGATCCAGCACGAAATCTGGGCGCAGGGTGGCATCGGCCCGGAACGCTTTGCCGTGATGCAGCGGGCCAAGGGGCCCAAAACGGCGCTCTTGGGGCGCTGGGATGACAGCCCGGCAGGCACCGGTTTCCTTGCCATCCACGACGGGGTGGCGATGGTGCATGCGCTGGAAATCCTGCCGCATCAGCGGCGCAAGGGGATGGCCGCCTGGCTGATGCGCCGTGCTGCGCGTTGGGCGGCGGAACAGGGCGCGCAGGAATTGGCGGTTCTTTGCACCAGGGCCAATGAGAGCGCCAATGGTCTTTATGCCTCACTTGGCATGACCGTGGCGGGGCGTTACCACTATCGGCACAACCCAGAGGGAGTGTAACCGATGACCCGCAACACCGATGCCCCAACCGCGCTTGACCTGCCGATGGTGGATCCGCTGCCGCCTGAAACGCAGAAGTATTTCGACATCTGTCAGGACAAGCTGGGCATGGTGCCCAACGTGCTGCGGGCCAATGCCTTTGACATCGACAAGCTCAATGCGTTCACCGCGATGTACAATGACCTGATGCTGGCCGACAGCGGGCTGAGCAAGCTGGAGCGCGAGATGATCGCGGTGGTGGTCTCCTCCATCAACGGCTGCTTTTACTGCCTTGTCGCCCATGGCGCGGCGGTGCGCCAGCTGTCTGGCGACCCAAAGCTGGGCGAAATGCTGGTGATGAACTACCGCGTCGCGCCAATCGAACCGCGCCAGCGGGCCATGCTGGACTTTGCGGCCAAAGCAACCAAGGCCAGCGCCGAAATCGAAGAGGCCGACCGCCAGATCCTGCGCGACCACGGCTTTAGCGATCGCGATATCTGGGACATCGCCAATGTCACGGGGTTCTTCAACATGTCCAACCGCGTCGCCAGCGCCACAGGCATGGTTCCCAATGACGAATACCACGCGCAATTCCGCGATTGATCCAAAGGCCGGGCTGACTTCATGACGCCGCTCTCCTCTTTTCGCCAATGGCGCCTGTTTGGCACCATGGCTTGGCTCGCAGCCTTCAGCCTTGCGGGCATCCCGGCCCATGCCCAAGGGGTAGAGCTGCCGGTCGGCGCACGCCAACTGGCAGAGCGGCCCACTGCGTTAGGCACCTATGCGGTTCCCCTTGGCCCGGTCAACGGCAGCACCGGCGGTCATCTGGGCATCGGTGTCCCCACCCGCGAGGTCGAAGGCCGTATCCTGCGGCGCAGCTGGCGGCTGTCCGGCGATGCCACCGTACTGCAGGTTCTGGCCCCGCTGCGCGCGCAGCTGGTCGAGGCGGGGTTTGAACCGCTCTATCAATGCCCGGCCCAAACCTGCGGCGGTTTCGACTTCCGTTTCGCAATCGAAGTGATCCCCGCGCCGGATATGGCCGTGGATATCAGCAATTACAGTTTCCTGTCGGCAGAACACCCCGATGGGCGCATCGTGACCCTTTTGGTGTCGCGCTCTGGAAATGCCACCTATGTGCAGGTGATCGAGGTAACACCAACCACCGCCGCAACCGGCACCGGGGTGGTGATCGCCCCCGACGATACGGTGGAAGGTCCGCCGCCACAGCCTGCGCTGATTGGCGAGGCGGATCTGATCACACGCCTGACCCAATCGGGCCATGCGGTTCTGGCGGATCTGGAGTTTGAAACCGGCGCCGTTGAACTGGGCGCAAAACCCTACGACAGCCTCGCGGCCCTCAGCAGCTTTCTGCAGGACAACACGGAATTTGACATTCTGCTGGTGGGGCATACCGACACCGTGGGCTCGCTGGATCAGAATATCGCAATCTCGGAACGCCGCGCCGATGCTGTGCGCCGCCGCTTGCTCGAGGACAGCACAGTCGACCGCGCAAGGATTGCTGTGGCCGGTGCGGGCTACATGGCCCCGCTGACCAGCAATCAGACCCCTGCAGGGCGCGAAGCAAACCGCCGCGTCGAAGTGGTGCTGATCCCGCGCTAGGCGGGCAGCACAAGCCCAATCTCGTGTGATTTCAAAACCATCCGCGCGGTCGGGCCATAGTCGTCCTGATCGCCAAACAGCCGCAGCACCTCATCCTCGGTTGCCGCATCAAAAGAGGCGCGCGTCTGCAGGCCGGGATGATAGCTTTCGCTGTCCAGACCGTTGCCGGTCAGGATCTCGTGGCGGTCAAACAGCAGGTGCACATAGGTGATCTCTGCGCCGTCCGCCTGCACCCGGATCGTGCCGTCATTGACCAGATCCTTGGCCTTGACCAGCACTTCGGATTGGCCAAACAGCAGCTCTGCCCGCTCCGAGGCGATCAGCACCCGGTGGTTGGGCGACAGCGCAATCCGCTGATGCCGACCCAACGCATTTGCGGCAAAGACAACCGGCGCGTCCCGCCCCAGCGCGCGGCGTCGGCTGCGCCCGATCCAGCGCAGCGGCTGCAACCCGTGGTCGCGGGTCGCCACAAGCGCGCCGATCTCCAAGGTCTCGACCGGCAACAGCCCCAGATCCGTTGCAATCAGCGTCCCGGCCACAAAACAGGGCGGAGGTGTGCTGTCCTTGTAGGGCCCGGTGAGGGTATCAATGTCGGAATTCCACTGCAGATCCCCAACAAACCCGCCCCCTTCAAGGCCGGTAAAGTCGATGGTCATGGTGGTGTAAAGATCCCCGACCGCCGCGCTGCCCTCGAAATTCACGATGTCGGAATAGGTTGCAGTAATCGTGCCTGCCAGATCCTCGTATTCCGGCGCCAGCTTGAAGGGAAAGCCGTTCTTTGATGTGGGCGTCGATCCCCCGGCCGGATCGTCATCCATCGCAAATGTGGTGTCAAAGACCGAATTTGCCGGGGCGAGATCGATCTCAAGCGACGCAATCGGTTTGGTCGCGCTCAGCTCGTGCCAGCTGAAACCGAAGAACATATCGATGTTCTCGCCAGTCGCCCCGCCCGTGGTGTAAGGGTCCAGCGCCTGCCAGGTCAGGGTTTCGCTGGTGCCATCCGTGTAGACAACCGTGACCTGCGCGCCGTCCAGATCCACCCCGCGCGACGAGGTGTCTTCGCGCACGGTATGGGCGGTCTCTCTGGGGGTGCCGTCCTGACGGGCAATGTTGATCGTGGTCATGGCAATGCTTTGGCTCGGCACCGTAACACGTGGTGGCCGTAAAATGGCGGGTGTTGGTCATCCTCTGCGTCCCTTGTGGCCAGCGATTCCGAAATCAGCATGGCGCGATCAAAGCGGAATTGAGGCATTGCAGACGTGGGGGCCGCGCACGGACAAAACAAAACCCGCACAGGGGGCGCCGTGCGGGTTTCAAATCTCTGCAGGTGTGACAGCTCTGCCTGTCAGCGCCTTACCAATTGATGCCTTCCTTTTCGGCAAAGGCCTCGGCCAGGAAATCGATGAAGGCGCGCACTTTGGGCTGGGTAAATCGACCGGGCGGATAGACCGCATAGATGCCTTGGGTTTCGCGCGGCAGCGATGGCATCACATCTTCGACCAGCCCCTCCGCCATCGCATCGGAATAAAGATAGCTGGGCAGATAGGCAATGCCGAGCCCGGAGATCGCGGCATTCAGCAGCGACTGCCCGTCATTCACCGACAGCCAGCCAGAGGTGCGCACCTGACGCTTCTCGCCCGACGGCGCAGTGATCTTCCACATGCTGCCGCTCGATTGGTTCGAGTAATGGAGCAGCTTGTGGGTGTTCAGATCGTCAATCTTCTGCGGGCGGCCAAACTTCTCCAGATAGGCAGGAGAGGCGATCATCCGCTTGGTGGTCTCCGTCAGCTTGCGCGCCCGCAGAGAGCTGTCTTCCAGCTCACCGATCCGCAGGGCCATGTCAAAGCCTTCAGAGATCAGTTCCACATAGCGGTTGTTCAACACCATGTTGACGGTGATTTCCGGGTAGTCCCGCAGGAAATCCGACAGGACAGGCGACAGGTGGTTGACGCCAAAATCCGTCGCAACCGAAATGCGCAGCAATCCCGAAGGCGCCGACTGCATGGAGGTAACCAGCGCATCCGCTTCGCCCGCGTCATTCAACACGCGGCGGGCGCGATCGTAGTAGGCCAGTCCAATTTCGGTGGGTGACACGCGCCGGGTTGTCCGGTTCAGCAGCCGCGCGCCCAATCGGGCCTCAAGGCTGGAAACATGTTTGGACACCGCGGATTTCGAGATGCCCATTTTCTTGGCCGCATCGGTAAAGCCGCCCTGATCCACCACATTGGCGAAGGCCTCCATTTCGGTCAGTCGGTCCATGTTCTCGCGTCCTCGAATTATCGTGTCGGACACCAGTGATGATCGCCAAATCGGGCAAGAAGGGGGCAACTGTGGGATAATTGCAGGGTTTTACAGGGATCGTTCGCGCAGCGGAAACACCGGTGCCTGCCAGGGGATGTGCCCGTTTTCAGACGGTTAACCTGTCTGAAACACCAGTTTGATCAGCAGGATCCATGCAGGCAGGCTCAGCGCGCTCAGCAGGGTGGACTGGGCAATCAACGTTGCCGCCAGCTCCCGGTCCGCGCCGAAGGCAGACGCCAGAACATGCGCAGCCGACGCGGTCGGCAGGGCCGCAAACAGGATCAACACCGCCGCCAGATCGTCCGCGACCGGCAGGCTGACACAGGCCAGAAACACCACAAGCGGCACCAGCACCAACCGCACAAGGCAAAGATAGCCATGAAAGGCATTGAGCCGCGCCAGCGCCTCCCAGTTCATCGTGGCCCCGATCGACAACAAGGCAATCGGAATGGCCGCCTGCGCCAGCATCTCTGCAGGTGCCAGGATCGGGTCGGGCAGTTTGTAGTCCGACAGCCCCACGGCGACCCCTGCGACAGAGGCAATCAAAAAGGGGTTGAGCGCTATTTTCAAAAGGGTCTGACCCAGCGACAGGCTACCGCCCCGCGACAGGGCCGTGACCGCCAGCACATTGGCAACAGGCACCGCCATGCCGATCGCCACCGCCATCTGCCCGGTCAGATCCGGCCCCACCGTCTGCACCGCAACAAAGGCGATGGCAGAATTGAACCGCCAGGCCGTCTGCCACGCGCCTGCAAAATCCATAAACCTCTTAGGCCCGAACCCACGCGCCACCACACCCAGAGCCAGCGCCAGCAACAGAACCGCCCAGACCGCAGGGCCAATGCGGCCCAGATCGCCAAAGGTGATCGGCCTGCCACAGGCGGCAAAGAACAACAGCGCCGGAAACAGCACTTCAAAATTCAGCCGGTCCAGTCCCTGCCAGGCCTCGGGAGACAACCGCCGACGCAACAGCCCGCCAAGGCCCACCATCAGAAAACTGGGCGTCAGCCCCATCAAAATGACCAGAAACACCATGTCCCGCACCGACCTTATGTGGCGGCTGCGCTGAACCGCAGGCCCCATTTGGACCTTCACCAGATCCTGCGGGGCGGACAAGGGAAATTGTGAACCTGTTATGCTTTGCCCTTGGCCGGGGGCAGCTGTGCTACACTTGGCTGTCTGTTTGTAAATGGGAGGATCTGTTATGACATCCATCGTCTCTGCCCGGCCCATGTGGCGGGCCATGCGCGCGGCTGCGATTGCGGCGGCTGCGTTGTCTCCGTCCGCGGGGATCACCGGCGGCACAACGCCGTCCCCAGATGGCGCCAGCGTCTATTTCGTGTCACCCAAGGACGGCGATATCGTGTCCTCACCCGTCACCGTGGTCTTTGGCCTGCGGGGCATGGGGGTGGCACCGGCTGGCACGGAAAAGGAAAACACCGGCCACCACCACCTGCTGATCGACCGCCCGCCCCTTGGAGAGGGAGAGGATGGCGCGGATGAGCTGGCCTATGGTCTGCCGTCGGATGAAAACCACCTGCACTTCGGCGGTGGCCAGACGGAAACCACATTGGAACTGGCACCGGGCGAACACACGCTCCAGCTGGTTCTGGGGGACGCCGGTCATGTGCCTCATGCGCGGCCCATCATGTCCAACGTCATCACCATCCGCGTTGAGTGACGGCACGGAATAACGGCACAGTTCGACACAGGGCGAACCGTCTGGCCGGGTCGAGCCGCTAGTCATCGGGGCAGTCATCAACAAAGGAACCCCCGATGCTGACCTGTGTTATCCGCTACCAGATCGACCCGACCAAGCGGGACGACTTCACCACCTATGCCCGCAACTGGGGGCAGGCCATTCCGCGCTGTGGCGCCAATCTGATCGGCTATTTCGCCCCGCATGAGGGCTCGTCCACGCTGGCCTACGGTATCTATGATGTGGCGGATCTGGCCACATACGAAGCCTATCGCGCGCGCCTTGCGGCTGATCCGCTGGGGCAGGAAAACTATGCCTTTGCGCAGGAGCGCAAATTCATCCTGCGCGAGGATCGCACATGGCTTAAGAAGGTCTCGGACAGCTGACAGAACCGACCATGTGCGTTTCCACAGTCTGCTGCCAGCAGCGACACATCCACCGCTACCAAGGGGGGCATCAATGATTGCCGTGATCTTCGAGGTCGAAATCAAGGAGGGCGCGCGCGAGCGCTACCTCGACATCGCCGCCGGTCTGAAGCCGCTGTTGGAAGAGGTAGAGGGTTTCATCTCTGTCGAACGGTTTCAGAGCCTGACAACACCGGGCAAACTCCTGTCGCTGTCGTTCTGGGAAAGCGAGGAGGCCGTGGCCAACTGGCGCTCCCTCAGCGCGCATCGCGCAGGCCAGACAGAGGGCCGCGAAAGCGTGTTCAGCGACTACCGGCTACGGGTGGCCGCTGTGCTGCGCGACTACGGCATGACCCAGCGCGATCAGGCCCCGGCAGATGCCCGTGCGGTGCATGATCCTGTTGCCACGTGAAACACTTGCGGCCCACCGGGATAGCAAGGGGGAGAGGGAAGGGGATAGGAGCTGCCAGCGCTCTTGTCCTCTCCCTTGTCTTCGTCCTGACTGCGGGCGCAGGCTCTGCCGATCAGGCCGGGCCACCCAGGATCCTGAGCCCCCAGGATGGTGACATCCTGTCGAGTCCCGCGACGCTCACTCTGCAGATCCCGCAGGCGGGGGCGTATCACCTGACGCTGAACCATATGCCGCTGGACAGGACACCGCTGCCCGCCGGGCACACCAGCCGCACCCTCGATCTGCCGACAGGTCTGCATCAGCTGGGCCTGCAAGCGGCGGGTCACGTGACCCCTGTGGCCGAGATCACCATTTTGGTCGAACCGGCGCAGGCCGGTGCAGACAGCTGCCTCACCTGTGGGGGATCCATCGCGGCCGATCCCGCAGCCCCACGTTCGCAGGACGGCTGGTAACGCGCTCAACGTGTCCCGGCAGCCAGACGCCTTGCCAGTACCACGCACAGCACAGCCGCCACCAGCAGACAGACGGCACCCACGCTCCAGGCAACCGTGGTGGAAGACCCCTCGGCAATCGCCCCGGCCAGAACCAGCCCGACCGCGGCCCCCAGCTGCTGGATCAGGGATCGCAGCGACAGCAGGGTGGATCGCTGACGGTCTTCCACACAGCCGTGCAGGATGCTGCTCGCCGGGGTCTCGCTCGCGCCCAGCAGGATGGCAAAGACGACAAAGACCACCACAAACCCCACGATGCCCCCCTGCAGGGCAAGGGCCAGCTGAACGGCCGCAAGCGCCGTGAACAGCGCCGCAAGGGTCACCGCGTGGCGGCGTTTGAACAGGCGGCTGATCCGCGCAGCCATTGACGCACCAAACGCGACAGAGAAAAAATAAACCGCCGTCAGCCCCCCGATCATGCTGTTGGCAAAACCTGCATCCAGCATCGGCTTGGCATATGTGGGCCAGATCACCTCGACCGGGTTGGTCGCCATCAAAAACAGCGCCAAAGCCGCCAGAAGCATGGAAAGGCTGGGGTGTCTTACTGCCAGCAGGCCAGCCTCAGCCATCACCGAGGGCAGCGATCCGATCCCCTGACCAAGGGCGCGGACGCTCAGCGGTCGTGGCGCTTCGTGGATGGCCAGCATGGTGTAGACCAGCACGATCAGCATCACGGCAAAGCTCGCCGCATAGGACACATCATAGATGCTGATCCCGAACCCGACCCCCGTCGCGCGCATGAGATCGGGCAGCAGCCCGCCCAGAACGGCACCAAGTGCAAGACCCATCGCATTGGCCCATTGCGCCATCGCAAGTGCCGGTTGCACATCCACCCGCGGCGCCGCCGCACGGAAGGTTTCGACAAACCACGCATCCAGCGTCCCCGACCGCAAGGCCCGCCCGAACCCGATACAGCCAAACGACGCCGCCAGAACGGCAAAATTGCTGGATGACAGAAACAGCGCCAGCGACATCAGGCTGGCCACAACCGCCGCAAGGAAAACCGGCTTGCGCCCGATCCGGTCAGCAAGCCCGCCAAAGGGGAGCTCCATCGCCATAGTGGTGAACGAATAGACCCCGAACAGCAGCGAGATCTGAAACAGGTCCATCCCCCGATCCGTCAACGCCAGGGCAACAACCGCAACGGTCAGGCCCATGGCGAAACGGTCAAGAAACTGGTGCAGCTGAAACACCCGGATATGCCGCCGCGCCGCGGATGTTATTGTGTCATAGGTGAACTCGGTCTCGCGCGCCATGCCCAGACCATCCCCCGTCCCGCACCAAGACGCAATGCCCCGGCCACAGTCCACCGCAGGTTCTGGCAAATTGGCGCGGGTTGGGGCAGGTCAGATCAGCTGAGGGCAGGGCGGGCAGATGTCACAGGGGGCAGGTGTCACAGGGGGCAGGTGTCACAGGGGGCAGGTGTCACAGGGGGCAGCGCAAACCTCAAAACAGCAAAGCATTCCACCCCGCACACAGTGACCAACGCCTCCGTCGCCAAGCCCCAGAAGCCCGGCGGAGAGACGGTCAGGTCGGGGGCTGACCAGCCAGATGTTCCTGCACCACTCGGTTGAAACAAGTTCAAACGGCCGTTTTCGGGCCGGGGGGCAAGGTCAGTCAAGCGACCGATGTGCGGACGAAGCGGGCGTTCGCTGCGGTTGCGATCTGGCCAATACCCGACGACTGCTTTGGGCTGTAAGCAGCCAAATGCACCTGCAGCATCCAAGCCAGGCGGTGATGGCAGCTAAGGGCTCCAGTGGGCTTCGGTGTGCAGCTGCTTTAACTGCACTGATTCTCGTTGTGAATCAGCAACAAGCAGAGTTGTGCAACAACGCCAATTGATCTCAAAAAAACTGACGTCGGACAGATCTTACGGAACCCCACAATCAGCCACCAACTTGGTGTACCTATCATCGGTAAATTGCTTTGAAGTACGCAGAAAAACGAGCACAGCAACCCGACAGGAGATTTCAAATTCATCCATCTCACCAAACTCAGAAATGAAGTTAAAGGAAACAAACTTTTCATCCCCCGAAGTCGTATCAAATTGAAACAAAATAGATCTGTATTTTTTCTCGCCACCCCCCGCAGCAATAAAAATATCCACGACATCCGAAGGCAAGTCATGAATATCTTCAGCGGAATTTAAAAAGAAAATCCATACATCTGACTGTCTTGGGTTATCAAAGCTCTCGGAGAAATTAAAGATAGCCCCTTCTTCATCCAGCTTCTTAAGATAGTCTTTGAAACTAACAGGTGGATGGTACATCGTCACAGTTAGTGGCTCACTATCGCTTCCAGATATCAATGTCGGGGACATAGCATCGGAAGACCTGGCGCCTGCTATTGCAAGAACAAAACAAGAGACTGACAATAAAGCCAAAAACCTACCAGAAACTAATTTCATCACTGATTGCACCGCTACATTCTCCTATGTCAGCGTCAGGGTCTCACGTCTCAGGGTTGGTTTGCGCACCTCATGAGCCAGACTTCAATGTTGCTTAAAGCTACGAATTGTGGCCAGCCCCCCCCCCGATCGAATATGTGTTCTATAAAGAAAGAAATTGTGGGGGTTTCCTCAGCCTGACGGAGGGGCCCTGTCGACTACCCTCTGGGTCCTAAGCTCAGGACACATAGCCAATAGACTACGGTAACGGCAAGGGTGATAGCGAACAGGGAGACCTATTGGTACCTGTCAGACTGGGCTCGAAGCCCGGTTTCGCTGCGCGAGGGGCGAAGGTCCGCTGTCCTGGAAGCCGCCAGACTTTCCAAACTTCGCTATCAGCGCCCTGACCGCGCCTGCGGCGGATGTTCGTGTTGGCCACTCACACCCCGCACCTCGACAACGCCACCCCTTTCGGGGCGGTCTGGTTGTCCCATCTGGGCAGTGGCCCGCGCATTGGCCCCCACAGTGGCCCGCCAAAAAGAAACCCCGCCCCGCAGGGGGCGGGACGGGGCAATTGCGAAAGGGGGGCGGTGATCAGAGGCTGGCGGCGAGCCGTGTGCCCTGGTTGATTGCGCGTTTTGCGTCCAGCTCTGCGGCGACATCTGCGCCGCCGATCACGTGGCAGGGGGTGCCTTGGGCCTCCAGCGTGTCCGCCAGCGTCCGCTCAGACAGCTGGCCTGCGCACAGAACAACCGTGTCGGCCGCGATCACCGTCGGGTTTTCGCGCGCCTCGCCAAAGCTCACATGCAGGCCCTCGTCGTCGATCTTTTCGTAGTTCACGCCGCCGACGAAATTCACGTCCTTCATCTTGAGCGTGGCGCGGTGGATCCAGCCGGTGGTCTTGCCAAGCCGCTTGCCGTGGCGCTCTGCCTTGCGCTGCAACAACGTCACCTCGCGGGCGGGCGCCTCGGGCTGCGGGCCTTCGGGGGCCAGACCGGAGCGATGCTCTGCCGGGTCGGCCACGCCCCATTCCTTCATCCACAGCGGCAGGTTCTCGGTCGCGCTCTCGCCTGCGTGCAGCAGGAACTCCGACACGTCAAAGCCGATGCCGCCCGCACCGATCACCGCCACCCGTTTGCCGACCTCGGCCTTGTGGCGCAGCACGTCGATGTAATCCACCACATTGGCGCGGTCCTGGCCGGGGATCTGCGGATCACGCGGCACCACGCCCGTCGCAATCACCACCTCGTCAAAGCCCTGCAGATCACCCGCCGATACCTCGCGGTTCAATTCCAGCGTCACGTCGCTTTGCGCCAGCATGGTGCGATACCAATCGACCAGCCCCCAGAACTCTTCCTTGCCGGGCACCTGTTTGGCCATGTTCAGCTGGCCGCCGATCTCGCCTGCGCGATCAAACAGCGTCACCTTATGGCCGCGCTCCGCCGCCGCCAGCGCCGTGGACAGGCCCGCAGGGCCCGCGCCAACGATGGCAATGGTCTTGCTGCTCTCGGCAGGGGTCAGCACCAGCTCGGTCTCATGGCAGGCGCGGGGGTTGACCAGACAGGATGTCAGCTTGCCGCCAAAGGTATGATCCAGACAGGCCTGATTGCAGGCGATGCACGGCGCGATCTGATCGGCCTTGCCCGCCTCGGCCTTGGCGACAAAATCCGCATCCGCCAGCATCGGGCGCGCCATCGACACCATGTCGGCGCAGCCCTCGGCCAGCACCTCTTCGGCGACCTCGGGCGTGTTGATCCGGTTCGATGTGATCACCGGGATCGACACCTTGCCCATCAGCTTTTTCGTCACCCATGCAAAGGCCGCGCGGGGCACAGATGTGGCAATGGTGGGAATGCGCGCCTCATGCCAGCCGATGCCGGTGTTGAGAATGGTGGCACCGGCCTTTTCGATCTCCTGCGCCAGCTCGACCACCTCGTCATAGGTGGAACCATTGGGCACAAGGTCGATCATCGACAGGCGGTAGATGATGATGAAATCCGTGCCCACTGCCGCGCGGGTGCGGCGCACCACCTCGATCGGCAGGCGCATCCGGTTCTGATAGGAGCCGCCCCAGCGGTCCTCGCGCTTGTTGGTATGGCTCACCAGGAACTGGTTGAGGAAATAACCCTCGCTGCCCATGATCTCGACACCGTCATAACCCGCCTTCTGCGCCAGAACAGCGGCGTTCACGATATCGGCGATCTGCTTTTCGATGCCCTCTTCGTCCAGCTCATTGGGCGGGAAGGGGGAGATCGGTGATTTGACCGGGCTTGGCCCCACGCATTTCGGCCCATAGGCATAGCGCCCCGCATGCAGGATCTGCATGGCGATCTTGCCGCCCGCATCATGCACGCGTTCCGTGACGATGCTGTGGTTGGCGACATCCTCGTCGCTGGTCATCATCGCGGCCCCCGGCAGAACCGAACCTTCCAGGTTCGGACCAATGCCGCCCGTCACCATCAAGGCCACGCCGCCGCGCGCCCGGTCTGCGTAGAATTCCGCAACCCTGTTCCAGTCCTTGGTCTCTTCCAGACCGGTATGCATGGAGCCCATCAGCACGCGGTTCTTCAGCGTGGTAAAGCCAAGATCCAGCGGCGCCAGCAGTTTCGGGTACGCAGTCATCACACTCTCCCTGATCGTCGTCGGCAAAAATTGCCTGTCTGCCATGGGATTGTCACTTCAGACGCGGCGTCAACCTCTTGCGCGACGCGGGGGCAGCGCTACACAGGGAGCGACAAACAGATGGAGAGCCCCATGACCCCAGAACAGATCGCCGCCCTGCCATACCGTCCGAATGTGGGCGTCATGCTGATCAACGCGGCAGGCGACGTCTGGGTCGGCCAGCGCATGGACAAACACAAAGACGCCTGGCAGATGCCACAGGGGGGCATCGACAAGGGCGAAGACCCACGTCTGGCCGCACTGCGAGAGCTGGAAGAGGAAACCGGCGTCACCCCCGACCTGATCGAAATCATCGCCGAAAGCGACGGCTGGCTGCCCTATGACCTGCCTGCGGATGTGGTGCCGCATTTCTGGGGCGGCAAATATCGCGGGCAGGAACAGAAATGGTATCTCATGCGCTTTCTGGGGCAGGACGATCAGGTCAATATCGACACTGACCATCCGGAATTTTCGACCTGGTGCTGGTTGCCCGTGGATCAGCTGGTCAGCAAGATCGTGCCGTTCAAGCGCGAGGTTTACGAACGGGTCGTGCAGGAATTTCAGGACCATCTATGATCCGACATCTATCTGCCCTGCAGTGACAAGGATTGGATCATGTTCTCACTTCCCCGCACCGCCACCCTCATGGCCGCCGCTCTTGCTGCCGCAGCCTCACTGGCGGGGCCCGCCTCTGCGCTCAGCTGTGTGCCCTGGGGGCCTGCCGACGGCTATCTTGAGGCGTCAAAGTCGGACAAGAGCTATGTCGTGGTCGATGGCATTCTGCGCTTTGACGCCTCGGCCCTGCCCAAAGCGCCGAGCGATGACCCCAACAACACGCCGCCGCGCACCGCCATCCCGGCAAGTCTGAGTGGCAAACTGCTGACAGAGGGCGGTTTCCAGCGCGAGGTGGAGCTTCCCGTGACGCTGGAAATTCTCTGCCTTGGTCCGTGGTGTGCCTCTGCCGAGGATGGCCTGCGCTACGTGGCCTTTCTCGAACAGCGCGGGGATGAGCTGGTGCTGGAGGAAAACCCCTGCGGCGGCTTTGGCTTTTCCAACGAAGATGGTCAGGCCGCACGCGACGTTCTGGCCTGCCACGCTGGCCGCGCCTGCACCCCCTGGCGCGACCGCTGAGACGGGCCGCCCGGACCGCACAGGCAACCGTTTCCTTCCCCCATCAGGCCCGGCATCACCGGGCCTGATGTCGTTTGTGCAGCAGCGGCGCCGTCAGGCCGAGGCCAGTTTGCGCGGACGCCAGCGCCAGCTGACCTGACCCAGCCACAGGCTGAACAACGCCAGTCCCGCCCCCAGAGCCTGTTTCGCGCTCAGCACCTCGCCCATGAAGGCCCAGCCAAGGATCACGGCCGCCAGCGGGCTCAGCACCCCAAGAAGCGAAACCGAGGCAGGCTCCAGCCGGGCAATCCCGCGAAACCACAGAACATAGGTCAGGGCGCCGCCAATCAGGCTCATATAGGCCAGCCCCAGGATGTTCTGCCCGCTGAACTGCGGCATCTCCGGCAGGGCCCAGATGGTGACCGGCAGCAACAGCAGCCCACCGGCAGTCAGCTGCCATGCGGTATAGGTCAGGAGCGACACAGGCGGCTGCCATTTCCGGCTCAGCACAACGCCGCCCGCCATGGTCACCGCCCCGGCCAATCCGGCAACCACCCCCAGCGTGTCCAGCTTGGCAGCAGGGGTCAGCACCAAAAGGGCAACGCCCGCCACGCTCAGCGCGGCTGCCATCACCTGCACGCCGCGCACCGGCGTTTTCAGCACCAGCGCGGAAAGAAACACAACGACCAGCGGCTGCACCGCGCCCAAAGTGGCCCCAACCCCGCCGGGCAGGCGATAGGCGGTGGTGAACAACAGCACCCAGAAAATCGAGAAATTCAGCGCCCCCAACACAAGAAGCCGTGGCACCCAGGCGAGCGGGGGCAACTGCTGCACCAGCACCAGCAACAACAGCCCCGCAGGCAGCGCCCGCAGCAGGGCCACGGTCAGTGGCGAATGTTCCGGCAGGAACGTGGTTGTGACGATATAGCTGCTGCCCCAGACGATTGGCGCGATCGCAGTCAGGATCAGATCTCGGCTCTGCATGGCAGGCTCCTTTCATTTATCTTGGCGTCAAGATATGTGCGATTCTCTTGACGTCAAGATACCAACTGCTAAACAGTTCCCATGGACCACGTAGATTTTGTGACCCAGCAATGGGAAAAGGAACGCCCGGACCTTGATGTCTCCGCCATGGCGGTGATCGGACGGGTGGGGCGACTGGCGCAGGCCTATCAGCAGGGCATGCAGAAAACCTGGGCGCGCTATGACCTGAACGGGGCCAAGTTTGACGTGCTGGCAACCCTGCGCCGTTCGGGCGCGCCCTATCGCCTGTCTCCGGGTGATCTCTTGCGCAGCACGATGGTGTCTTCGGGAACGATGACCAACCGCATCGACCGGCTCGAAGCAGCAGGGCTGGTGTCGCGCAGCGTCAACCCCGACGACAGCCGCAGCTTTCTGATCGGACTGACCGACAAGGGCCTTGCCCTGATCGACGAGGTGGCCACCGCCCATGTCCAGACACAGGCAGAGCTTCTGACCGGGCTGACCCAAAAGGAGCAGGCAGCACTGAACGCGCTTCTGTCCAAGGCGCTGCAGGTGGCATCAGACGACTGACCCCGCGCCCGCATGATGCGGATGCGGGCTGTCTTGACGTAACGGAAATGTGATTTACCTCTCCCGGAACGGGCGGCCCTGAACAAACGGGCCCTGACGAACGGGGGCAGATCAGATGTTCGCGTGCACAGTTCGCAGATTGCATGGCAGCTCTTGGCGCGGGGTCAGGGTGGTTCTTGCGGCCGGTCTGATGAACGTCGCGCTCCACGGCGCGCCCTCTCATGCACAGCAACCTGATCGGATGGTGCTCTATGACGCCAACGGCACCACGGTGCGAACACATCTGCAATATGGTCTGAACGCCGTGGCCGAACAGAACTTGTTCTGGGATCTGGCCACAGTGACCGCCCCCAGCGCCAACTTCGATGCGGATACGGAATGGCTGGAACTCTACCTCAAACCGGGGCTGAGTTTCGAACGCCAGTTCGACACCGGTCTGACCCTCTATGGCAAGGTTTCGGCGGTGGTCTCTTACAGTTGGGGCAGGGATGCCTTTGACACGGGCAACACCGGCAGAACCACACCAGAAGAGTATTTTCTGGGCCTCAGAGGCGATGTCCCGGGCGGGTTGACCTATGACGTCTCTGTTGGCGCGCGCGAGCTGAAGCTGGGCACGGGCATGCTGATCTCCAATGGTGCGACCAGCGGCTTTGAACGGGGGGCCCTGAAGCTCGGTCCTCGCAAGGCCTGGGAACGTGCACTCATTGCGCGGCTGTCGTCTGATCGCACAACCGCCACCTTGTTCTATCTCGATCCCAATGAACTGCCCTCAAAGGACAATGGCAACGAGCTGGCAGGCTTTGATCTGCGTCACGACTACGCGGGTGGCGGGTATGTGGGAGCGACCTTTGTGCATGTTCTCTCCTCTGGTGCGCCCTATCCCAAGGCAGGCGCGCCCCCTTCGATCCTGCCCGCCGCCCGAAACGGCACAAACACGATGAACATTTACGCAAAATCAAACCCTTACAGCGGTGCGCTGTCGAATTGGACCTTTACGACGGATCTGGCCTATCAACGCAATTCCGACATTGATCTCAGGGCCTGGGCCGGACGGGTGACGGCGGGCTACACATTCGAAACCCTTCCCTGGTCCCCCTCCCTGACGATTGGGTATCAGACGTTTTCAGGGGATGATCCGACCACGCCGCGCCTCGAACGCTTTGACCCGCTGTTTTACGAAGGCAGCCCCAGCGCCTGGGCCACGGGATCCAAATCTGCCTCGACCTTCCTGAATTCGAACGTCAAGGCGCTGACCCTCGCGCTGCGCACCAAGCCCAGCCCAAGGGATACGCTGACCCTGCGCTATGCGCATATTCGCGCGAATGAACTCAACAGTCCGATCCAGTTTGGCCAGGCCACCCGTGTCGATGCCTCAGGCAATCTGGTGTCGGGGGTGAAAGACGCCCATCTTGCGGACGATCTGTTCCTGGAGTGGAGCCGCATCCTCAATCGAAATACGTTTCTGACTGCGGGCCTGTCCGTCTCCTTTCCCGGTGACGGCATTGATGAGGTCGTAGGCGCAGGCGCATCAACATGGACGGGAGGTTTCGTAAATGTGGTTTTCAACTTCTAAGGCCGGCGTCGCTGCAGCGGTGGTTGCGCTGGCAACTGGCGCACAGATGGCGCTTGCCGAGACCGGGGTCCTCTCGGCACAGGACTCTGATCCGACCGTGATGGGGTGGATGCAGGGATTTCCCCCGCCTGATGAGCGGCTGATCACCCAACCGGACGCCAACTACTTCAGCTTTCCAAAACTGCGCTGGTCGGTCTGCCACCTGCGGGAATTTCTACCGACCGAGGAAATCAGCCGCGGCACCGGCGCCCCCATCCCGCTAAGCTATCCCAGCCCAGCCCGTTTCGCCGATCTCGCCCGCCAGATCGATGCGCTGACCTTCCGGCCAACCAATGCGACTGAAGACATGACCTGGGATCAGTCGCTTTATGCCAATTACACCGACGGCATGCTGATCATGCACAAGGGGCAGGTCGTCTATGAACGCTACTTCGGCTGTCTGCGTGAGGATGGCAAACATGCGATCATGTCGATGACCAAATCGATCACGGGCCTGCTGGCTGAGATCCTGGTGGCAGAGGGGGTGCTGGATGACAGTCTGACGGTTAAGGACATCATTCCCGAAATCGGCCAAAGCGCATTTGCCACCGCAACGGTGCGCGAGGTGATGGATATGACAACCGGGGTGCAGTATTCCGAGGATTATTCGGACCCGGAGGCAGACATCTGGGTCTATTCCCGCGCCGCAAGCCCGCTGCCAAAACCGGCAGATTATGATGGTCCCGACGGGTACTGGGAATACCTCCAGCAGGTCGGCCCGGAGGGGGCGCATGGCGAGTCATTTCACTACAAGACCATCAATTCGGATATGTTGGGCTGGGTGATCAGCAGGGTGACTGGCAAGGCGGTGACAGAGCTTGCCTCCGAGAGGCTGTGGCGGCCGATGGGGGCAGAGATGGACGCCTATCAAACCGTTGACGGCAAAGGGGTGCCCTTCGCCGGGGGTGGGGTGACAGCCGGGCTTCGCGATCTCGCCCGCTTGGGGCAGCTGATGCTGAACGAGGGGGCGCTGAATGGCAAACGGGTGTTCCCTGCGGCGGTGGCACAAACCATCGCAGGCGGAGGGGATCAGTCAAAATTCAGTGGCTCCCCCAGCATTGCGAACGGCAGCTATACCAGCCAATGGTGGGTGTTTCACAACGATCACGGCTCCTATGCCGCGCGCGGCGTTCACGGGCAGACCATCTATGTTGACCCGACCGCCGACATGGTTCTGGTGCGCCTGGCATCATATCCGCGGGCGCAGAACGGGTTTATCGACCCGACATCTCTGCCAGCCTATCAGGCCGTTGCCGAATTCCTGATGGCCTACAACTGAGCGCACGGCGAACACGAAAAAGGCCACCCCGAAGGATGGCCTTTCGCATCGCTTGGGTGCAGCGGGGTCAGAGCAGACCCGCCGCCTGCAGCTGCTCTTTCATGTCCTTCTCGGGACGCGGGCCGATGTGGCTGATGACTTCTGCGGCGCAGAGGTTGCCCATCTTGGCGCAGGTCTCCACATCGCGACCCTGCGACAGGCCAAAGAGAAAGCCCGCTGCAAACTGGTCGCCCGCCCCGGTGGTGTCGAGCGGTGTGACCTTTTCAACCGGCACATCCACACGGCCCTCTTTGGTGATGACAGTGGCGCCATCCGCCGAACGGGTGCAGATCACCAGCGGGCAGATCGCCGACAGCTGGGCCAGTGCCGCATCCAGATCGTCGGTCTCGAACAGGGATTTCACCTCGTCCTCATTGCCAAAGACAAACTCCAGCTCGCTTTCGATCAGCTTGAGGAAATCGGCCCGGTGACGTTCCACGCAGAACGGATCCGACAGCGAAATACCGGCCTTGCCGCCGCCCAGACGGCAGTCGCGCGCAGCCTCCATAAAGGCGGTCTTGCCCTTGTCCTTGTCGAACAGATAGCCCTCAAGGAACATCAGCTGCGCTTGGCCTGCGACCTCGTCGGGAACGTCCTGCGAAGACAGTTCCGAGGAAATGCCCAGATAGGTGTTCAGCGACCGGTCCCCATCTGGCGAGACAAAGATCATCGACCGCGAGGTCGGCAGCTCACCTCCCGCAACCGGCGGGTTCACGAAATCAACGCCGTCATCGGCCATCGCATCGGCATAGAACCGCCCCAGCGCATCATCATGCACCCGACCGATAAAGGCCGCATCCAGCCCCAGCGCCCCTGCGCCGGCAATCGTGTTGGCGACAGAGCCACCGGGGGTCTGCACCCGCTCCTGCATGGCCGCATAAAGCACCTCGCCGCGCTCACGCTCGATCAGCTGCATGATGCCCTTCTCGATGCCCATATGCTCAAGAAAGTTGTCGTCGCACTGGCTGATCACGTCGACAACAGCATTGCCGATCCCGACGAGTTGATAGGTTTTCATTGGGTCTTGTCCTCAAACTGGCAAAGGTCGCGGATGATGCAGGTAGGGCACTGCGGCTTGCGCGCTTTGCAATGATAGCGTCCGTGCAGGATCAGCCAATGGTGGGCATGCAGCTGAAAATCCGCCGGAATATTGTCTTCGATGGCGCGTTCTACCGCGTCGACATCCTTGCCCGGCGCAATGCCGGACCGGTTGCCCACGCGAAAGATATGGGTGTCCACAGCCTGCGCAGGCTGGCGCCACCACATGTTCAGCACCACATTTGCAGTCTTGCGGCCAACCCCGGGCAGGGATTGCAGGGCCGCGCGTGAATTGGGCACCTCGCCGCCGTATTGATCCACCAGGATGCGCGACAGCTTGATGACGTTCTTGGCCTTGTTGCGATAAAGCCCGATCGTCTTGATGTGCTCGATCAGCCCCTCTTCGCCGAGGTCCAGCATCTTCTGAGGGGTGTCGGCAATCTTGAACAGCTCGCGCGTGGCCCGGTTCACCCCGGCATCCGTAGCCTGCGCAGACAGCGCCACCGCCACCACAAGGGTATAGACGTTGACGTGCTCCAGCTCGCCCTTGGGCTCGGGATCGGCGTCCTGAAAGCGCGTGAAGATCTCGCGCAGCGTATGATAATCGAGTTGCTTGGCCATCGCGCTCCTTAATGCCGCGCAGCCGCGCGCGGCGCAAACAGAAAAGCCGGACTGGTTGCCCTGATCCTAATCGGAACACCCTTGTGCCACAGTCTCTACGCGCGTTTGACCGGGGCAGATCACTTCCCGCAAGATCCGGGTCGCGCTGTCACGCGTCATGGATGTAGGGTGGGCTCAGGACAGGAATGCGCCGATGGGGCAGACACGATGCACAACAGCACAGACACCACAGAGCAGAGCTATCACTACGGCGTCATCAAACGGGCCATCGAACTGATTGATGCGGATGGGGCGGATCTCAGCCTTGAGGATCTGTCCGACGCGATGGGGATGAGCGCGGCGCATTTTCAGCGACTGTTTTCTGCATGGGTCGGGGTTTCGCCCAAACGCTACCAACAATATCTGCGCCTCGGCCACGCCAAATCTCTCCTGCAGCATCGCTTCACCACCCTTGATGCCGCCCATGCGGTGGGTCTGTCCGGCTCTGGTCGCCTGCATGATCTCTTTGTCCGCTGGGAGGCGATGAGCCCCGGCGACTTTGCCCGCAAGGGGGCGGGGTTGCGTATCTCCTGGGGGTGGTTTGACAGCCCCTTTGGTCTGGCGCTGGTGATGGGCACGGAAAAGGGCATCTGCGGTATGGCCTTTGCCGCCGAAACCGGCGCAGAGCCTGCGATGGCTGACATGCGCAGCCGCTGGCCCGATGCCGGTTACGTCGAGGATCCGACGGCCCTGCGCCCGATGGTCGATGCGGCTTTTGCCCAGCGGGGAGAGACCGCGCTGCACCTGATCGGCGCGCCTTTGCAGATCAAGGTCTGGGAGGCGCTCCTGCGGATTCCGTCAGGCCATGTCAGTACCTATTCCGAAATCGCTCAGTCCATCGGCAGCCCGAAAGCGGTGCGCGCCGTGGGAACGGCCGTGGGCCGCAACCCTGTCAGCTGGCTCATCCCCTGCCACCGGGCGCTGCGCAAATCGGGTGCTCTGGGCGGGTATCACTGGGGTCTGCCGGTCAAGCGCGCCATGCTCGCCTATGAGGCCGCCCGCGATGACGGGCAGCGGGGCGGCGCGGCCTGATCCGTCGGGCATCCTTTGTGGTCCGGTGATGGGCTGTCCGTGCCGTGACGCTGGCGGGAAATTGCCGAGGGGACAGGGCCATGTCTTGTGATATCCTGCGGGCACACCAATATTCCGTCGGATAACTGGCCGGGCAAAGCCCGGTCGAGAGAACAAAGGCAGATTGTTTGATGATGCAGATGAAACTCACCACCGCCGGTATTCTGGCGGCCGCACTGGGCCTGACCGCCTGTACTGATCCCGCCACCATCGGCACCAACGGCAGCAACACCCAGCAGGGGGCCATCATTGGCGGTATCATCGGGGCCGGGGTTGGCGCGCTCACCAATGATTCCGACCGTGGCCTTGGTGCCGCAACCGGGGCCATCGTCGGTGCCGCAGCAGGCAGCGTGATCGGCAACCAGCTGGACGCGCAGGAACGCGAGCTGCGCCAGTCGATCTCCAACGACGGTATCACCATCGTCAACACCGGGGACCGGCTGATCGTGTCGCTGCCCAATGACCTGACATTCGCCACCGACAGCTCCGCCATTTCGCCTGCGGTCCGTTCTGACCTGAACAAGGTTGCAGCGAGCCTCGTGCGCTATCCCAACAGCCTGGTGCAGGTCATCGGCCACACCGACAGCGACGGCAGCGCGAGCTACAACCAGGCCCTGTCCGAACGCCGCGCCAACGCGGTTGCGGATCAGATCCAGGCCGGTGGCGTGCCCTACAACCGTCTGGCCATCATTGGCCGGGGCGAGGACCAGCCGGTGGCGTCCAACCTCACACCCGAAGGCAAGGCCCGCAACCGTCGTGTCGAAATCGTGGTGATCCCGCAGGGCTGATCGGCTTTGCTGCAGTAACCGTTTCAATCTGGCCGTGCCCCACCGGGCGCGGCCATTTTCATGTCTGGCGAACTGTTGTTTTGTGCATTTTCGCGAAGTTATGTCGATAATTGCGACCTGATGTTCTATTTTGCACAGTGACTGCGCGGCGGTCGGGCTTTTCTGAGGCGGGCTTTGGAATAGGTTCTTGGGCAGAGACAACACCCCAATGATGAGGCCCGAAAATGTCGACCCCGACCCTTGTGACCATCTCCGGCTCGCTGCGCGCAGAGGCCACCAACCGCAAACTCCTGGCAGAAGCCACCCGCCTGTTCGGCGACGCAGAGGTGATCGATGCCGATCTGAACCTGCCGCTGTATAATGGCGACGATGAAGAGGCCACGGGCATCCCCGCCGCCGTGCAGCGCCTTGCGGATCTGATCAAAGGCGCCGATGCCGTGCTGATTTCGACCCCGGAATACAACGGCGCACCCTCTGGCGTTCTGAAAAACGCGCTCGACTGGATCAGCCGAACCAGCGATGCCCCCTGGCAGGACAAACCGGTTGCGATCATGTCCGCTGCGGCGGGGCGGTCTGGTGGGGAAAAGGCCCAGATGCTGCTGCGCAGTTTCCTGGTGCCGTTTCAGCCCCGCGTGCTGGCAGGCCCGCAGGTCCATCTTGCGGCCTCCTACCAGGAGTTTGACGACAACGGCCACCTGAAGGGTGAGCTGTATGTCGAGACGCTGCAGGCGCTGATGGACAAGCTGAAGGCGGAAATCGCGCGCTGAACCATCGCACCGTCCCGTTAATCCAACCCGGAGCGTCTGAGCCGCGCTCCGGGTTTTTTGCGCTCCGCGCCCTCAGTCGTCGCGGCTCGGCTCATCCGGGTTGCTGGAAAACAGAGCAATCTTGTTGCCATCCGGATCGCGCAGATATCCCACGTAGAACCCTGCGCTATAGGCCGCGCGAAACCCCGGCGCGCCATCATCCTGCCCACCTGCGGCCAGTGCGGCGCCGTGCAGGTCACGCACCTCGGCCTGCGTGCGGGCCTGAAATGCCACCATCATGCCATTGCCCGCAGTGGCAGGTGCGCCGTCAAAGGGGCGTTTGACATAGACATCTGGCGCGCATGGCGGCTCTCCCTCCGGCACGGGCAGCACAAAACTGAGCCCCTCGCGCCCTTCGCTGAAATCATAGCCAAGCGGGGGCAGGATCGCCTGATAGAACGCCTTGGCGCGCGGCAGGTCGTTGGATCCGATGGTGATATAGGCGATCATCTCTCAGCCCCCTGGTCTGACAGTCAGAAGTTATCTTCGACCCGGAAACCTTCGGGGATATCATCCTGCCCGTCCAGCAGCAGATCCGCCATCGTTGCGCCGACCTTGGGGGCCATGCCAAAGCCGATCTTGAAGCCCCCGTTGGCGATGAAATGCCCGTCACGACCGGGCCACGCCCCCAGAATCGGCGCGCGCGAGCGGGCGCGGGGGCGCACACCGGCCCAGCGTTCCATCACCTCAGCGCCGTGCAGAACCGGCACCGCCGCGCAGGCGCGCTCGATCACCTCGTCCAGCTGGCTGTCTGTGGTGTCCGGCGCGTCAAAGTCGCGCTCGCTGGTGGAGCCGATGGCAAGGGTTCCGTCGGCATGGGGAATGATGTGCAGCCCATCGGCATAAAGCTGTGGCACCTCCGGGTTTTCGGCAAAGCGCAGGAGCGCGGCCTGACCTTTCACCCCATTGCCCAGTGTCTTGCCCTCGGCCGGACCACCGGGACCGGCCAGTGTTTCATTCAGCTCCAGCAGCCCGGCGTAGCCCTTGGCGTGTACCACCAGACCCTCATCAGGTGCCTCTGCCTGAACCTCTACCCCCATGACGGCAAGGGCCGCGACCAGGGCGGCGCAGGCGCGGCGGGGGTGCATCCGGGCGCTCAGCGTGTCGTGGACCACATAACCCGTGGCGCTGGGCGGCACCCACGGTCCCATGTCAGAGACCGGACAGACGCGCCATTCGGCCTCGCCCTTCCAATAGGTCTGCGCCGTGGCTTCGCGGGCGCGCGCAAGGTCCAGAGTACGCTGGTCGTTGATGGGCTGGATCCGACCGGTGCGACCATACCCGGAAGAGACGCCGCCGGTTTCCTGCACGTCGGCCCAGAAACCTTCGGCCATCAGCAGGCTTTCCAGCTGGTATTGTTTTTTGGGGTTCCAGTTCTCTGGCACATGCGGCGCCAGCGCGCCGACCAGCCCGCCGCTAGAGCCCGCGCCCGCCCCAAAGGGGTCGACCACCTGCACCGATGCGCCGCGGCGTGCGCAGCTCCATGCAATCGAAAGCCCAAAGATCCCGGCGCCCCGGACGGTGATATCTGCCATTGCCATTTTCGCACCCTTTCGCCAGTGTCGCGCCGTTCCACCGCATCACTTAGGGGATTATAGCATGGCAGACCAGCAGGCACGGCTCAGCTGGCGGGATGACAGCATTCCGGTTTCCGATCAGTTTGATGATCCCTATTTCTCGATCCAGAACGGGCTAGCCGAGACAGAGCATGTGTTTCTGGACGGCAATGATCTGGCGGCGCGCTTTGCCGATGCGGCACAGGCGGGTGCGGATTTCCACATTGCAGAGCTGGGCTTTGGCACCGGACTGAACCTGCTGGCCGCCTGGCGCGCATGGGAGCAGGCGCAGGAAGGCTGCGCCGCACCGTCGGTGCTGTATTTCACCAGTTTCGAGGCCTTTCCGATGGCAACGCAGGATATGGCCCGCGCGCTTCAGGCCTTTCCCGAGGTGGCGCCCTGGGCCGAGCGGTTCCTCGCGGTCTGGGGCGGGACGGGCTCTTGCGACCTGGGCAATCTGCGGGTCAATGTCATCACTGGCGACGCCCGCGTGTCGCTGCCAGAGTGGACAGGCAAGGCAGATGCCTGGTTTCTGGATGGGTTTTCCCCGGCCAAGAACCCGGAGCTGTGGCAGGATGACCTGCTGGGCGAGGTCGCCCGTCACACGGCGGCAGGTGGCAGTGCGGCAACCTATACGGCGGCGGGTTTCGTCCGCCGCGGGCTGGAGGCCGCCGGATTTGAAGTGACCCGCACGCCCGGTTTCGGGCGCAAGCGGCATATGACAAAGGCACGATTGCGATGACCATGCGCCCCGACGCCAAGATACTGGAGCCCCATCCCCCCCGGATCACCCAGAAGAACAACGTCACCGCCGGTGTGCTTTTGATGATTGCGGCAACCATCGTGTTTGCCCTGCAGGACGGGATCTCGCGGCATCTGGCGGGGCAGTACAACACCTTTATGGTCATCATGATCCGCTATTGGTTCTTTGCGCTGTTCGTGATCGCGCTTGCGGCCCGTGCACCGGGCGGGATCCGGGCAACGGCGCGCACCGATCAGCTGGGCTTGCAGATCTTTCGCGGCGTGCTGCTGGTCGCTGAAATCTGCGTTGCCGTCTATGCCTTTACCGTGCTTGGACTGGTCGAAAGCGTTGCGGTCTTTATCTGCTATCCGCTTTTGGTTGCAGCCCTGAGCGGGCCGGTTCTGGGCGAGACGGTTGGCTGGCGGCGGTGGGCGGCAATTTCCGTTGGCCTGATTGGCGTGCTGATCATCCTGCAGCCGGGTGTTGGCGTGTTTGATCCGCTTGCGATCATCCCGTTCATCTCGGCGCTGATGTTTGCGCTTTATGGTCTGATCACGCGCTACGCTGCGCGGCGCGACAGCACCGCCACCAGTTTCTTCTGGACCGGGGTCGCGGGCATGGTGGCGATGACCCTTGTGGGCATGTGGTACTGGGAGCCGATGAGCCCCGGCGACTGGCGCTGGATGGGGCTTTTGTGCGTGTCTGGCGTGACCGGGCACTGGCTGTTGATCAAATGCTACGAGATGGCCGAGGCCAGCGCGGTGCAGCCTTTTGCCTATTTCCACCTGATCTGGGCGGCAGCGCTTGGGGTGGTGGTTTTTGGCGAGGTGATCCGCACCAATGTCGCCATCGGTGCGGCGATTATCGTGGCGGCGGGGCTATTCACCCTTTGGCGCGAACGCCAGAAGGGTTGAGCCCGCGAGCTCTTTTGAAAACGGCAGGGGCAGGGCGGGTTTGCCCAGCCGGGCGCGATAGACAGGCAGGCTCTCGGTGACGCGCATCACGTAGTTGCGTGTCTCGTTGAAGGGGATGTGTTCGATCCAGTCGATGATGTCAGGCTCGCCATCGCGGGGATCGCCATAGCGTTCCATCCAGGCGATCGGGCGGTGGGGGCCGGCGTTGTAGCCCGCTGCCATCATCACCACGTTTCCGTCGAATTCCTTGGCCAGGCCCGCCAAGTAGTTGCTGCCAAGAAGCGCGTTGTAGGGCCAGTCGGAAATCAGCCGCCCGGTGGAGTGATCGTCACTGGTGCCGATGCGGCGCGCCACCAGATCGGCGGTTGCCGGCATCACCTGCATCAGCCCGCGCGCGCCTGCGTGGCTGATGACGCTTGGGTCAAATTCGCTTTCCCTGCGGGCGATGGCCAGTGTCATTTCCTCTGCCATCGGCAGGTCGCGTTTGGCCACCGGGTGCAGCGGGAAATAGGCCGCTTCCAGCTCTTCCCCGT
The DNA here is from genome assembly GCF_019801785.1 of Phaeobacter italicus. Taxonomy (NCBI): domain Bacteria; kingdom Pseudomonadati; phylum Pseudomonadota; class Alphaproteobacteria; order Rhodobacterales; family Roseobacteraceae; genus Phaeobacter; species Phaeobacter italicus. The sequence goes on along the minus strand of NZ_JAHVIJ010000004.1, from coordinate 32,506 downwards.
CAGAGGCCGCGCGTTTTGCAATCATCACCGCCAGATGCGGTTGATCCATCGCCACGGCCATCTCCCCCAGCTGGCGGGCGGCCTCGGCGTCCAGCCCTTCGACCAGATGGGTGAGGAACCGTTCAGCCAGGGCCAGATCGCCGGCCTGCAGCGCCAACAGCCCCGCCTGCGCCACCGAGGTGTTGAGGAAGGCCGCAGAGCGCCAGTCCGGCACTGCGGGCGGGTTTGCCAGATCCGGGTCGAACGGGCGGCCCAGGGCCTCGGCTGCGAGCAGGCCGTAAAAGGAGGTCTGATACTCCGCTGCACGGGCATAGGCGGCATACGCCTTGTCCGCATCGCCAAGTGCCGCATGGGCGCGACCCAGCCAATAGCCGCCCCGCCCAACGGAGATCGGGGAGGAGACGGCCGCCAGAAACCGGTCAAAGTGATAGACCGCCAGTTCGGGGTCGCGCAGCTTGCGCAGGGCGATATAGCCTGCGATCCATTCGCTGTCGGCATAGCCATAGCCCATGTCCGGCGTGGCAAAGTGATGTGCGGCCAGCTGATAGGCGCGTTCGTATTTGTCGTCGCGCAGCAGCTGGCGCGCGAAATCCCGGCGACGGCGGAGCCATTTTTCCGGCTTGCCCAGTTTCTCGGCCGAGGTGCTGCGATCCATCAGCAGTTCAATCGCATCATCCTGCCGCCGCTTGCGGTCGCGCCAGGTGAACCGGTCATAGGCCAGCCCCGGATCATCGCGCAGCGCCTCCGGGACGGCGGCGATCCGGCTGTCCACGCCTTGTTCGTCCTTTTGCAGCGCCAGACGCGCTTCTCCCAGTTTGCGTTGTGCGTCACTGACCAGCGGCAAGACGCCCGCTGTGCTGGTGTGGTGCCCGTCCCACAGCATCCGGTTCAGCCGCGCCGCGTGATGCGGGGCGAGGAGGTCGCCGTTGCCTTTCAGAAAATCGGCCTGCGTGTCCGCGCCCATCGGCAGGCTGCGCCAGGCGATGACCAGCTCTGCGCGGGCGTCTCCGTCGCGATTTGCCGCCTTGAGGGCGCGTGCATAACTGAGCGCCCCGAGCGCGGTTTGCGGGCGGTTGCCCTCGTAAAAGGCAAGAATCGTGCGGGGGCTTGCGGTGGCGATCACCTCTTCGCTGCGCCGCCTCAGGAGCGGCAGGCCAGGCCAGTCGGGACGACGCGCCAGAAAGGCCATGACATCCGCAGCCGATCCTTCGCCGGCGCGCAGGCGGTGCCATTCGATCACATCCCGGGCGATGGTGGTTTCCTGGCCTGCGCTGCGGCCTGCTTCGCGCCATTTTTCCTCGCGCATCAGCTCCAATGCGCGGCCCAGATCCACCGCTTTGGCATCGGTGCCGCCCAGAGTGGCGGAAATGAGGACAATAAGGGCCAGAATGCGTGTCATCTCTTGCATTTTCCAACGTTCCGGGCATACAGCCATCTACGATAAACCGTGGCCTGCCGGTATCAACTCAATTCCCCGGCATGTCCATCACCTTGGCGGCGTCTTGCCCGCCCACACGAACAGCAAAAGGGAGCGTGCCCATGTTCAAAGGCTCTATGCCAGCCCTCGTCACCCCGTTTTCCAACGGCGAGCTGGATCTGGATACGCTCAAACGGTTGGTCGAGTGGCACATCGATCAGGGCTCCAGCGCGCTGGTGCCGGTTGGCACGACCGGCGAAAGCCCGACGCTGACCCACGAAGAGCATGAAACCGTGATTGCCGAGGTGGTGAAAACCGCCGCTGGTCGCGTGCCGGTCATTGCGGGTGCGGGGTCCAACAACACGGTTGAGGGCAAGCGGTTTGTGCAGTTTGCCGCCGAAGTTGGCGCCGATGCCGCGCTGGTGGTGACGCCCTATTACAACAAGCCGACCCAGCGGGGCCTGCTGGCGCATTTCCGCGAACTGCACGACTGTGCCGATATTCCGATCGTGATCTACAACATCCCCGGTCGTTCGGTCATCGACATGACCCCGGCGACGATGGGGGAACTGGCCAAGCTGGAGCGCATCATCGGTGTGAAGGACGCCACCGGCGATATCGCGCGTGTGTCGCAGCAGCGCGCCTCTTGCGGTGCGGATTTCATCCAGCTGTCGGGCGAGGATGCCACGGCGCTGGGCTTTAACGCCCACGGTGGTGTTGGCTGTATTTCGGTCACTGCAAACGTTGCGCCCAAGCTGTGCGCAGAGTTCCAGGCCGCGACGCTGGCGGGCGATTACGCCTTGGCGCTGGAGTATCAGGACAAGCTGATGCCGCTGCATGAGGCGATCTTTATCGAGCCGGGTCTGGCGGGTGCAAAATACGGCCTGTCGAAACTGGGCCTGTGCAGCGAAGAGGTGCGCCTGCCGCTCACGGGTCTGGAAGACAGCACCAAGGCCGCAATTGACGCCGCCATGGCACATGCGGGCCTGCTGTAAGCGCAGATCAGCACCATAGACATGCTTTGTCAGGCCGGGACGCTGCTGCGTTCCGGTCTGTTTCGTTTTGGCTGTCTTCTGTCTCTAACCGGCGGTTTAGGGTCACATGCCTGCGGTCGGACTTAATGAACGTAAAAAGGCGGCGCCGCCCCGGTGGTGATCCCGGGAAGGGCAGGAGGGTCAGGGCGCAAGAGCGCGCCCTGTGTGCGTAACGTCGTGCAACGGCGCCGCGGGTCATCAGACCTATGGCGCGTCTCCTTGGGGTGCCGGGTGCCAAACCGGCGAAAGATCGCGATCGCGAGTACCTTAGCATTGCGGTCCTGACAGATCGTCACCCCAGCGTGCGCAGGGGGCGCAACACCCCAGGGCTTTTGGTGTCGCTGCTGTCTTAACTGTCTGGAATCAAGCGAGAAGGTGGGCAAGGTGGCGGGTTTTGTCGGGGTTGCGCACCACATAGATCCGGGTGATCCGCCCCTCTGTGATGTCCAGAGCCGCCGCCTGAACGATGCCCCCTTCTTCGCGGCTGACCACGGCAGGCAGGCCGTTCAGATGGCAAAACCGCCAGAGCTGCGGCAGTTGCGCACCGCCTTTGCGGGCGAGCCCCTCCAGCAGGCGCAAGACCTTGGCCTGGCCAAAGATCGGGTTGAGCGCGGCGGTTGCCTTGCCGCCCCCATCCGAGACCATCTGCACCCCATCGGCAAGGAGCCGGGTGAGCGTGGCGGTGTCCCCGGTTTTGGAGGCGCGGAAAAACGCCTCTGTCAGGGTGCGGCCCTGATCGTCGTCCAGGGCCGGGGGCGCAGGGGTGTCAGGGCGCAGCGCCTGCACCTTGCGCCGCGCGCGGGCGGCGAGCTGGCGGCAGGCCTCTGGCGAGCGATTGAGCGCAGAGGCCACATCGCCAAAGGAGCTGTCAAAGATGTCGTGCAGCAAGAAGGCGGCGCGTTCGAGGGGCGACAGGGTTTCCAGCGCCAGCAAAAGCGCAACCGAGACATCGTGGTCCAGCTGGTCGGTGGCATCGTCCGTCAGCACCGGTTCCGGCAACCATTCGCCCGGATAGGTCTCGCGCCGGGCACGGGCCGATTTCAGCTGATCAAGACACAGCCGCGTGGTGATCCGCATGAGATAGCCGGTTGTATCCAGAATCTCCCCCTTGGGGGCCGATTGCCAGCGCAGATAGGCGTCCTGCAGGATGTCCTCGGCATCTGTTACGCTGCCCAGCATCCGGTAGGCGGCCGCAAACAATCGCGGCCGCGCTGTCAGGAACGCATCGGTTCCTGTGTCTTTGGTCTGTGCTGTCACGCGGCGTTGGCCCCTGTGGTGGTTTCGCTCACAGGGTGGGCGGTACGAAAGCCGATTGCAATGCGGTTCCAGCTGTTGATGGCGCTGACCAAGAGGGTGAGCAGAACCTGCTCGCGCGGGTCAAACAGCTCTGCCACGGCGTCATAATCGGCATCGGGTGCGCCGGTGGTTTCAACCCGTGTCAGCGCCTCGCACCAAGCGAGCGCCGCGCGTTCGCGGGGCGTGTAGAGCGGGGATTCGCGCCAGGCGTTCAGCAGATGCATCCGGTCCTCGCTTTCGCCATGGGCGCGCATCTCGTGGGTGTGCATGTGGATGCAGAAGGCACAGCCGTTGATCTGGGAGGCACGCAGTTTCACCAGTTCCACCACGCTGTATTCCAATGTGCTGTTTTTGAACAGGTTTTCCTGCGCCATCATGGGTTTGAACAGATCACCGGCGACAGAGAAATAATCAAGGCGTTGCGACATCATTTGGTCCTTTCTGATGGGTTCAGAAACAGGACGAGCCAGCGGATGGGTTTGTGACATGGGCGGTGGGATTTTTTGAAAAAAGATGCAGCCCGCAAGAAAAAAGGGCGCCACTGGGGCGCCCTGATGTTGGGTGTTTTGGGATGGCTCAACGTTTGCCGTAGTACAACCCGACCACATGTTCGGCCTGCGCAAAGAACAGCCAGCGCGAGGTGGCAACTCCGGCGATATGCAGCAGCACGGCAACGCCTGCGAGCAGGTGTTTGAGCATCAACCCCTCAACCGGCAGGATCAGGCAGATCAAGGGCAGAGCAAACCCAAGGGCAAAGGCGATCACCCGCAGTTTCTGCGCATGTTTGCGCCCGACCACATGCACGAATTCGCGCAACAGGTAGTTGGAGCCGGTGTGGGGCGGCTCAAACGCGCGAACGGTGCCACGATCGCCAAGGCCGGTGGCGGTGCCCATATCGGTGCCCGAGGTGGCAAAGGCCTGATCGCCCTTGGCCCAATAGGCCAGCTGTACGGCGCCAGCGATGGCCAGCAACCAGGGTGCCAACGCCTCCGCCCCGGCCAGCAGCGAGCCGCCCGCAAGGCTGAAGGACAGGAACATCACCGGCGTCAGCGCCATGTTCCAGCGCGGAATGGTCTTGAGCTGGGTGTAGATCATCGAGGTCGTGAAGACCGTCGCCAGCGACAGCGCCGCGCCGATCCAGCCAAGCGCCCACCAATGGGTGTCCAGGAACACCGCACCAAAGGCAAAGAGCCCCATCACCACGAGGGCGGCAACCGCGCAGATGCCTTCGCGGCTGAGCCAGCTGGTTTTCCACTGGCTGAAGGCGCGCCAGGCCCGTTCAGGGCGGCCCAGGTGAAAGGTCGAGGCCAGAAGCCCGCCCACCGCAAAGCCAAAGGCGATGGCGTAGAACACAAGGGCCACCCAGCCCGTCACCTCGGGCTTACCGAGGCCAAGAAAGGTCAAGAGGCCAAAGCCGAGACCAGAGAGGGTGGTGAAGATGATAACAGAGGGTGCGGGATGCATCAGTTCGATCCCCCTTCAGAGTGACCCGGGAGTTTGTCGAGCGCCTTGTCCAGCCAGCCGAGAAAGCCCTTGGGCTCTTCTGCGACCGGGGCAAGGAGGGGGGCGAGAATGTCGATCTGATCGTCGATCTGGTCCTTGGGGCGGGGGGGCAGGTATTTGTTCACCGGTTTGGTGCCCATTTCCGGCATCAAGTCCATGCCGCCGCGCTCTGCCACCAGTTTGGAGACATCACTGTCAGGATCGCCCAGATCTCCGAAATGGCGGGCGCCTGCGGGGCAGGTGCGCACACAGGATGGCACGCGGTCCACCTCTGGCAGGTTTTCGTTGTAGATCCGGTCGACACAGAGAGTGCATTTCTTCATCACCCCTTCGGCCAGATCCAGCTCGCGCGCGCCATAGGGGCAGGACCAGGCACATAGGCCACAGCCGATGCAGTTGGATTCATTGACCAGCACGATGCCGTCTTCCACCCGCTTGTAGCTGGCGCCGGTGGGGCAGACGGTGACGCAGGGCGCGTCTTCGCAGTGCAGGCAGGATTTGGGGAAATGCACCAGTTGGGCGTGACCTTCGGGGGGCTGGACCTCATAGGAATGCACGCGGTTGAGGAAGGTGCCGGAGGGATCGGCGCCATAGGCATTCTGATCGCTGAGCGGCGCGCCATAGTTTTCGGTGTTCCAGCCCTTGCAGGAAATCACACAGGCATGGCAGCCCACGCAGGTGTCCAGGTCAATGACCAGACCCATCTTGCGGTCGGTGGAGTTGGGGAGCTCGGTCATTTGCCTACTTTCCACTTCAGTTCTTTCGGGCCGGTGCCGACCGGGGAGTCCTGCGCCGGGACGGCTGGCTGGCTTTCCTGCATGTCATCCGGCGCGGCGGCTTTCTCGATCTTGACCTTGAGGTCGAACCACGCCGCCTGACCGGTGATCGGGTCGGAATTCGCCCATCGCATCCCGTCGCCCTTGGGGGGCAGCAGTTCGTGGATGAGGTGATTGAGCAGGAAGCCCTTGGTGGCCTCGGGGGCGTTTTCCTCGAGCGCCCAGGCGCCCTTGCGCTTGCCGATGGCGTTCCAGGTCCAGACGGTGTTTTCATTGAGCGCGGCCATCTCCATCACCGGGACGGTGATTTCGCCATGCGGAGAGGAGACCCTGGCCCAGTCGCCATCGCTGAGGCCGTTTTCGCGCATCAGTTTGGTCGGCACATAAAGCGGGTTGCGGCCGTGGATCTGGCGCAGCCAGGCGTTCTGGGTGCCCCAGGAGTGATACATCGCCATCGGCCGCTGGGTGAGCGCATTGACGGTGTAGCCGTCGTTGCCGTGCTGGTCGGTTTCATACCAGATCGGCAGCGGGTCCATCGTTTCCTTGATACGGGCGCGCAGATGTTCGGGGGGCTGGCGTTCGCCGTGGCCTTCGGCGGCGAGCTGGAATTTGCGCAAGGGCTCTACATAAAGCTGGAACAGATAGGGCTGTGGGCTGTCATACAGACCGAGGTTCACCGCCCAGTCCTGATAGGCCATGTTCCAGGGTTTGAAATACTGGGCTTCCTCTGGAATGTGTTCGATGAAGAAGCCGCCGTTTTCGATGTATTTGTTCAGCTGTTCGGGGTTCACCTCGCCCCGGCCAACCTTGCTGCCGTCCTCGCCCCGGAACCCCGCGAGCGGGCCGATGCCGGGTTTGCGTTCGTGGTTCACGATATAGTCGGCATAGTCCTGCCATTTGGCTGTACCGTCTTCGTTGGTGAAACCGGGCAGTTTCATCTTGTTGGCAAGCTGCACCAGAACGGTCTGGAACCCGCGCACGTCGCGGTCGGGTTCGACAACCGGCCAGCGGATTGCGTCCGCTGCGCCATCGGCTTCACAGATGGGACGGTCGAGCAGCGAGATACAGTCGTGGCGCTCCAGATAGGTGGTGTCGGGCAGGATCAGATCCGCATAGGCCACCATTTCCGAAGAATAGGCATCGGAATAGATGATCCGGGGGATCACATAATCGCCGTTCTCGTCGGTATCGGTCAGCATCTCCATCACGCCGCGCGTGTTCATGGAGGAGTTCCACGACATATTCGCCATATACATGAACAGCGTGTCGATCTTGTAGGGATCACCGGCATGGGCGTTGGAGATCACCATATGCATCAGCCCGTGGCTGGACATCGGGTTTTCCCAGGTGAACGCCTTGTCGATGCGGGCGGGGCTGCCGTCTGTCTTCAGCGCCAGATGTTCGGGGCCGTGCACGAACCCCAGATGCGGGCCGTCCAGCGGTTTGTTCGGGGTGACGCGGCAATGTGGTGCGGGGTGCGCGGTGACAGGTTTGGGGTAGGGCGGTTTGAAGCGGAAGCCGCCCGGCGCCTCGACCGTGCCCAGAAGGATCTGCAACACATGCAGCGCGCGGCAGGTCTGAAAGCCATTGGCATGGGCCGAGACCCCACGCATGGAGTGCATGGCGACCGGGCGGCCCTTCATGGTTTTGTGGGTCTCGCCCCGGAAGTCGGTCCATTCGCGTTCGATTTCAAAGGCTTCGTCGAAAGCGACGCGGGCCAGTTCGGCGGCGATGGAGCGGATGCGTTTGGCGGGGATGCCGCAGCGCTCGGCCACGGCTTCGGGGGCGTAGTCGTCGCTGAGATAGCGCTGGGCCATCAGTTGGAACACCGACACATGGGTGATGTCGCCCATGGTGAAAGAGCCGCCGAGGTCAGGGCGCACGCCATGCATGTCAAAGGGGGCGAGCTGGCCGGTCTTGCGGTTGATGACCAGAGGCGCGCCGTGGTCGTCGCGCAGGAACAGGCCGTAGTCGGGGCTGTCGGGATCCTGATTGACCAGCACCGGCGCGTTGGTGAACTGGCTGAGATACTCAAGGTCGATCTTGCCCGCCTTTATCAGCACATGCACCAGCGACAGGATGAACAGCCCATCGGTGCCCGGTGTGATGCCGACCCAATCGTCAGCCACGGCGTTATAGCCAGAACGGATCGGGTTCACCCCGATAACGCGGGCACCGCGGGCCTTGATCTTGCCGATGCCCATCTTGATGGGGTTGCTGTCGTGGTCTTCAGCGACGCCAAACAGCATGAACAGCTTGGTATGATCCCAGTCGGGCTGGCCGAATTCCCAGAACGCACCGCCCATCGTGTAAATGCCTGCGGTGGCCATGTTGACAGAGCAGAACCCGCCGTGGGCTGCATAGTTGCAGGTGCCAAAGTTCTGCGCCCAGAAGCTGGTGAAGCTCTGGGATTGGTCGCGCCCGGTAAAGAAGGCCAGTTTCTCGGGGTTGTCCTTGCGGATCGGTTCCAGCCAGCCCGCAGCGATGTCCAGCGCCTCGTCCCAGGAGATTTCCTCGAACTTGCCAGAGCCGCGCGGGCCGACGCGTTTCATCGGCGCGCGCAGGCGAGAGGGGGCGTTGTGCTGCATGATACCGGCAGAGCCTTTGGCGCAGAGCACGCCCTTGTTCACCGGGTGGTCGCGGTTCCCTTCGATGTAGGCCACGCGTTTCTTGCCGGTGTCGTCGGTCTTCATGTGGACGTTGATGCCGCAGCGGCAGGCGCACATGTAGCAGGTGGTCTGGCGGATCTCTTCCGACACGGGCGGCGAGGTGTCTAGCTGGGGCTGTGTATGTGCCATGGTGTCCCTGTCTGATATCCCTGTCTGGTGATGCGCCTGGTCTGCATGGGGCCGGGCGGCGTTTGTTTGTGGGGGGCGCGGATTGCGTGGATCAGCGCGCGTTTAGCGGAGTATAGGCGCGGGGTTCGGGCCCGTTGTAAAGGGTCAGCGGGCGGATCAGGATGTTGCCGCGCTGCTGTTCGATGCATTGGATGATCCAGCCGGGCATCCGGCCGATGGCAAAGATCGGTACGTAAAGATCCATCGCGATGCCGTGCAATTGGTAGATCACGCCCGAATAGAAATCGACATTCACGTTCAGGCCGTGGCGGGCGTAGGGCTGCATTGTGTCGACCACGGCTTGCAGGATTTCATACCATTCCGGTGCGCCCATTTCCTCGCCCAGCTGGCGCACGCCTTCGCGCATGTGGCGGGCGCGCGGGTCTTCCTTGCGGTAGACGCGGTGGCCAAATCCGGTGACGGCTTCCTTGGCGGCGCGCTTGGCCTTCACATAGGCGGCGGCTTTGTCGGGCGTGCCGATCTCATGCACCATTTTCATCACGTCCTCGGCAGCACCGCCGTGGGCTGGACCGGCAAGGGTGGAGAGTGCGGTGACGATGCCGCCGTGCAGATTGGTTTCGGTCCCGATGGTGACGCGCGCGGCAAAGCTGGAGGCATTGGCGCCATGTTCCGCGTGCAGGATGAAATCGACATCCGCGAGCCGGGTGGCCTCTGGTGTGGGTTTTTCACCCTTCAGCATCCACAGCCAGTTGCCCGCATGGCTGAGATCCATGTCCGGGGCCACGACCTCGCGGCCATTTCGGATCGCGTCATGGGCCGCGATGATGATCGGCACCTGCGAGATCAGACGGATGCCGTTGGCGACGAAGGCCTCTTCGCCCACCTGCTGGCTGTCCGGTTCAAGCGCGGCGAGGGCAGAGACGGCGGTGCACAGCACGTCCATCGGGTGGCCATCCTTTGTGGCGCGGATGATATCCAGCACCGGGGCAGGCAATACGCGCGCGGCTTTCAGGGCGGTGTCGAATGCTGCCAGCTGCTCCGCAGTCGGCAGGTCGCCGTGGATCAGCAGATAGCACACCTCCTCAAACGTGGAATGGGTGGCCAGATCATGGATGGAGTAGCCCCGATAGCTCAGCTCGCCCTTGGCGCCGTCAATGTCGGAAACCCCGGAGCGTTCGAAGTAGATCCCCTTGAGGCCGCGGTTGATCTTGACGTTATCGCTCATTGCTGGCTCCTTTCCCCGCAAGGGAGATCAAAATGACTGTACTTGAAAACGCATATGCGCTGGCCCGGGATCGCAAGGCACGGGTGGTGTTTCCCGAGATGGATGACCCCAGAGTGGCGGCCGCGGTGGACCAGCTGACCCGTGAGAGGCTGGTGGAGGCGGTGCCTTTGGCGCCGGTGTCCGACGCGCATGTCGAGGTGCTGGTGGCGGCGCGCGGCATGAAGGAAGGCATTGCGAAGCGGATGCTCTCCAAACCCCTGTACCGCGCGGCGGCGATGGTGTCTGCGGGCGAGGCGGATGCGATGGTGGCTGGCGCAGATGTGCCCACGCGCCGGGTGATCGAGGCGGCCAGCATCGGCATCGGGCTGGATGCCGGGGTCAGCACGGCTTCGTCGTTTTTCCTGATGGTGTTTCCGGACGAGCGCGAATTGGTGTTTGCCGATTGTGCGGTCAACGTGGCGCCGGATGCGGCGCAACTGGCTGATATTGCACGGGCTTCTGCGCGGTCGGCAGAGGCGCTCTTGGGGGCTGCGCGGGTTGCGATGCTGTCGTTTTCCACCGGCACATCCGGCGATGGCGACAGCGTGGCGCTGGTGCGTGCGGCAGCAGAGGCCAGCGGATTTGCAGGCCCGGTGCAGGCAGATGCGGCACTGAACCCGGTGATTGCCGAGAAGAAAGGCATCGCGCCGGTGGAGGCCAATGTGCTGATCTTCCCGACGCTGGATGCAGGCAACATCGGATACAAGCTGTGCCAGGAATTGGGCGGCGCGCAGGCGCTGGGGCCGTTCTTGCAGGGCTTTGCCAAGCCGGTCTGCGATCTCAGTCGTGGCGCCTCGGTTGAGGATATCGTGGCGGCGACCGTGCTGACAGTGGCGCAGATCTGATCCGCCATGTGATATGACAGGAGGGCGGGGGCGGCGATCATGGTGCCCCCATCAGCGTCTGGGCGTCCATCGCGATCTGGCGCTCTTCCTCGGCCTCAATCACCCAGATCGCCACCTTGGAGCTGCCCGCATGCAGGCGCGGTTTGCGGGCGTGGTTGGCATCGACATCCATCCGCGCGCCGATCCATTCCAGACCGCGCAGGATACGGGCGCGCACACCCACGGCGTTCTCTCCGATGCCGCCGGTGAAGGCGATGGCATCCAGCCCCTCCATCGCGGCAATCAGGCTGCCTGCGTGACGCAGGCTCCAATAGCAGAAATGTTCGATGGCAAAGGCGCTGTCGGCGCTGGGGTCCAGCATCAGGTTGCGCATGTCGGATTTGCCGCCCGACAGGCCCAGAAGACCGCTTTCGTTGTTCAGGATCGCCTTGGTGCGGTCCAGCCCGTTGTCTTCGACCAGGCGCAGCACCGCATTGGCGTCAATCCCGCCCGACCGCGTGCCCATGGTTAGCCCATCCAGGGGCGAATAGCCCATTGTGGTGGCAACGGATTGCCCATTGCGGATCGCACAAAGCGAGGCGCCGTTGCCAAGGTGGAAGGCCAGCAGGCGCGAGGGCAGGGCGGCGCCGGAAATCTCTGGCAGGCGCCGCACCAGCGAGGCGTAGGAAAGCCCGTGAAACCCGTAGCGGCGGATGCCCTTGGTTTCTTCGACGCGGGGGATCGCGTAGCGGGTGGCGACCTCGGGGTTGGTGGCGTGAAACGACGTGTCAAAACTGGCAAATTGCGGCAGGTCGGGCGCGGTGGCAGCCATCGTGTCAATCGCCGCGAGACTGTGCGGATTGTGGAGCGGCGCAAGCGGTGTGCAGTCGGCGATTTCACCACGGATTTCAGGGGTGATGCGCACCGGCTTGGTCAGTTTGCGCCCACCGTGCACAACCCGGTGGCCCACAGCAGCGAGCCGCGTCGGATCAAGCCCGTGTGCAGGCAGTGCCGCCAGAATCGCGGCGAGGGCCTCTGCGTGGGTGGGGAACTGACTGTCGCTGCTGGTGTCTGCAATGCGCAAACGCGATTGCGGCGTGCCGATCCCCTCGGCCAGACCAGCAATGCGCTGGGTGAGATCCGCATCGAAGATCGCGAATTTGATCGAAGAGGACCCTGCGTTGAGGACCAGAATATCGGTGGCGGAGGTCGGGCTCATAGTGCGGCCTTTGCGATATTTAGAGCGGCAAGGCCTGCCATCAGCGTGACGACATAGCGGCGAAACAGATGCGGCGCGGCGAGCGCAAAACCGCGAGAGCCGACCCAGACACCCGCGCCGAGGATCGGAAAGGCAAGGACCACACCCCAAAGCGTGTCCGGCCCGGTCAGCCCATGGGCGGACATCACCGGCAGGGCCATCAGGTCAATGCCGGTCAGAAACACGATCATCGTGGCGCGGAACACTGCAGGTGGGATGGGCTGCGCGGTCATGAAAGCGGCGGCAGGCAGACCGCCGACGCCTGCGCTATTGGCCATCCCGGAGGCAATGCCCACAGCGACATGACCGGCGGTGCCGATGGGGCGGGTGAGGCTCCAGCCGCTGAGCAAAAGCAGGCTGAGCGCGAGGATCAGCACGGAAATCACCAGTCGCGCCTGATCCGGGCCGAGGCGGGCCATCACGGCCACCGCAGGCAGCGTCGCAACAGCGGCACCTGCCAGCAGGGCACAGGACCTGCGCCAGTCGATATGGGGACGGATGCCGCGCGCCTGAAAGGCGGTCATCGCAATCTCGCAGGCAAAGACCACGGGGATCAGCGGCAGCGGATTGGTGACGAGAGCGGCGAGAATGATGAAAATCGCGGAAAAGCCAAAGCCCGAATATCCGCGGATAAAGGCCGCCGCAAACAATGCGGCGGCCAGAAAGGCGCCCGCGCCCATTGAGAGATCAAAAGGCAGGGGCATAAGCGTCAGACCTGCTGCTCGCGCATGTCGGCCTTGTCGATGCCTGCCACGCGGACCGGCTTCTTCATGGCGTCACGGCGGAACGGCTCGCCCAGCTCCTGGTTGATCATTGCTTCGATCAGGGTGGTTTTGCCGTTTTTCTGGTCTTCGATGGCCTGTGCCAGCGCCGAAGTCAGCTCGTCCATGGTGCGGGCGATGACGCCGTTCAGGCCACAGGCCTTGGCGATGCCTGCATAGGACACCTGTTCGTCCAGCTCGGTGCCGACGAAATTGTCGTCAAACCACAGGGTGGAGTTCCGCTTTTCCGCGCCCCACTGGTAGTTGCGGAAGACAACGTGGGTGATGGCGGGCCATTCTTCGCGGCCAATGGCTGTCAGCTCGGTCACGGCGATGCCAAAGGCGCCGTCGCCGGAGAAGCCGACAACCGGCGTGTCGGGCTGGCCGATCTTGGCACCGATGATGGCGGGCAGGCCATAACCGCAGGGACCGAACAGACCAGGCGCGAGGTATTTGCGCCCCTCGTCAAAGGAGGGATAGGCGTTGCCGATGGCGCAGTTGTTGCCGATGTCGGACGAGATGATCGCCTCACGCGGGAGGGCCTGCTGGATGGCGCGCCATGCCATGCGGGGGCTCATCCATTCGGGTTTGTCGGCACGGGCGCGCTGGTTCCAGGTGGTGCCCGGATCGTCGTCCTCGTGGGTCATTTCGGTCAGCTGCTGGGCCCAGCGGGATTTGGTTTCCGCGATGCGGTTCTTGCGCTCTTCGCGGCCTGCGTCACCGGCGGTGTCGCTCAGCTGTGCCAGAATGCCCTGCGCAACCTTGGCCGCGTCGCCGACGATGCCGACAGAGACCTTTTTGGTCAGGCCGATGCGGTCGGGGTTGATGTCGACCTGGATGATCTTGGCATCCGTGGGCCAATATTCCATGCCATAGCCTGGCAGGGTGGAGAAGGGGTTCAGGCGGGTGCCGAGGCACAGAACGACGTCGGCGTCCTTGATCAGCTCCATCCCGGCCTTGGAGCCGTTGTAGCCGAGCGGACCTGCAAACAGTGGGTGGTTGCCGGGGAAGGCGTCGTTGTGCTGATAGCCCACGCAGACCGGGGCATCCAGACGTTCGGCCAGCTCCTGCGACGCGGCAATGCCGCCTTTGGACAGGACCACGCCAGCGCCGTTCAGGATCACGGGGTTCTTGGCGTCGGACAGCAGTTTGGCAGCGTCGCTGACGGCGGTTTCGCCACCGGAGGGACGTTCAAATTCGACGATGGCGGGCAGTTCGATGTCGATGACCTGGGTCCACATATCGCGCGGAATGTTCAGCTGTGCAGGTGCCGAGGCGCGTTTGGCGTTCATGATCACACGGTTCAGCACTTCGGCCACGCGGGAGGGATCGCGGACCTCTTCCTGATAGGCCACACAGTCAGCAAACATGCGCATCTGTTCCATTTCCTGGAAACCGCCCTGACCGATGGTCTTGTTTGCGGCCTGCGGAGTGACCAGCAGGAGCGGGGTGTGGTTCCAGTAGGCGGTTTTGACGGCGGTCACGAAGTTGGTGATGCCGGGGCCGTTCTGGGCGATCATCATCGACATCTTGCCGGTGGCGCGGGTGTAGCCGTCCGCCATCATCCCGCCAGAGCCTTCGTGGGCGCAGTCCCAGAAGGTGATGCCCGCATCGGGGAAGATGTCGGAAATCGGCATCATGGCCGAGCCGATAATGCCAAACGCATGTTGGATGCCGTGCATTTGCAGTGTTTTTACAAATGCTTCCTCGGTGGTCATTTTCATCGCGTATTCTCCTGATGAGACGCCAAAAGGGCCGGCACGGGGGCCGGGATACATCCGGTTTATTCCGCCGGGCGAAAGGCGGTTAGGGCCAGTTCCCGGCCCGGCTTAATACCAGTATTTCAGGGGGGAAGAATTGCTGCACTGCAGCCCGTTCGGGCTGGCGTTCGTGCCGGTGTCACGCGCGACTACTGGGCGACCCATCGCCGAAGGGGCGGCCTGCGAAAGGGGTGCTGGCTCAGGCGGTGATCGTGGTTTTTGCGGGGCGCAGCGCGTCTGCGAGCAGGGCGAGACCCGGTTCGATCCGGTTGGCAGGAATCGAAGAGTAGCCAAGCCGATAGTAATTCTGCTTGCGGTGCTCGGGTGCAAAGAAAGGCGCGCCGGGTTCGATGATGACGCTCTTTTCCTTGAGCCGCTGAGCCACCTCGGCGGTATCGATGCCGTCATCGGCGCGCATCCACAGAGAGGAGCCGCCGTAAACGCCGACCCCTGCGACGCTGAGGTCGTGCTGCTTTACCGCGTCTTCGATCACGCAGCGGCGATCGTGCAAGACCTTGGCCATGCGGCGGATCTGGGCGTCGTAGTGCCCAAGAGACAGGAAATAGGCCACCGTGCGCTGCACGTGGCCGGGGGGGTGGCGCAGCACATTGGCGCGCAGGGCGCGGGCCTGGCGGATGAAGGGTTTGGACCCCACCAGATAGCCAAGGCGCAGGCCCGGAAACAGCGATTTGGAAAAGCTGCCCACATAGACCACCCGCCCATCCGCATCGAGCGATTTCAGCGCAGGTGATGGCGCGCCGAGGAAGGACATTTCAAATTCATAGTCGTCTTCGACAATCACCGCATCAATGTCGCGGGCTCGGTCCAGCAGCTGTTTGCGCCGTGCCATCGGCATGGTGGCTGTGGTCGGGCTCTGGTGGCTGGGGGTGGTAAAGATGACATCGGTGTCCGCGCTGATGGTGTCGGGTGGCAGCCCGTCATGATCCACTGGCAGGCAGTCGATTTCGCAGCCGCGATAGACCAGCTGATCGCGCAGGGTGTAATAGGTCGGATCCTCAAGCGCGGCCTTGCGCCCCGGTCCCAGCAGAAGCTGCGCCACCAGCCAAAGCGCATTCTGCGCCCCAAGGGTGATCAGGATCTCCTCTGGCCGGGCAGAGATGCCGCGGCGGGGCAGGGTGTGGCGGGCGATATATTCCACCAGAAGCGGATCGTCCTGATCGAAGTAATCATTGGTGAGCGCGGCAAAGTCCTTTTGCCCCAGCGCGCGCAGGGCGCAGAGCCGCCAGTTGGCGTGGTCAAACAGCGAGGCATCGGCCTGACCGTAGATGAAGGGATAGCGGTAGTCGCGCCAGTCCTGCGGTTTGCGCGGCGTGTCGCCCCCGCAATAGCAGCCGACGATGGCCGATGACCAATCCACTGTATCGGCAGATTTCTGTGAGGGCGCATAGGTGGGCGGAACGGGTGCGTTTTCAGATACATAGTACCCAGACCGGCCCTTGGAGATCAGGTAGTCATTGGCCAGAAGCTCTGTGTAGGCGAGCGTCACGGTGATGCGGCTGATGCCCAGATGCGCGGCAAGTTTGCGCGAGGAAGGCAGTTTCTCTCCCACCCGCAGGCGGCCGGAGAGAATACCCTCGGCAATCATTTCCTGGATCTGCGCCTGCAGGGTGCCTTGCGCATCGGGGTTCAGAAAGAAGGTGTCGACAGAGATAGCCATGAACCACTGTAGGCTGGACATAAATGGGGTGCAATCTGGACTTACCTGTTTTTGACCTCTTGCGGGATGAATTTAAATCCATATAACTAGTTTTATCGAATCAATTAGGGCCAAGATGGGGCCAAGAGGTACGGTATGGACTGGGAACATGCGGCGGGTGGATTTGCGGCGATGGGGTCGGAGGCACGGCTGGCGGTTTTGCGCTGTCTGGTGCGCGCAGGTGAAGGCGGCTTGATGGTGCAGGATATTCAGGCCCGCACGGGGATTGCGCCCTCCACATTGGCCCATCACCTGAAACTCCTGGCGAGCGCGGGGCTGATCGTGCAGCGCAGGGAAGGGCGCAGCACCTACAACACCGCCGATTACGCCCAATTGAAACGGCTGGCGGCGTTCATCCTGGGTGAGTGCTGCGCGGATGCGCCGCCAGAGCAGGAGGCGGCAAACGATGGTTGATCTGACCCAAGCCCCCCGCCCCATTGGGTTTGTCCTGCGGGGGATCAAAACACCATGGGCGTTGTGCGTGGCGATCCTGCTGGCGGTGGCGGTTCTGGATCCCGCCAATCTGGCGGAGGTCATCCGCTTTGCCGGGGCGGCGTTGCTGCATACCGGGCGCTACATTCTGTTTGCGGTGCTGTTGTTGTCATATCTGAAGGCGACGGGGGCCGAGGTGATGGTGGCGCGCGCCTTTGAGGGGCGCGAAGTGCGGATGATCTTTCTGGCGGCGGTTTTTGGCGGGCTTGCTCCGTTTTGTTCCTGCGAGGTGATCCCGTTTATTGCCGGGCTCTTGGCGCTGGGGGCGCCTTTGTCTGCGGTGATGGCGTTCTGGCTGGCGTCTCCACTCATTGATCCGCCGACGCTGCTGATTACGGCTGGTGCGCTTGGCTGGCCCTTTGCCATTGGCAAGGCGGTGGCGGCAGTGGCGCTTGGGCTGTTTGGCGGCTTTGCCATCAAGGCGCTGCGCGGAGCCGGGGCCTTTGCCAGTCCGCTGAAACAGGCACCGCGCAGGGGCTGCTGTGGCTGTGGTACGCCAAGGGCGACAGCCCCGGTCTGGGCCTTTTGGCAGGACCCTGCACGGCGCAGTCAGTTCCGCCAGGAGTTTGTCAGCAACGGCCTGTTTCTGGTGAAATGGCTGACCTTGGCCTATGTGCTGGAGGCGCTCCTGGTGTCTTATGTTCCGGCGGATCTGATTGCCACTGTTGTGGGGGGAGAGGGCATTTTGCCCATCGTGATCGCCGCATTGGTGGGGATGCCTGCATACCTCAATTCCTATGTCGCGCCGCCGCTGCTGGCAGGGCTGATGGATCAGGGCATGAGCGCGGGCGCTGCAATGGCGTTCATGGTGGCGGGGGCGGTCAGTTCGATCCCGGCGATGGCGGCGGTCTGGTCCCTGGTCAAGCCGCAGGTCTTTGCCACCTATCTGGCGCTGGGGGTCACGGGGGCGATCCTGTCGGGGGTTCTGTTTCAGATGATCTAGCACATGCACGGCGCGTGCGGGCAGGGCTCCCGCCCGTAGCAGAGCAATCAGAGATTGCCCCGCGCCCGTTGGGCCAGGCGCCGCGCAGATGCGCGGCGCCTGGCCCAACGGGCGCGGGCGTTACCTGTCTGACAGATGCAGGAGATGGGCGCGGATTGTGGGCCATTCCGCGGCGGTGATCGAATAGACCGCAGTGTCGCGCAGGGTGCCGTTGGCCAGTATCATATGCGCCCGCAGGATCCCGTCCAGCTGCGCCCCGAGCCGTTCGATGGCGGCGCGGCTTTGGCGGTTGAGACGATGGGTGCGGAACTCTACCGCGATGGCATCCAGCGTCTCAAACGCATGGGTGAGCATCAGCCGTTTGCATTCCGTGTTGATCCCGCTGCGCTGCACCGATCTGCGATACCAGGTGGAGCCGATTTCCAATCGACGATTGGGCGCGTCGATATTCATGTAGGTGGTCATGCCCACCGCGCGCCCGCTGCGGTCGAGGATGGCAAAGGGGGCCATGCTGCCGCTGTCTTGCAGGGTGAGGCGGCGGGTGATCTCTGCACTGACATCCTGCGGGGCGGGGACGGTTGTGTACCACAGTTGATGCAGGTCGCCGTCGGCGGCGGCCTCTGCCAGATCGCTGGCGTGGTCTTGTGAAAGGGGGACGAGGGAGACGGTTTTACCGGTCAGGGAGAGCGGAGAAGCCCACATGATTGCGTGTCCTTGGTCGGAGGTGTTCGACCCAGAAATGCAAAAAAGGTGGCCCGTACATAAGGGCCACCTTTTGACTTTTTCATCAGGCCAGATGGCCCTTTCTGTCAGGTCCGATCTGTCAGACCCGGTGGGGAGATATCAGCCAAACACCTTGGTCAGGGCCACGTCCACCGCGTCGGTGATCTTGTCCACGTCTTCCGGCGTGACGATCAGCGCGGGGCTGAAGCACAGGGTGTTGTTCTTGCCCGGAATAGAGCGGTTGGTCACGCCGATGATGACGTTCTGGTTGCCACATTCAGCCACGACCGCCTGCGCCAGTTTCTCGTCTACCGGCTCTTTGGTTTCGCGGTCGACAACCAGTTCAGCGCCGAGGAACAGACCCTTGCCGCGCACATCACCGATGACCTGATGTTTCTCCATCAGCGCCTCGAGGTTGGATTTCATCCGCTCTCCCATGGCGATGCAGTTGTCGAGGAGGTTCTCGTCCTCGATGATCTGCATGTTGACCAGCGCCGCCGCCGGGCCTGCGGTGCAGCCACCAAAGGTGGAGATGTCGCGGAAGTAGTTCAGCGGATCGCTGGCGTCATCCTTGAACATGTTGAAGACCTCCTCGGTGGTGACGAGGCAGGCAATCGCTGCATAGCCGGAGGCAACACCCTTGGCCATGGTCACGAAATCGGGCTGGATGCCGTAGTGCTGGTAGCCAAACCAGGTGCCGGTGCGGCCGACGCCACAGACCACTTCGTCGATGTGCAACAGGATGTCGTACTGTTTGCAGATCTCCTGCACGCGCGGCCAATAGCCTTCGGGGGCCTCGATAACACCACCGCCTGCTGTCACCGGCTCAAGGCAGAGCGCGCCAACGGTGTCGGGGCCTTCGCGCAGGATGACCTCTTCGATCAGGTTGGCGGCGGCGATGCCGAATTCCTTGCCGGAGAGATGCTCCAGACCCAGTTCGTGCTTGCGGTATTCCATGCAGTGAGGAACCTTCACGAAATCGGGCGCGAAGGGGCCGTATTGCATGTTGCGCTCTTCCTGACCGCCTGCGGACATCGCCGCAAGGGTGGAGCCGTGGTAATCGCGGTCGCGGTACAGGATCTTGGTTTTCTTGCCGCCGTATTTCTTGTGCGCGATCTGGCGCACCATCTTGAAGGCCTTCTCGTTCGCCTCGGAGCCTGAGTTGTTGTAATAGACCCGGCTCATGCCCGGCATCTTCGAGATCAGCTTTTCTGCAAACAGCGCACCAGGGATGGAGCCTGCGGACTGGGCGAAATAGCAGAGCTTCATCAGCTGGTCGTAGACGGCTTTGCAGATTTCTTCGCGGCCATAACCCACGTTGACGGTCCAGACGCCGCCGGACACGGCATCAAGCCATTCCTTGCCGTTTTGATCCCAGACCCGCATGCCCTTGCCCTCGACGATGATGCGGGGGTCGTTTTCCTCAAAGGGTTTGTGCTGGATCAGGTGGTGCCAGACATTGGCCTTGTCGGCGGCGATGACGCGACTCAGATCGTTTTCGTTGAACGTGCCGTCCATGACATGTCCTTTCTCTCAATGTTTGAAAATGCGATCTGGCGCCGGCTTGGCCGGTCAGACTCGCCCTGTGGTTACGAAACGCTAAATACGGGGATTGCTCTAGGTCCAGTTGCATACGCGGTTTAGCGCCAGACGGGGTGGAACAGGCGGGCGGGCCAGGTCGGCAACGCTGGCATCCTTCTGTGGGTGGGCACAGATCCGGCGAGAGGCAAGAAAACATTTGTTCTGCGATTGGGTGATTGAGACGGGCCCAAAGGCGGCGCAGGGTGGGGGCGACGAATAGCGGACCCCTGTTTTCATGGGGCAATCACGGACCCGAGCAATGGCAGAGTTTGATTTGATGGTGGCCCCCAACGGGGCGCGGCGCAGCCCGGCGGATCATGCAGGTGTGCCGATCACGGCCGAACACCTGGCAGAAACCGCGGCGCGGTGTTTTGCCGCCGGGGCGCAGGCGATCCACCTGCATGTGCGCGATGGAGAGGGGCGGCATTCGCTGGATGCGGGGCGCTACCGCGAGGCAATGGCAGCGGTTGGCGAGGCGGCACCGGATATGGCGATCCAGATCACCACCGAAAGCGCAGGCATCTTTGGTGTTGGCGATCAACTGGCGTGCCTGGAGGCGTTGCGCCCGGCAGCGGCCTCTGTGTCGGTTCGCGAAATGGCGCGGGACTGGACACTGGCCGCGCGGGCCTATGCAATCTGCGCGGAGGCAGGGACAGAGGTGCAGCACATCCTTTATGGGCCGGAGTGTATTGCGCAGTTGCGTCAGGCCTATGGGCGCGGGGATATCCCGGCGCAGATGCGGTCGGCAATTTTTGTTCTGGGTCAATATGCGCCGCCGCGTCTGGCCGAGCCGGAAGAGCTGCGCCCGTTGCTGGATCAAACGGCTGATCTGGATCTGGACTGGGGGCTGTGCGCCTTTGGCCGACAGGAGCACGCCTGCCTGTTGGCGGGGCTTGAGGCCGGGGGGCGGCCGCGGATCGGTTTTGAAAACAATACCCAGGCTGCGGACGGATCGGAGTATCCTGACAATGGGGCCTCTGTTGCGGGCTTTGTCGCATTGGCCCGTGCTGCGGGGCACAGCCCGCGTGTGATATCTGTTTCTGGTGATCGAGGAGCCCAGTCATGAGCCATGTTTTTCCGCGCCACACCAAGGCCAATCTGCCCACTGCGGTTGCAGGTGAGGGCTGCTATCTGATCGATGCCGATGGCAAACGCTATTTTGACGGCTCGGGCGGGGCGGCGGTGTCCTGTCTGGGGCATTCCGACGCCGAGGTGATTGCCGCCGTGCAGGCACAGGTCGGCACGCTGGCCTTTGCCCATACCGGGTTCATGACGTCAGAACCGGCAGAGGCGCTGGCGGATCTGTTGATTTCGCAGGCGCCGGGGGATCTGGATCGGGTCTATTTCGTCTCTGGCGGGTCAGAGGCGACTGAGGCGGCGATCAAGCTGGCGCGGCAATACCATCTGGAGCGGGGCGACACCGCGCGCCGCCATGTGATCGCCCGGCGGCAAAGCTATCATGGCAACACGCTTGGCGCCCTTGCAGCGGGCGGCAATGAATGGCGGCGCCAGCAGTTTGCGCCGCTGCTGATTGATATTTCGCATATCGCGCCCTGCTATGAATATGTTGACCGGGGCGACGGCGAGAGCAGCTATGACTATGGTCAGCGCGTTGCCAATGAGCTGGAGGCAGAGATCCTGCGGCTTGGGCCTGAGACGGTCATGGCCTTCATGGCGGAGCCTGTGGTCGGGGCGACCTCTGGCGCGGTGCCGGCGGTTGAGGGGTATTTCAAACGCATCCGCGAGATCTGTGACCAATATGGCGTGTTGCTCATTCTCGATGAGGTGATGTGCGGCATGGGGCGGACAGGGCATCTGTTTGCCTGCGAGGCGGATGGCGTTGCGCCTGATATCCTGTGCATCGCCAAGGGGCTTGGGGCTGGTTATCAGCCGATTGGTGCGATGTTGTGCAGCCGTCAGATCTATGACGCGATTGAAGGTGGCAGCGGGTTTTTCCAGCACGGCCACACATATATCGGCCACCCGGTGGCGACGGCGGCGGCGCTTGCGGTGGTGCGGGCCCTGCTGGATCGCGGGTTGGTGCAGCGTAGCGCCGAGATGGGCGACAAACTGCACGCGGCCCTGGTTGCGCGGTTTGGTCAGCATCCGCATGTGGGCGATCTGCGCGGGCGTGGTCTGTTCCGCGGCATTGAGCTGGTGGCGGATCGCGACAGCAAGATGCCCTTTGATCCCGGGCTTGGCATTGCGGGCAGGCTGAAGAAAGCGGCCTTTGAAGCGGGGCTGATCTGCTACCCGATGGCGGGAACGCGCGACGGGCGCAATGGCGACCATATCCTGCTGGCGCCCCCCTTCATCCTGACAGAGGACCAGATCGGGGAAATCACCGACAAACTGGCAATTGCACTGGCGCAGGTGCTGCCCGATCACCCGTGATGGTCTGACCCAATGAATCGGCAGGTCACCCGATCATATGAGAGGGTGATTTGCCTGTATTGTGTCGTGTGATCTTGTTTTCAGGAAATCAGTGGTCATTCACTCGAAAATAGGTGGTTTGCACTCAGGTTTTGAAAACAAATCCTCGGCCCGGAGGGGGTAGTTATTGGTCAATAGCAATAAGGGCCGATCAAATGACCACCTTCTCTTCTCCTTCTGAGCTCCTTGATCGTTTCAGCGCGTCGCTGTCCGGGCCGGACTTTCTTGACCGTCTGCGCGCTGGTGTCATCGGTGAAGGCGCACCGCTGCCGGGGCCGAACGGGCCTTTGGCGATGATTTATGCCGATTACGTCGCCTCGGGTCGGGCGCTGCGGCAGGTGGAGGACTTTGTCCTGACCGAGGTGCTGCCCTATTACGCCAACAGCCATACCGAAGCGTCATACTGCGGCAGTTTCATGACCCGCCTGCGCACGGCCGCGCGGCAGCGGATCGCGCAGATCTGTGGTGCGGATGATCGATTTGCGACCGTGTTCACGGGATCGGGGGCGACGGCTGGGCTCAACCGGTTGGTGCATCTTCTTGGGGTGAGCGAGGCCGCTGCACAGGGCGCGCGCCCATTGGTTATCCTTGGCCCTTACGAGCATCACTCCAACATTCTGCCGTGGCGTGAAAGCGGTGCAGAGGTGGTCGAAGTGCCAGAAGCCCGGGATGGCGGCCCCGATATGGCCGCGCTTGAGGCGCTGTTGGCGGCGCAGACGGGTGGGGCGCGTCTGGTTGTGGGGGCGTTTTCGGCAGCCTCGAACGTGACCGGGATTGTGACCGACACCGACGCGGTCAGCCGCCTTCTGCGCCGGTATGGCGCGCGGGTGGTGTGGGACTATGCCGGCGGTGGCCCATATCTGCCGATGGACATGGGGGCAGGCACCGATGCGGAAAAGGACGCCATTGTTTTTTCCGCGCATAAATTTCTTGGCGGGCCTGGGGCGTCGGGGGTCATGATCCTGCGCAAGGCGGCAGTTGCCTGCACGCGTCCGACATTGCCGGGGGGTGGCACCGTTAAATTCGTGTCCCCCTGGCAGCATGACTACGCCGACAATCTGGCCGCGCGCGAAGAAGCCGGTACGCCGAATGTGGTGGGTGACATCCGCGCGGCGCTGTGTCTGTTGGTCAAGGAGGCGATGGGGGCTGCGTTCCTGCGCGACCGGCAGGAAGAGCTGCGCCAGCGGGCGTTGCGCGGTTGGGCCGATCTGGACAATCTGCATATCCTTGGCAATCCGGAGGCCCAGGACCGCTTGCCGATCTTTTCCTTCCAGCTGCGTGATCCGCAAACCGGAGAGCTGGTGCATCAGCAGCTGTTCACCCGGATGCTGTCGGACATCTACGGGGTGCAGGCGCGCGGTGGCTGTGCCTGTGCGGGGCCTTATGCCCATCGGTTGCTGGGCATTGACCAGCAGCAGTCCGACCAGATGCGGGCGGCCATTCTGGCGGGGCAGGAGATCGAGAAGCCGGGTTGGACGCGGCTCAATTTTTCCGCGTTGCTGAGTGATGAAAAGGCCGATGCGATCATCCAGGCCGTCCGGGCGCTGGCGCTGGATCCGGGCCGCTACAGTGCAGGTTACAGTGTGGATACAGCAACCGCGCGCTTTGCGCCGAAGGTGGCATAATGTGCCGTCTTCTCGCCTGGCAGGGGGCGCCCCGTTATCTTGAGGATCTGGTGTTTGTGCCTGAACATTCGCTGGTTCATCAGTGCCGCCATGCGCTGATCTGCAAGACACCGATCAATGCCGATGGGTTCGGTCTGGCCTGGTATTCGGAACGGGCAGAGCCCTGTCTGTACAAGGACACGCACCCGGCCTGGTCTGATCCGAACCTGGCCCAGCTGTCGCGTCACACCAAGACGGGGCTGTTTCTGGCCCATGTGCGCGCCTCGACCGGAACCGCGGTGTCGCGCAACAATTGCCATCCCTTTGCCAGTGGCAAATGGAGCTTTATGCACAATGGGCAGGCTGGCGGTCACATGCAGTTCCGCAAGCAGCTGGATATGCTGATCCCCGATCATGTCTATGACTGTCGCCTGGGTGGAACCGAGAGCGAGGCGATTTTTCTTATTGCGCTGGGTCTGGGGATGGATGCGGATCCGATTGGCGCCGTGGCGGCGGCTGTGCAGCAGGTGGAAACGATGTCTCGTGCCCACGGCACCACGCCGCATATGCGGTTTGGCGCCTGCTGGTCCGACGGAGAGCGCCTGTTTGCCGCGCGCTATGCCTCTGATCGCCACGCGCCGAGCCTGTATTATCGGGTCTATGACGAAGGGGTGATCGTCACATCCGAACCTCTGGACAGTGACAGCAGCCGGTGGGTCGAGGTGCAGCCCGGCTCTGCCTTGGTGGTCGAGGGGGGGTGCGTGCGCGAAGTTGCCTTTATGACGGCACTGGCGGCATAATATTGTATGTATTAAAAACAATTAGTTAGATTGTTTTTTGAGAAATTGGATGTTGGAGCCTATTCCAACCTCCGATTTCTGGGGTACATCTGTGGCAGCTTTCTCCTGCAATGGGATCCTGCCATGTCTCTTCGTCTGTTCTCTACCCGCACGCGCCCGATGCATCTGGGGCCGTTCCCGATGGAGCGATTGCAGCCGGGCGGGATGCCGGATCTTGCCGCGGTGCCGCGGTTCCAGCCACTGAACTTTCGCCGCCCGGATATGCCCGCCTCAATCGTCAATGCGATGGGTGAATATCAGGCGATGATGGATGCGATCCGTGACGGGCTGGTCAACAAGGCGCAGGCCGCGTGTCCAAGCGATCCGCAGGAACGGGCCGATCACATCAAGGCCTTTGGCTATTTCAGCGATGCGGCGATGGTGGGGATCGGGCCGATGCCTGCCTCTGCCCGGCTGGATGTGCCCTATCGCAACCCAGATATCGACCGGCTGGCCCATGATCTGAAAACGCGCCAGACCAAAACGCTGGCCTCTGGCATCGATATGATCATGGCCGATCTGCGGGACGCGATGGAGGCACCGCCGACCAC
Source organism: Phaeobacter italicus (assembly GCF_019801785.1). Taxonomy (NCBI): domain Bacteria; kingdom Pseudomonadati; phylum Pseudomonadota; class Alphaproteobacteria; order Rhodobacterales; family Roseobacteraceae; genus Phaeobacter; species Phaeobacter italicus. Next base: position 6,932 of record NZ_JAHVIJ010000004.1, on the reverse strand, counting down.
CATTGGCGATCACACCCATTCGATTGTGTTTCTCTACGAGATGCCGCGCGACCCGCGCCCGGATGAGGCGGGATGTGACTGGCTGGACGGGGCAGAGCGGCACCGCGCCTGTCTGCGGGCCTCGGAAACGGCGGTGGTGCTGGCAAACTACATTCGCCTGCTGGGCTGGGACGCCAAGGCGCATACCGGGACGTCGGCGGATGTTGATCTCAACCAGCTGACCGTTGCGGCGGGGCTTGCCACGGTTGAGGATGGCAAGCTGGTGAACCCCTATCTGGGGACGCGGTTTGGCGTGGCGGTTGTGACCACCGATTTTGAAATGGCGCAGGACAAGCCGCTGCTGCCGCAGGATTTGCAGCCGGTTATGCAGGTCAAGGGGCCGAAGTGGTGGCTGGGGATCGGGTCGGAACGCTCAGCGCTGAATGGCGACCCCTTTGCTCACCGTGATTTCCGCGATGGGCCGCACCCGTTTGAGACGCTGAAACGGGTTGCGGACCCCACCACCTATATTGATGAGGCGCGGGTGGCGCGGGTGCCCAAACGCGCCGATATGTTTGCCCGCAGCCAGTTCGGTGACATGGGCAAGACCAACCAGCAGGCCGCAACCGGCGGGTTTTATGTGCGCAAGGCCGCGCCCTCTATGGCGCAACGGCGGATGCTGGGGGCGTTTGTGCTGCTGCAGGATGGCGCGCCGGCCCCGCAGGCGCCACGCCCGACGGATGCGGAACGCAACGCTGCCAACATCAAGGCGGCGAGCTATTGGCTGGGGATTGATGCGGTCGGAATCAGCCGCTGCCCGGAGTGGACCTGGTACAGCCATGACGCCACCGGCGCCGAAATCCACCCGGAGCATGATCAGGCGATTTCGATGATTGTCGATCAGGGTTTTGACACCACCGAGGGCACCTCTGGCGATGACTGGATTGCGGTGGCGCAGTCGATGCGGGCCTATCTGCGGTTTTCGCTGCTGGGCGGTGTCATCGCACGGCAGATCCGCAACCTTGGCTACAAGGCCAAGGCCCATACGGTGATGGACGGCGAGGTGTTGCAGCCGCCCTTGTTGCTGTTGTCTGGGCTGGGGGAGGTGAGCCGGATTGGCGAGGTGATCCTGAACCCCTTCCTTGGGCCGCGATTGAAGTCTGGGGTTGTGACCACCGACATGCCGATGGCCCATGACAAGCCGATTGATTTTGGCCTGCAGGCGTTTTGCGAGGCCTGCAACAAGTGCGCGCGCGAATGCCCTTCGGGGGCGATCACGGCCGGGCCGAAGCTGATGTTCAATGGCTATGAGATCTGGAAATCCGACAGCCAGAAATGCACCACCTATCGCATTACCACGCCGGGGGGCGCGATGTGTGGGCGGTGCATGAAGACCTGCCCCTGGAACCTGGAGGGGATATTCAAGGAAAAACCATTCCGTTGGGCGGCGATGAACATGCCTGCGGCGGCGCCTGCACTGGCCAAGCTGGACGATATGGTCGGCAATGGCGAGATGAACCCGGCCAAGAAATGGTGGTGGGATCTGGAGCTGGAAGACGACGGCGGCTATCGCCCGACGCGCCACCCGGTCAATGCGCGCGCGCTGCAAAAGGATCTGGATCTGCGCTATGAGGATCAGACGCTTGCGGTGTATCCCGCCCATCTGGCGCCGCATCCCTGGCCCTATCCGTTTCCGATGGATCGCGAGGCGGGCATCGAGGCCTATCAGGCAATGGTCACCGCCGAGGAATACAAGGCCCGTCGCGCCCGCGGGGAGAGCGGTGACTGGGATCACATCTATACCAATGACGGCGACAGCCCGGTCTTGCGGGTCGAGGTGTCACATGTCGAGGCGATGAGCGACGGAGTCACCAAATATGAGTTTCGGAGCCTTGATGGCAGCCCCTTGCCCGAATGGACGGCGGGCGCGCATCTGGACATTGTGGTCGCGCCGGAGTTCCTGCGCCAGTATTCCATGTCCGGGGATCCGGCGGATCGCTCGAAATATCAGATCGGTGTACTGCGCGAGGATCTGGGGCGAGGCGGTTCCAAACTGCTGCACCGGATTTTCACCAAGGGGCGGCGGGTCTTTATCTCCAAGCCGATCAACCATTTCCCGCTGGAGGAGGGCGCGCGCCGCAGTTTCCTGATGGGGGGCGGCATTGGCGTCACGCCGATGATTGCCATGGCCCATCGCTTGCATGCTCTGGGTCAGCCGTTTGAGCTGCATTATTCCGTCTCCTCCCGCAAGGATGCGGGGTATCTGGATGATCTGGCGGCAATGCCCTGGGCCGAACATGTGCATGTTCATGTGTCCGATGAGGGCAGCCGCGCGGATCTGGACCAGGTGCTGGCGGATTATCAGGACGGCTGGCACGTCTATACATGCGGGTCGGACCGCTACATGAGCGGTGTGATGGAGGCGGCAGAGCGGCAGGGGTTCCCGGAGGAGGCGCGCCATCTGGAGTATTTCTCGGTGCCGGAGGTGCCGGAGTATGAGAACCACGACTTTACCCTGAAGCTCGCGCGGTCCGGTCGCAGCCTGCATGTGCCAGCCGAGAAAACCGCGACGGACGTGTTGGCAGAGAACGGCATTCATATTGATGTGAAATGTTCCGACGGCATCTGCGGCGTGTGCAAATGCGGGCTGGTGTCAGGTGAGGTGGAGCACCGCGATTTTGTTCTGTCCAAGGCGCAGCGCAAAGAGGCGGTGATCCTGTGCCAATCCCGCGCGGCCGAAAAGGACGGGGTGATCGAGGTGGACCTGTAAGTCCGGCTTTGGCTGTGGGGCTGTCGCCCCCTGAGGGGTGTCAGGTAAGATGGCGGGAGAGGCGCGGGCATGTTCCACCCGCGCCTTTTTTCTTTAACTGTCTTTGCTTGCCAGTCTGTTCTGCGCGTCCATCAAGGCCTTGACCAATGTGCCCTCCGAGATCGGTTTTTGGACGATCGGGCAGGGGGGGTAGCCGCCGACCACATCCTTGGCATCCCCATAGCCGGTGGTCAGCACAAAGGGGACGCCGCGTTTTTGCAGCGCCTCGGCGACCGGGATCGATTGCTCGCTTCCCAGATTGACGTCGAGCACGGCGAAATCGAACTCTCCCGTCTCGAGTTCAGCCATTGCTTTCTTGACGTTGCTGGCAGTCTTCACCTCGAAGAACCCCATGTCTTCCATCATCGCAGAGAGATCCATCGCGATGATCAGGCTGTCCTCTACGATCAGGGCATTGCCGGTCAGGCGCGGTGCATCGCTGATCTTGGGCTCTTCCTGGGGGGTGACGGGGGCATCATCTGCGTAGACAAAGCAGTCAAGATAGCTGGCCGGAATGCGGAAATGCCCCTCAAACCCGGATGTCTTGTAGCTGATATCGGCATCGCCCTTCAGTTCGTGTGGGATCGAGTTTTCGACAATCAGGCTGCCAAAGCCCCGCCGTTCCGGGGGGATGACGGCTGGCCCACCGCGTTCGATCCAGTCAATGAGCAACGCGCCGCTGTCATCTTCGCTCAGCGTGATTTCAACGCGCCCCGCATCCGTGCCGAGCGCGCCATGCTTGACCGAGTTTGTGGTCAATTCATGCAAAACCAGCGCCAGCGTGGTGTAGGCGGTCGGGGTGATCAGCACATCAGGGCCGGTGATGTGCATTTTTGTGTCGCTCTGTTCGGCATAGGCCTCCAGCTCGCATTCGATCAGCGTGCGCAAAGAGGCAGGAACCCAGCGTTCGCTGGTCAGCTGGTCGTGGGCGCGGGCCAGTGAATGGATGCGCCCATCCAAGTTGTCGGTGAATTCCGACAATGTGCGCGCCGACCCTTTTGTCTGGCTGACGAGACCCCGCATCAAGTTCAGGATGTTGCGCACCCGGTGATTGAGCTCGGCAATGAGCAGCTGCTGCTGTTCCTGCGCCCGTTTTCTTTCGGCATTGGCCGCCTCTGTCACCTTGAGAAAAATCTCAAGCAGAACGGTCCGCAGCAGGTTGGCGGCATAGAGGTTCACATCACTCCAGGGGGAGCAACGCCATTCGACAGTTTCCTTCCAGACCTCAAAGCTCTTTCTCGGGGTGAGCCTGACCCCATTGGGCCCGATCGACATCGGTTTGGTCGGATCGCCCGCCCAACTGACCGTCTGGCTGATATTGCGGCGACACAGGACAAGATAGTCCCGTGGTCGTTTGGAAATCGGAATGGCGAGAATGCCTGCGCAGCGTTCCACATAATCCTGTGCGGGCGGATGAATGGTTTCCAGCTGATTGGTGGAAAACACGGTGCTGCCGATATTGCCATCCAGCATCCGCGCAAGGGCGCGTGTTTCCTCAAGCGTGGGGGTGGTGCCGGTGGTGTGAAATACCCCGTCGGAATACAGAACCAGCCCGTCATGGGGGATCACGTCCTGAATGTCGCGAGAGACGGAAAACAGGCTGTCTTCAAACGGTTGGCCATCCGCCATCATCGCCATCAGGCGGGTCTGCAGGCGGTTGATGTCCTTTTCCTCCCGCGCACGCTGAGAGGTTTCGTACTGCGACAGCTCATACGAGAAGATATGCGCAAACATCTCTACCGCGGTGCGGCGTTCGTAGTCGATATAGCGTGGGCTGTGGTGGTGGCAGGCAAACAGCCCCCAGAGTTCGCCATCCTTCATGATTGACACCGACATAGAGGCCTTGACCCCCATGTTGCGCAGATACTCCAGATGAATGGGCGAAACAGAGCGGGTGACCGACAGCGACAGGTCAAGCGGAGCACCATCCACCTTGAACGGCGGGTTGATGGCAGAGCCGGGATCGTCGACATCGGCGATCAGTCGCAGCAGCGAGCGTTTATAAAGAGCACGCGCCTGCACGGGAATATCAGAGGCAGGGAAAAACATGCCGTCATATTTGCTTTGCCCGTCCAGCCGTGCCTCGGCCAGCACCTGCCCGGAATGATCTGGCTGAAATTGATAGACCATCACACTGTCAAAGCCAGAAATCGCCTGCAGCCCCTGCGCAGCCCCGCGCGCCAGTGTCGCCAGTGCCCCATTGCGCTGCAGCTTGCTGAAATAGGGGTAAACCTCCGAGATGACATCACGTTGGCTGCCGCTTGTCTTGGGCTCAAACTCCAGAATCAGGTGTCGGCCGCTTTGATGGACGCTCACATCAAAGGACTGTGCCCTGTTCTTCAGCACCACCTTGAAGAACCGCAACGAGCTGTCGGGCTCCGACAGTTCCCCCAGGCTGCGGCGGATCCGGGTAAAGGCATCGGCCACGATAAATTCGCTGATCGGTCGCCCGATGGCGCTGGCAGCATCCACCCCCAGGATGTCCTTGAGATTGTCCGAGGCATGCTGCACCAGCCAGTCATCAGAGACAGCCACGAGGGCCCCGTAGGATTGCACCCGACCCAGCTGGTGGATCGGCTCGCGGTCGCAATTTGTCAAATCTGTTTGCGTCAGGGTGTGCTGGGCTGCCATTTCAGGGCCTTCGTATTGGTCACGTCAAAGAATGGGTTGAATATCTGTGCCGATCATAATCGGATTGGCGCGCGCTGCGGCGTAAAAAAACGAAAATCCGGTCCGCGTATCGTCAATCAACCGTTTAGCGCGCAGGCTGTCTGCGGGGATTGCGTCCAGTTCACGGCAGCTTTGCTGCCACATGTCCTTGTGCGGGCGAGGGGCGAAATAGGCAGGCAGCGGGTCATCTGCCTCTTCCATCAACCTGCGGCGCAGCACCTCGGTGCCAAGGCGAGAGCCCAGCACAAGATAGTCGATCGCCAGCCCGTCCAGGTCGCGGCCCGTCTGCGCGCCATGGCCCGCGACCGGCGCCGGGTGCCACCCCCGGTCGGCACAGTCCTGTTCAAGTGCCTTCAACAGATCGCCAATCAACGCCTCTGCCTGCGCGCCAGAACGGCCCGCCAGTGCATAAAGCGGGCGCAGCGCCACCAGCTGACATCCCAGAAACCAGCTGAGATGCTGCGCAGGCGCGGCATGAAACGGGGCAAAGGCGGCCTCTGCTGCATCATGCTCGCCGCGGGTTGCCCGCCGCAGCTCCATACGCAGGCCAGCTGTCTGCGCGCCAGTGGCCTTTGGGGGGGCAGGGGGGGCAATTTCCCCGTTTGTGATCATCGCGCCCAATGTCCTTGAATGCGGCCCGCCTGCGGGTTTTGCCTGGCGGGAATGAATGTAACGGCTCCGGCCCAGAACAGAAAACAGGGCCGGGTCCTGGTGGCAGGGCCGTGTATGGGCCTTGCCGTGATCAAAATTCGGCCCGCCTGATCCCCCACTGATCCGCCTCTGGCCTCCCTTGGGCAAACCGCTCCCTTCGGTCAAAGCCGGTCAGTCATAGCTGATGTGGCGCCGCGGTCAGGTGCAATCTGGCAACCTCGTCTATCGGGGTCACAGCCTGCATCACGGCAATGACGGTCCCATGACAGACTTCATAAGACAATAGTTTCCAATACCTATACCGCAAACCCGGTTTTGCGGTGATTTTGCGTAAATCCCCCAAGCCTTCGTGGCCGCTCAGCCCGGGATCCCGGTCCCTTGGTGGCGAGTCGATGCTGGACGCAGTGACCGACTCGCCCGCCCCGAGTCGCGCCGATTAGTGGAAAAGCTGCACATATACCCTATATATAGTAGGGCGGTGCCTCACCGACTGAAGCCACGCCCTGTGGGTAACTCGCAAAGACCAATCAAGGCCTGGGTGAGACGATCTAAGTGGGTGTATAACTCTTTGTTTTTGCGTCTATTTTCAGAATTTTTGGAAAAAGTCTGATTTCTGTTCATTTTCGGGTTGCGGGTGTTTGTTGTTTTACTTAGAACCCCCTTCACCGGCGGCGCTGAGGCGCTTGACGGTGTGCCGGACGGAACGGCGGGACGGACCTTGAGGTCGGAACTGCGGTGAAGCGAGGTTGATATTTGAGGGAATGATCGGCGGGTTGCACCGGGAAGTTAGGGTGCACCGGTTGGTTTTTGTCTCTGGGTCTTT